>CAVHIJ010000041.1:0-13167 GCA_963635945.1 bacterium | reverse complement strand
AAAATCGGCATATAAATTCTATGCCAATTTCGAAATTTAGGAAACTTTTCATTTTTATCAAAATACATCGCTATGTGAAGCAGTGAGCGTCAATACAATATCAGTTAATTGCCTGAGTTCATAAACAATATACTAATCAGTTTTATTGAAACTTTTATACGTACCGCTTATATATATTCCGACGATGCCCAATAGACAGCGCCAAAATAATAAGCTCCCGATCTTTAATCAGACAAATCAATCGGTAATCACCGATTCTATATCTCCATTGACCGCTACGATTTGCAATCAATCCCTTCCCTAAAGATCTCGGATCTTCGATATTAACAAGATTTTCGGTAATCCAAGAACGAATCCGGTTTTGTACATTCTTATCCGGCTTTCTAAATTCTTTTTTGAATCGAGCAAAAGATTCAAGTTTATACACTTTCGGAATCCAACTCTTTCCAAAAATCTTCTATCGGAGTTGATTGGCATCCGCTATCAAGATATTCTTGATAAGCGTCATCGGCAATTTTTTGATCTTCTTCATCTTCCATTTGTCGAAAAAATGCCTTTTTGAAAGCATCACTAAGAGAAAGAGCGTGCATTTTTGCATAATTTTCGGCCAAATTTCTTTCTTCGGCAGTTAAAACAATAGATAAACTCATACTACTCCATCCTCCTTCTCCCTAATAAACGACTTTATTCTTTCACCGGAATTATCCCACAAAGCAAAGAACTTCCGCATATAAAAATAAAAGCATCGGTTTCTTTATTCAGCTCTTTAAGAAAATCCACCCGTCACGTCTCCTTACCTATCGATAAAACGCTTTTACCTCATTCATCAATCATCTTTTTCATCCGGTTTAATCAGCTTCCGCACAAACAGAATAATAATATTCTCGTGCAGTATCAATAAATACACGAAAAACCATTAAAAGCGCAAACTACGGGACTTTAAATTTCCCGATAAAATTCAATCCGTTTCCTCCTCGACATCCAAAACGGGTTCCATGAGATTTCCTTGCTCTTTTGCCCATTTATCAATAAGGAATTTAATTTGTTTCGGCCGCAAAATTGTTTCATAAAAACAATTCAACGTATACTCCGGATTCACAACGCGAATACGTCTTAGCAAATCGTATTCTCTCGTATTTAAATGAATGACAAATGTCACGCCGCCAAATTCCACAATACCCTCATAATGATTCTTAGCTTTACTTTCCGGCACGCTCACCAAATCTCCGATCTTAAGTTGCGTAGGCTCCGTTTTTTCATTATTTACCATATTGATTACAGCTCCTTTCGTTTTTACTGCTTCCTCCGGTGAAGAAACAAGTCTTCTTTCCGCTTTCGTCGTTTTCAAAACAACCATTTTCTCGGTTTTGGCAATTAATTTCCAAAAAAGTTTCATGCTACATGTCGCATCGACGATGCTTGTATGAAAATGTTCGGCTTCAATTCCAAAATATTGGCATACCTCTTTCAGTCTCTTTTTATGCCCATTTTGCCATTTGCCCCACTCTTTTCGCTCCGCTTTAATTTCCGAAGCTTGAAAAGTCAAAGCGCAATCGATGCAAACTATATTTTGATTGAGATAAAATCCGTTATCGCCGAGAATTTTTAAATCGGCGTTTAAATTGAAACCGACTAAAATCGATGCAAAATTCAAACATCTTTGAATGGCATCTTTCTGCTTTTTAGTCAAAATACCGTTTTCGTATTTTTCATCCAGTACAGCCTTTCCCATTCCGTCGACAAAGGAAATTTGATTAATCAAGCTATGATTTCCATTCGTTTTCCCTTCTATATCGACGGAAATAATTCGCTTTTTCGGCGTTTTATGTACAACCGAAGCCATTTCTCTGACTTCGGTCTTTTTTGCGGACATCGGCTATCACGCTCCTTTCTCGTCAAAGGCAACGCTTCCTCATTCGTGAATCGTGGATTCTTCGCTTCTTGCCATGAGCTCGGGCGTGTCCGTTTCCACGTCGCGGTTCAGGACTTTTTTGGCGCCTTTCAAAAATTTCGGGCGTGCGATGAGGACGATGCGACCGCAGCCGCGGCATTTCACGCGCATATCGCTTCCGAGCTGCATCACTTCCCACTCCTGCGAGCCGCAAGGATGTTTCTTTTTCATTTGGACGATATCGCCGATTTTAAATTGAATGAATTTCATGTCCCGCTCCTTTCTCCCGTTTCCGCTTCGATTTCTTCGGCCAATTGCGCCAATTTTTGAAACCGATGTGCGAGACCCGATTTTGAAATGCCGCTGATTTCCGAAAGTTCGGCCAGCGTCTCGTACGGATTGTCTTCGCGAAGCTCCATCGTTTCCGCAATCGATTTCGGCAGGCGCCGCATATCGTAATGCGCTCTCACGAGGCGGATTTGCGCCATTTGCCGCTCGCGCGCCGCGAAAGATTTCTTTTCATTGGCCATATCGCAATTCGTCTGGCGATTCACTTTGTTGCGCACATCCTTCGTCACGCGCACCGTTTCAAATTCCATGTAGCATTGCACGGCGCCGATGATTTGGAGGAAACGACAGACCGCATCGCCTTCTTTCGCATAGACGATATAATCGCTTTTCCGATCCGTGATTTTCGGATTGAGACGGAATGTTTTCATCATCGCCATGATTTCTTTGGCAAACCGATACGATTGTGTCACCATTTCCAAATGGTAATCGCCCTGGGGCCGGTTTACGGATCCGCCGCCCAGAAACGCGCCGGCCAGATACGCGCGCCGCATTTCCGGCGTTTTGCAAATTTCGGTATCGTCCGATCCGCCCATCGGCCGAAATCCGATTTCAATCAGAAATTCCGTCCCTTCTTTTTGCGGCGGGACATAAATCGTATACACATTTTTCTTTCGAAGTTTCCGCCCCTGCCGCACCATGACGGAGGGGACGAGCCCGAAATCTTTTTTCATCGTGACGAGGACGCGGCGGGCCACCGCATTGTTTCCCGTCGTAAATTCCGCGCCCCATGCGCCGCTTCCGCCCGTCACGACGGAGCCGCTCATGCGAAGAAGTGCCAAAAGCTCGGCCGCGCGCTCTTCTTTCGTCTCACGTGAGAGGCGCGCCAACTCATTTTTCACCGTTTCCGTAAACGACATCAGGCACCCCTCCGTAAATAATCTTCCAAAATTTCCGGTGCGATATTCGAGTGCAAAATATTTTTGAGGCGCACAATTTCTTCGGCGAGGACGAGCGGATCGTGCACGGCGCCTTTTTCTTCGCCCAAAAGCGGCAAGGCGATGACGTGAATCCCCATAGCATGAATTCTTTCGGTATCAATGGAAACGGGCTCCGCCCCCGCTTCGCGATACCGCGAAAGGACCTCTTCGGAAGGGCTTTCGGTATTGACCAAAATCGAATCGATGACGCCCGTCCCCACATGACGGATGAGCGCTTCCAAATGATCGCCCGCCGTGAAACCGTCCGTTTCCCCCGGTTGCGTCATCACATTGCAAATGTACATGCAGGGCGCGGCCGTTTCCCGAATCGCGTCCAAAATCCCGGGCACCAAAAGATTGGGCAGAATGCTCGTATAGAGACTTCCCGGTCCCAGGACGACCAAATCGGCCTGGCGAATCGCTTCCGCCGCATCGGCCGCCGCCGTCACCGTTTCCGGAATCGTGGACATTTGAGAAATTTTCCCCGGATACGCCGTGATTTCCGACTCGCCGGCCACAATCCGTCCGTCTTCCATGACGGCGCAAAGCGTCACGCGCTCCGTCGTCGCCGGAATGACGCGCCCGCGGATATTCAAAATTTTACTCGCGGCAAGGAGTCCTTTTTCCGCGCTGCCGAATTCATCGATAAGAGCCGCAATGAATAAGTTTCCGAGACTGTGCCCCGAAAGTTCGCCCTTTCCGCCGAAACGGTATTGGAACGATTCTTCCAAAAGAGATTCTTTATCCGCCATCGCGACGAGACAATTGCGTAAATCACCCGGCGCGATGATTCCCATTTCGTCGCGCAGGCGCCCCGACGATCCGCCGTCATCGGCCACCGTCACAATAGCCGATAAATTCGACGTCTTCGTCTTCAGTCCGCGCAGCAAATTCGACAAACCGTGCCCGCCGCCGACCGCCGTGATTTTCGGACCTCTCGCAAGCCGCACGCGCGTCACCATCTGTTCCGACACATCTTGCGATTCCGGTGCGAGAAGAGAGATAAAACGTTTCACCACGAGCCGCATCGCAAGAAGCATCCCCCCGATACCGATCCCGATGCACACGAAACCGACCGTCGCCGGCAGCATGAGATTATATTGACCCGTCATTCCGTAGACGAGGCGGAAAACCCATTCCTCCAAAACGCCGACGAGCTGATAATTCAAAACGAGCGTCGCACCGAAAGCACAAAGAAGAAGTCCGACGGAAAAAAGAAACATCCATCGCTTGATGCCGAGCCCCGGATACAGCCACCGAAAGAACTTTCTCATACGCCCTCCCCGTCGCGTTCCACATGATTACGGAATAAATCACGGTGCTCCACATTCACCAAATCATACATTTCCTTGAGATGAACGCCCAGTTTCTCCGTCACGAAAACGGATCGATGCAAACCGCCCGTGCAGCCCACCGCAATCGTAAATTGGCTCTTGCGCGCGCGGGAAAATTCCGCGGCGGAAAAATCGATGAAATCGTACGCATGCGAAAGGAACGCCTGCGTCACCGGCGCCGCTTCGATATACTCCGCCACCTCCGGCGTCCGTCCCGACCAATGCTTATACATGGGAATATAAAACGGATTCGGCAGGAAACGCACGTCGATGACTACATCGGCATCGCGCGGAATCCCGTATTTATAACCGAAAGAAAATACATTGATGCTCATTTTCACGGCATCGCTCGGTAGCGGAAACCTGTCTTCCAATACGGAAATCAGACGATCGGCGCGCATCGTCGTCGTATCGATGACAATATCCGCACGCTCGCGAATCGGCGCCAAAATCCGACGCTCCTCCTCAATGCCCTCCGCCACGCGGCGATCCGGCGCGAGAGGATGACGGCGGCGCGATTCCGAATACCGACGCACCAAGACATCATCGTCCGATTCGAGAAAAATCACCTGATGCGGAATTTCCCGCTCCTCCAAATCTTCCAAAGCCTGCGGCAGCGCCTCGAAAAAAGAACCGCCGCGCACATCCGTCACCACGGCGACGCGCCGCATTCCGGGATCCCCGCCCATGCAAAGATCCGCAAATTTTGTGATCAAGACCGGCGGCAAATTATCCACGCAGCAAAAACCGATATCCTCCAGCCGGCGGAGCAGCGTCGTTTTCCCCGCGCCGCTCATTCCCGTCACAATGACGAAGCGAAAACCTTCCTTATGATTCTCCGAGCACATATTTTGCCACCGCCTTTGCCACACCGTCGTGTTGATTCGAATCCGTCATGAAATGCGCGGCATTCTTGGCCGCTTCCGCCGCATTCTCCACAGCGAAACTCCACGGCGTAATCGAAAGCATGGAAACGTCATTCTGTGCGTTCCCAAAAGTCATCACCCTATCCAAAGGAATGCCCCACTCCGCGCAAAGCTTCGTGAGCGCCGCGCCCTTCGAGGCCCCCTTCGCATTGAATTCCAAAAAGAAAGGCGTCGATTTCGCCCATCCCGCTCTTTCCGAAAAGGCGGGAAGAAACGTGCGTTCCGCTTCTTCCATTCGTCCCAAATCGTCTTCGTAAATTAAAATTTTAAGCGGCGGCGTATCGAGTTTCCAAAAATCATCGCCCAAGACATGCGCCGCGACACCGCAGGATTTTTCGTATTTTTCCGTCTTTTCGCAATAATACGGCACGTACAGCGTATCATCCACATAATATTGCACATAGAAACCACCGGCGCGGGCCGTTTCCAAAATTTCCTTTGCAATCGGAACATCCAGCGTCTCGCAGGATAAAATTTCCCCCGATTCGCAGCGCGCGACCATCGAACCCGTGTACACAATCATCGGTACATCGCCGACACCTATTGCGCGCCCCCACGGCCTTGCCGCACAGAACATCCGCCCCGTCGCGACGACAATGCGCACACCCTTTTCCTTCGCACGCCGAAATACATCCTTCGTATATTCGGAAACGGACACATCTCGGCAGAGCAGCGTATCATCCAAATCCGTCGCAATCAATTCGATCCGATTCATAGATCCTCCTTCACTTTCGTCCCGACGGAAAGTTTCGTATCGGGAGAAACGACGACATGATCCCCTTCTTCGAGACCGCCGATGATGAGTGTATTCTCGCCGGCATCCGCGCCGACGATGACAGAGCGTATATCCAAAAGACCGTCTTCCGTCACGATCTGTACTTTATTTCCGTCGAAAATCGCTTTGGTGGGGACGGAAATTCCCACCGTCTCGCGCCCCGTATCGATGCGCAAATCGTATTTTTCGCCGATAATGAGTTTCCCGTCCGGATTATCCGCCTGCACGCGATACACCGCAAAGGGGCTCCCCGCTTCCTCGCCTTCTTTTTTCAGCTCGCCGAACCATACGCGCGAGCGATCCGCATCGGTCAGGGAGACGGTGAGCGTCCTTTTCTCCTTCGCTTCATCCACCGCGGCGACGATATCGCACGGAATTTCAATCTCCGCGGTTACGGGGCTGTCCTGTCGAATAAGAAGCAACGGCTGCCCGGCCTGTGCGACATTTTTTTGCACGTAAATTTTTGCGACGATGCCGGAAATGGGCGCTGTGATATGGCAGGCGGCGCGCGCATTTTTCGCCGCGGCCAACGCCGATTCCATCGCTTCGTTTCCGGAAACCGCGACCGTCCGACTCTTTTTCCCGCGCAATTTCTCATATTCGGCGCGCGTGATGATGCCCTGCTGCAAAAGGGAAGCTTCCATGCTGCCGTCTTCTTCAAGAGAAGGTGCGGCCGCCGGCTGCGAGGCCAGACGCGCCTCCCCTTCGGCAATTTGCGCATCGTATTGGCTCGTATCGATATCGGCAATCGTATCCCCCGCGCAAAGCTCCGTCCCCGGATCCGGAAGAGGCGCTAAAAGCGTCCCCGATACCTGCGGGATGACGGGCAGGCTGAAAAGAGCCTCCGGTACCACCGTGGCCGTGAAAACGAGCGGCGCACGCACTTTTTGCGCCACCGTCGTCTCTACCTTCGGCGTGCCGCAGCCGCCCAAAAGGAAAGCGGCCGCTACGAATGCGGCCATCCAAAATTTACGATTCATTTCTTTCCTCGGAAACTTCCGCATGTCCCGTCAGATTTTTGCTTCTGTCGATCGGCACGCGACGATACGGGAAACGTTTCATCAATTGTTTCCACATCGCATCGAAAATCCAATCGGGATCCGTATCCGGCCCTTCCTCTTTCCTGTCGAAGAATGTCGCCTCCGATACGGCCGTCCCGTCCATTCCCGTTTCCCAATAATAAAGCAAAAGATGCGCGGCCGTGGTCACGACGGCATCCCCGTCCCAAAACGGTCTGTAATGCCGAAATTGTGTGAATTCCGCGACGACCGGCATCACGACGATATCGGCCTTATTTTCTTCCGCGATTTTCGCAAAAGACTCGCCCCTCACATACACCGCCTCCGATGGGCGATAATACGGATAGCGGAAAATTCCGTTCAAACTTTTTTTCATGCGCGAAGCGATATACGGCGCTCCATCCGCATCCATCGGTGCGAGAATGACGACCGTCCGCGTATTTTCGAAATATCCGTCCCGCCGCTGTTCTTTTGCGGACACATCGGCCGCATACACGGCACCGCAAAGAAGAAAACAGGCCAGAAACATCAGCCAAAATTTCTTCACGGACATCGCCACCTCTCTTTTCGGAAATCGAAATCTTATTTTCTTTGCAATTCCGCAGCATGGATCAGCGCTTCGATGACCATCGTCGTCGTGACGCTTCCGACCCCGCCGGGGACCGGTGTGACGGCGCCCGCCACCGGTAATACCTCATTATAGCACACATCACCCACGGTTTTCCCATCTTTGCGATTGATGCCGACATCGATGACGACCGCACCCGGGCGGACCATATCCGCCGTCACCGCTTCCGCGCGTCCCATCGCCGCGACGAGAATATCCGCCTCCCGGCAGATGTCCGCCATATTTTTCGTATGCGAATGGCAGACGGTGACCGTCGCATTTTCCTTTTGCAAAAGCTGCGCGACCGGGTTTCCCACCACAATGGAACGCCCGAGCACGACGGCACGTTTACCGTCAATCGGAATTTTATAATGATGCAAAATTTCCATACAGGCGCGCGGCGTACACGGGAAAAGACCGTCTTTCCCCGCCATAAGCCGTCCCAAATTCGCCGATGTGAGCCCGTCGATATCCTTATCGGGATCCATCGCCTCAATCACATGCGACTCCGTAATATGCGCGGGAAGCGGCATCATCATGAGAATCCCCGTCACATCCGCGTCGGAATTCAGCATGCGAATGACGCCGATAAGCTCCTCTTCGGAAATGTCCGCACTTTTTTGAATGAGTTTTGCAAAAATGCCGTACCCCTCCGCGATTTTCAGCATATGAGCCGCATACATCGCCGAAGGTTTATCATCGCCGACCAAAACGACGGCCAAAGACGGCATGCGATGCGCCTCGCAAAGCCCTGCGAGTTTTTCTTTAAGAGACGCCGAAAGCGCCGCCGCCGTTTCCTTTCCGTCCAAAATCATACTGTCATCCTCTTTCGGAATATAACCGTTTCCTTCTTTTCGGAAACCGATTTTTGAAACGTTATCAGAAAAGTCCCGTGATATTGCCGTCCGCATCCACGTCGATATTTTCCGCCGCAGGGTGCTTGGGAAGCCCCGGCATCGTCATAATTTTACCCGTCAGCACGACGACGAAACCGGCGCCCGCCGAGACGCGCGCTTCGCGTACATGGAGCGTGAATCCTTCCGGCGCGCCCATTTTCGCCGGATCGTCGGAGAAGGACATTTGCGTCTTTGCGATGCAAACCGGCATGTGGGAGAATCCCATTTCTTCGATGTGCGCAATCGCTTTTTCCGCCGCCGCATCGTATTGGACGGCCGCTGCGCCGTAAATTTCGCGCGCCACCGTTTCTATTTTTTCTTTGAGCGAAAGTTCGTCCGCATAAATCGGTGCGAAATGCGAACCTTCTTCCATCGTCTTCAGTACCCCTTCGGCAAGCGCCATACCGCCGTCGCCGCCATTCACGAATACATCCGATTCGCAGACGGAAACGCCCGCGCCGCGGCACGCATCCGCCACGACCGCCATTTCTTCTTCCGTATCCAACGGGAATTTATTGATGGCGACAATGACCGGCACGCCGTATTTTTGCAAATTGGAAATGTGGCGCATGAGATTCGGGAGGCCTTTTTTGACCGCTTCCGGATCGGAAATCATGAGCTCATTCTTAGCGCGGCCGCCGTGCATCTTGAGCGCGCGAATCGTCGCCACGAGCACCACGGCCGCCGGTTTCAAATCGCCGAAGCGGCACTTGATATCGAGGAATTTTTCCGCGCCGAGATCCGCGCCGAATCCGGCTTCCGTCACGACGTAATCCGCCAGGTGAAGCGCCGTCTGCGTCGCGAGCATCGTATTGCAGCCGTGCGCAATATTCGCAAAAGGCCCGCCGTGTACGAAAGCCGGCACATGCTCCAGCGTCTGCACCAAATTCGGTTTCAAAGCATCCTTCATAAGCGCCGTCATCGCGCCCGCCGCGTGAATGTCTCCGGCCGTCACCGGTTTATTGTCGTACGTATATCCGATAATGATGCGGGAAAGACGCGCCTTGAGGTCCGGAATATCTTTCGCCAGGCACAGAATCGCCATGATTTCGGATGCCACGGAAATTTGGAAACCGTCTTCGCGCGGCACACCATCCACCGTACCGCCAAGCCCCACGACGATATGCCGCAGCGCCCGATCATTCATATCGAGCACACGGCCCCACACGACGCGGCGAGGATCAATGCCCAACGCATTCCCCTGCTGCAAATGATTGTCCAGCATCGCCGAAAGCAAATTATGCGCCGTCGTGACCGCATGAATATCGCCCGTGAAATGCAAATTGATATCTTCCATCGGGACGACCTGCGAATAACCGCCGCCGGCCGCGCCGCCTTTCACACCCATGCACGGCCCCAGAGACGGTTCGCGAAGACAAATCATGACCTTCTTGCCGAGTTTGGCCATCGCCTGGCCGAGCCCGACCGTCGTCGTCGTCTTCCCCTCACCCGCCGGAGTCGGAGAAATCGCCGTCACGAGAATCAGTTTCCCCACCGGATTTTCCTTCACCCGCTTTGTAAGCGCCAAAGACACCTTCGCTTTATACGGGCCGTAATACTCCAAATCACTTTCGGCAATCCCGACCTTCGCCGCGATTTCTCCGATCGGCAACATTTCCGCTCTCTGTGCGATTTCAATATCCGTCAGCATAATATCCTCCCCGAAAAAATATAAAAATACTTAATTTTATTATATCATGCCTTTGCCTTCATCAAAACGATAAAAGGAAAAAATATTTTTTAAGAAACTTTCCCCGCGCTCCCTTGCGAAACTTTTCCGATTGCGCTAAACTTATTTTATTGTGAGATGAAACGATAAAACGACACATCTCGAAAACTTTTTCCGTTTCCGACGAAGCAAAGGAGCTCCCCATGTACGATTTTGATTCCGTGATTGACAGAAGAAATACCGGTTCCGAAAAATACGACGACGCCGTAACAAGAACCGGCACCGACGACGTCATCTCCTTCGGCATTGCCGATATGGAATTCCGCGTCGCCCCCGCTATCACGAAAGCATTCGAAGCGCGCATCGCGCACGGTATCTACGGCTACACCGCACCCGGAGAATCCTATTACGAAGCCATGCACAATTGGTATCTCAATCGTTTCGGATGGGACACAAAAAAAGAATGGCTCGTCATGACACCGGGCGTCATGCCCGCCATCAATATCGCCATTCGCGCCCTCACGAAACCCGACGACGCCGTCCTCATTCAGACGCCCGTCTATCCGCGTTTCGCCGAATCGATTCTGAATAACGGGCGCCGCCTCATCAGCTGCCCACTCACACACCGCCGCTCCAAATACGTCATGAACGATTTCGACGACATCAAGCGACTTCTTTCCGAAAAAAATGTGAAACTCGCCATCCTCTGCTCGCCGCACAATCCCGTCGGACGCGTGTGGAGCCGCGAAGAACTCACCGAATTCAGCCGCGTCTGCCGCTTCCACGGCGTACGCGTCATCGTCGATGAAATTCACGGCGATTTCACCTATCCGGACGTCCCGTACACGCCTTTCGGCACCCTCGGCGAAGAAGCCGCGAATAACGCCGTCATATGCACCTCTCCGAGCAAAACATTCAATCTCGCCGGATTGCAATTGGCCGACATTTGGATTCCGAATCCGGACATTCGCGACGCCTTCCTCCGTGAAATGAAAGGCATCGGCCTCGCAGCACCCAATCTCATGGGTCTCATCGCCGCCGAAGCCGCTTACACGGACGGCGCGGCGTGGCTCGATGAAGCCAAAAATTATATTCGCGGAAACTTGACCTATCTCCGCGCTTTCCTTAAATCCAATATTCCCCGCATGAAACTCGTCGAACCGGAAGGCACCTATCTCGCCTGGCTCGACTGCCGCGGCTATGCGATTTCCGATACGGAATTGGAACGCGTCGTCACCAAAGACGCGCGCCTCTCCCTCGAGCCCGGATACGAATACGGCGCCGAAGGCAGCGGTTTCCTCCGCATGAATCTGGCCTGCCCGCGCGCCACACTCGAAAAAGGCCTTGAGCGCCTCGCCGATGCATTCGCCAAAGTGGAAGCCGAACTTCAAGCAAAACGCGCAAGAAGATTGTGACACAAAAAAATCGCCTCTCGGCGATTTTTTTTATTGCCTTTTTTCAATTTTCCGCGGAAAGCTCTTTCAGCAAAGCCGCCGCCTCTTCGCGCGCCGCTTTTTCCCGCACCGGATCCTCCTCGATATGAAGCGTCACCGCCTCCCCCTCATGCGCATTCGGAATCCAGGAAACGGGGACAATCACCTCACACTCCTCCTCATCCATGAGGACAGCCTTATCCTCCTCGATGCGATCCAAAAACGTCTCTATATCCATCATATCCGCCTCATCTTTCTTTCGTAATCGTGAAATCACCGCTGCCCGTCGACTTCACCGTGACCGTGCCGTCGCGATCCGTACGCATGATCTGCACATTGTATTTTTCGAGCGTCTTCATCGTTTTGGAATGCGGATGCCCGTAACTGTTGCCCGCACCGACGGAAATAATACCGACCTTCGGAGAAACGGCTTTCACGAATGCCGTCGACGAACTCGTGCGGCTCCCGTGATGCCCGACTTTCAGCACATCGCTCTTCACTGCGGCACCCGTTTCCAAAATCGTCTTCTCTTCGACCTCTTCCGCGTCCCCCGTGAAAATCATGGAGAAATTCCCGTACGAAAGGCGACCGCAAATCGAATTGTTATTCAAATCGTCCTCGCCCTTATTATCCTTCAAAATTTTGACCGGTGCGAGCACGTGGAAATTCACACCGTCGAAAAGCGCGATATCATCGCCCGATTTCGTCTTGTGATAATTTACATTTTTCGCTTTGATATTTTTCAGATACGTACGATACGTATTCGTACTCGTCGCAACGCCGTCATCGTAAATATCTTTAACGGAAACAGTTTGAAACACCGCCAGCATCCCGCCCATGTGGTCCGCGTGCGGATGCGTCACGATGACTTTCGAAAGCTCCGAAATCCCATATTGTTTCAAATATTGCTTCATTTGCGGACGGTGCTCCACGTCCCCGCTGTCGATCAGCACCCATTTCCCGTCTTTGGACAAAAGCGTCGCATCCCCCTGCCCGATATCGAGCACATGAATCGCAAGCTCACTGCCGCCCTTTCCGCCGCCGGCACTTTCGGCACCCTTCGCCGCATCGCCGCAGCCCGCCGCCAAAAGACCCGTACCCAGGACGACAAAACCCGCCGCAAGCCATTTCAGAAATTTTTTCATCATTCTCTCCTTCCCGCAATCAATTCCCGCGCAAGCGGAAGTTTCCCGGCCAATTCACTTGCCGTATACCCGATCGGTCCGTCGATCGCCATTAAATTCCCCGCCGCGCCGTGCCAATACACGCCCGCATACGCCGCCGGAAGAAGCGCCGCGCCCTGGCCGATGAGCGCCGCAATGATACCCGTCAGTGTATCGCCCATACCG
>CAVHIJ010000040.1:11285-13294 GCA_963635945.1 bacterium | reverse complement strand
AGTCACAGTCCAGTCGTATCACGACATTTCTATATACATTTCTCCCATGCCGAAAGCGGCATACAAAAGAGGCGGATTTCCGGTCCGCCTCTTTTGCTTTATTTTTTTTCGCCTTTTTTGGAGGAATAGTCGATAGTCCGTCTTCAAATGAGGACTTGTCGACATATCACATCAAGCGTACAATAAAAGAAAGGATATAAATTTTATATTTATTTGTGTGGGACAAAGGAGAGGTAAGACGCATATGACACCTTTGATTTACGGCATCATCCATATCGGATCCATGTCGCTTTCCATGCGCATTGTGAAATACGGCGGGATGAATCGCATCGAAGTGCTGGAAGAAGTGCGAAAAGAAATTTCTTTCGGCGAAGAAGCGTTTGTGGAAAAAAGGCTTTCTTTTGCCTCCATTCGTCGCCTTTGTGATATGCTCTCGGGGCTGAAACAGCTGCTTTCCGATTATTGCGTGACGGAATACCGCGTCTATGCGACGGCCGTTTTCCGCGAGGCCAAAAATCGGCGCGCCATACTCGATTTGATTCACGTGAATACCGGTTTCCGGGTGGAAATCATCGATATGCCGCAGGAAATTTATTTCAAACATTTCACCATTCAATACAAAGTGCGGCGGACGGAGGAACAGCGCGGCACGGCTCCGCAAAATTATCTCTACGTCGATTTGACGTCGGGGTGCCTCGGGCTCACGCTGTGGGAAGAGGGCGCGCTCAAATATCAGCAAAACGTGCACACGGGGACGCTTCGCCTTTTGGAAACGTTCCGCGTCAATCAGCGCCAATCCGTCGATTTCCCTTTGGCGATGGCCGAATACGTCCACACGGTGCTCCTTCCGCTCTGGGAATCGCTTGCGCAATACAATCCCGGCTGCCTTGTCATGAGCGGGCACGAAGCGCGCATGATGGCGACGCTTATGGGCAAAAATATGGGCACCTGCGACGGGATGGACATCACGCCATCGGAATTTTATAAAGTCTTTGAGGAAACGGCACGCATGACGCCGCCGCTTCTCATGAAGAAATATGGGCTAAATGAGCAAAGCGCGGAAGCCGTCCTTCCGACGATGCTCATTTACAAAGAAATATTGGATCACGTTTCCGTTTCTCGTCTCATTCTCATGGGGACGACTTTCATCGAAGCCGCGGCGGCTTTCTACGGCGCCAAGCGTACGAATGATCCGGCGCTTTTCGAAATGCGCCGACAAAATTTGGAGCTCACGCGTTCCATTGCGGACCGGTATTATTACGAGCCCGCGCATGCCGAAGCGATGGAAAATTTCGCGAAAACGGTCATTTCCGCATTCCGCGGTATCAACGATTTGGGCGAACGCGACGAATTTCTGTTGCGCATGGCGATTATTCTGTGCCAGGTCGGCAAATACGTGAATTTGCTCGGACGAAGCGCGCAGGCCTGCCAGATTGTAAATGGGATTGATATTTTCGGCCTTTCCGATAAAGAAAAAGACATGGTCGCTTGCATTGTGTATTACGATCACAGCCGCGTCCCCGCCGATGATGACGAGCCTTTTGCCGTGCTGGACGAATCGGCGAAAATGACCGCAATGAAGCTTATCGCCATTTTCCGTATCGTCCGCGCGATGGATATTTCAAGAAAACAAAAATTGAAACACGTGACGGCCGAGGTGAAAGGCGAGCGTTTGATCATCCGCTACGACAGCGATGAAAATACGGCGCTGGAAACGTGGGTATTCGATAAAGAAAAAGATTTTTTCCGGAATGTGTTCGGCATGGAAGCCGGTTTGGAGAGAAGATAGGAGGGGAAACATGGATTCCCGTTGTATTTTGAATCGCGAATTGTCGTGGCTCGCTTTCAATAATCGTGTGCTGGAGGAAGCGGTCGATCCGAATAATCCGCTGCTGGAAAAATTGAATTTTCTGGCGATTACGAGCTCGAATTTAGACGAATTTTTTATGGTGCGTGTGGCCGGATTGAAACATCAGCAGGAGCGAGACGGCGAGGCACGAGACAATGCC
>CAVHIJ010000040.1:7703-11275 GCA_963635945.1 bacterium | reverse complement strand
GTCGAGAAGCAATACCGCTATCGGAAGGAGCTTTCGGCGGCGCTCGAAAAAGAGGGGCTTCGTTTCATTTCTCCCGCGGGAGCGAATGAAAAGCAGAAACGGTGGTTGGAAGCGTATTTCGAACGGGAAATTTTCCCCGTCGTGACGCCGATGGCGGTCGATTCTTCGCATCCTTTTCCGTTCCTGGCGTCGAAAAGTCTCAATGTGGCGCTTCTTTTGGAGAAAAACGAAAAGGATGAGGACGCCGATGAGGATGATATTGACGTCAAAACGGCGATTGTGCCGGTGCCGTCCGTCTTGCCGCGCATTATTGCGCTTCCGCAGGATGAGTCGCTGCCGCATCGCCGGGATTTCGTCCTTTTGGAAAATGTGATTCGGCATTTCGGACATCGTTTCTTCGTCGGGTATGATTTATTGGAAACGGGCGCTTTCCGTATTACGCGTGATGCGGATTTGGAGCTCGATGAGGAAGATGCGAGGAGCCTTGTCGCCGAAGTGGAGCGTCAGCTCAAGAAACGAAAAAAAGGGGAGGCGGTGCGTCTCGAATACGAGGCGGGCGCGAGCCGTTTCCTGCTTCGCTTTATGGCGCAGGTGACGAATCTCGAAAAAGAAGATATGTATGCCATCGACGGGCCGTTGGATCTCACGATGTATTTTTCGTTCTGCGGGATGAAGGGCTGCGACCGGCTGCGGTATAAGGAAGCGCATCCGCACACGCCGAAAAGTCAGCTTGATTTGGGAAACGGCAATATTTTCGACATGATCCGCGAAAAAGATTTGCTCATCCATCTGCCGTATGAATCTTTTGCCGATTCTGTCGTGAAATTTGTCTCGGAAGCGGCGAAAGATCCGGACGTCTTGGCCATTAAGCAGACGCTCTACCGCGTTTCCTCTTCGTCTCCGATTATCCAGGCGCTGGAATATGCGGCGCAGAACGGTAAGCAGGTGACGGTCCTCATGGAAGTGAAGGCGCGTTTTGATGAGGCGAATAATATTTTGATGGCAAGGCGTCTCGAAAAAGCGGGTGCACACGTCATTTACGGGCTCGTCGGACTCAAGACGCATTCAAAATGTACGCTTGTCATCCGCCGCGAAAAAGACGGCATTCGCCGCTATGTCCATGTGGCGACGGGAAATTACAATGCGTCGACGGCCAAACTGTATACGGATTTGGGGGTTCTTACCTGCAACGATTTCTTCGGCGCCGATGCATCCGCATTTTTTAATCTGCTCTCCGGTTATTCGGATCCGCCGATGTGGAATTCTTTCATTGTGGCGCCGCTCAATTTACGCGAGCGTTGCATGGAATTTATCGATCGCGAAATCGCACATGCGCAAAACGGGGAAGAAGCGCATATGATTGCGAAAATGAATTCTCTTTTGGATAAGGAAATCATTGAAAAGCTCTACGAAGCGTCGCAGGCGGGCGTCAAAATCGAGCTCATCGTCCGCGGGATTTGCGTCCTGATTCCGGGCATTCCGGGACTTTCGGAAAATATTACGGTGAGAAGCCTCGTCGGTCGTTTCCTTGAGCACAGCCGGATTTTCTGGTTTGAAAACGGCGGGCGAGAGGAGCTCTATATTGGGAGCGCCGATTGGATGCCGAGAAATCTCAATGACCGCGTGGAACTTATGATTCCGGTGGAAGATCCGGATTTGGCCGCGCGCGTGAAACGGATGGTGGATACGGAGCTGGCCGATAATCAAAAAGCACATACAATGCAGCCCGACGGGACGTGGAAAAAAGAAATCGCGACGGAAAATCGCATATGCGCACAGGAAATTTTCCAGCATGCCGCCGAAGAACGCGACCGCGCAAGCAAAATGACGCTCCACCAAAAAATGGAACCGTATGTACCGGTGATGAGCTGAATGACGAATGACGAATGACGAATGACGCGCTAAGCTCATTCGTCATTTTTCATTTTTTACTGTATGCCTTTTGCTTACGGTTCACGGCTTACGGATAACGGCTTTAAGAGGTGTCGCCTACGGCGACTGATTATGTTGTGATCGGCTCTTCTCGCCTCGCCGCCGAAGGCGGCAAAAGCTGCGCGCAGCGCAAGCGCGCAAAGCGAGCGATTAAAAAATGCCGCGCAGCGCTCCGATTAAAAGCCGTCAGCCGTCAGCACTTTGCATTTTCACCGCAGTGCTTCTCCAATAGACACTATATACGGCATGCCTTCGATTTCCGATTGCGTGACATTTTTTGAAAGTGGGAGAAACGGATATGAAATTGAATCAAATTCGGAACAAAAATAATTTATTTTTTTGAAATTTTTATCCGAAGTGGGGGCTATCTGAATCGGTGAAATTTATCAATCCGAAAAAATAGTATTTCAAAATAATGAGATAAAAAAAGCCCATCTTAATTTTGGGGACGATAGTAGGCTTGTACATGATACGAGGACACGAAAATCGCCTTTAAACAAAAAATCCCGTAAAATTCGGACGATATGCACGGCTGCCGAAACATAGTTTTTTTGAACGTATCGTACAGGATGAACAGAGTTTACAAAAAGCGGATTAAGGAAATACTTGTAAATACTGAATAAATGATGACATTATTCGTACGTACGTAAAAAATATTTTTGAAATTTTATTTTTTGCGGAAGAGAAAAACGGCGTCAGTTTCATGAAAGTAGATGGTATACCGTATTGTAAACATGGAAATATTTGACAAAAAATCCGCCTATGGTAGAATATTGACCATGAGGAGGAGAAATATGAACCAAATAAAAAATGGGTATACCGATCGGCGCTCGAGTTTGCGTGCGGGAATCGGATTTTTCTTTATGGCGGCGACGGCGATTTCGATCACTGCCTTCGGCATGGGACTCTCACAATCGCATACGGCGGAGCATTTGACGGATAAAGAGCCTTTTTCCGTGCGCCGCGTGTCGAATGTGGAAACGATGCCGATGAAATATGTGCGTTGGTATGATTCCAAAATGAATTCCGGGACGGAAAAAGTCATTTATAACGGGACGCACGGAAAAGAAATCGTGACGGTCGATGAATACTTGTGCGGGGATACGGTGATTCATCGGGATGTCGTTTCCAGATATACGGTGGAGGCCGGGACGGTCGGCGCCAAACGCTGCGGGGATCGGACGAATACGGTCGGCCGCGTCGTGTATATGGAAGCTACGGCGTATCATCCGACGGACGGAGACGGACTCGGCATTACGGCGACGGGGACAAAAGCCGGCCGCGGCACGGTGGCCGTTGATCCCGATGTCATTGATTTGGGATCTTCCGTCTATGTGCCGGGCTACGGCATGGCTGTCGCGACGGATACCGGCGGCGATATTATCGGAAACCGTATCGATCTTTGCATGGAAGAATTCGATGAATGCTGGGAATTCGGCCGGCGCGACGTGGAAGTGTTTGTGGCCGAAAAATAAAAAAGAAACATAGCGAGACAGGAGCCGTGACAAAACATTTTTGCATTTTGTCACGGCTCTTTTTGCGCATCATTTTTTTATAATTTTTTCGTAATTTCCTGTTTCATTTTTTTCATGAGATGCTACAATATAAAAAAATGAAGAAAGGCGGCGAAAGCGGATGGA
>CAVHIJ010000040.1:7249-7693 GCA_963635945.1 bacterium | reverse complement strand
ACATTATTCAAAAAAGCCGAGTGCGGGGAAACATTCCGAATCCCGGCCGATTTGATGCCGGATTATATTCGGTATGCGTATACGAAACATCCGGCCGTGTCGCGCTTTTTTCATATCGAAGTGGAAGAGGTGTCCCGCGGGCGCATTACCGTCGGGATGGATGTGGTGCCGGCGTATACGAAGTCGGGCGGTTTCCTCTACGGCGGCATTTTGGCCGCGATGGCCGATGCGATGTCGCTGGGGCTTATCGTGAGCGTGGGGAAATCGGCGGTGACGACGAATTTGTCCATGAATTTTGTGAAAACGCATCCCATCGGCGGGCGGATTCACCTGCACGGGACGATTCGGCACAACGGCCGTCGTATGCTTTCGCTTCACGGAGAAATTCGCGGAAATAAGGGCGAGCTTCTCTCCGATATTGAAATTTCCATGCTGGTCACGGGG
>CAVHIJ010000040.1:4309-7239 GCA_963635945.1 bacterium | reverse complement strand
CCTTCCGGAAGTCCCCGAATGTTGGTGAAATATGAATAAATTTTTGAAAATATCCGGTATTATCGCGTTTTTGGCGGCGGCGGCTTTCGGTGCGGCCGTCTTTTTGACGCCTCCGCCTCCGGAGAAGCCCGCGCCGCTTCCGTTTCCCGAAACGCAGGCGCTTTCCGTCGTTGTGATGGACGGGGAAACGGGCGATATTTACGGCGAGAAAAACGGCACGGCCAAAATCAATCCCGCCAGCACGACGAAAATGCTGACTTGCATTTTGGCTTTGGAAGAAGGGCGTCATCTGCTTTGGCAGGATGCGAAAATCACAGAGCTTGCCGCCTCTCAGGATGGGACTCTCTTGGGACTTCGTCCGGGTATGTCGATTTGGCTTTCGGAAGTCGTGGCGGGGATGATGCTTGCCTCCGGAAATGATGCGGCCGTCGTTACAGCGGAAACGGTCGGCGGGACGTACGAGCGGTTCATAGAGATGATGAATGAAAAAGCGAAAGGTATCGGCGCCAAAAATTCGCATTTTGCCAATCCGAGCGGTCTCACGGATCCGAATCATTATGCGACGGCCGAAGATATGGCGCGCATTGCCAAATATGCCATGAAGAATTCGGAATTTCGCGATATTGTGAAACAGACGAAGCACAGCATGGTCTACGAAGACGGGATGGTTATTGTCGTCGATAATCGAAACGAATTTCTGTCCGGCGGGTATCCCGGGGCGAACGGTGTCAAGACTGGTATGACGGAAGCGGCGGGTGATTGCCTGGTCGCATCGGCCGAGCAAAACGGAAAACTCATGATTTGCGCCATGTATCATGACGACAATCGATGGAAGGACGCGGAAATATTCCTGGATTACGGTTTCAAATCGGCTGCTCAAAAGGCCGCTTACGAGGCGGAACTTGCCGCCGAACCGGCCTTCTTCAAATGGGTGAATCAAATGCGCGGGAGGGAAAGCCGTGACTGAAAAAAGGAGAAAGAGCGATCGCCGCTATGTGAAGACATTGATTCTTTGCGGTATACTGCTGTTTTTGGCGATTGTCGGATATAAGGGATACGAAATTTATCTCATGCACAGGCAGATTGCCGATGCGGAAGAAAAGAAAATCGAACTCATGCGCGAGAAGGAAGAATTGGAAACGAAGAAAAAGGATCTGGAGGATCCGGAAATGATTGAGAAAAAGGCGCGTGATGAACTCGGCATGGTCAAACCCGGAGAAGTGCCTTACATTAAATAAATAATTGCGATTTGTCGCAAAGTCTCGTATAATGATGACGTATTTGTTTTATCGGCGGATTTGAATTCTTTCGCGTGGCATGGGAGGCATTTTTACATGGCGTTGGACGTGGGCAGTATTGTAGAAGGAAGAGTGTCCGGGATTGCGAAATTCGGGGCGTTCGTGGATTTGCCCGAAAAAAAGGTGGGACTTGTGCATATTTCCGAAATTTCGGATGCATATGTCAGCGATGTGAATGAATTTTTAAAGGTGCGCGATGTCGTGCGCGTGAAAATTATTTCCATTGATGCGAAGGGAAAAATTGCGCTTTCGATGAAGCAGGCGAAAGAGGAGGGACAAAAGGAAACGGCGCCGGCTCCGGCGGAGAAACGGGAAGAGGAAAAAATGCCCGTGCGCGAAATGCCGAGGAAACCGGCATTCGGTGCGGGTCGTAAACCGATGTTCGGCTCGTTTGAAGATAAATTATCGAGATTTTTGAAAGACAGCGATGAAAGATTGCTGGATTTGAAACGAAATACGGAATCGAAGCGCGGGGGACGGGGAGCCCGTCGCGTCGATTGAGTGACGGAGGAGCTTTGCGCTCCTTTTTCCGTAAGGAGAATCGGGAATGAAACGTGCGGTCATTGATATCGGTACGAATTCGGTCAGGCTGATTGTCGCAGACGGTATGCCCGGCGGGAATTGGAAGGTATTTCGCAAGGGGATGGAGCCTTCGCGTCTGGGCGAATCCATGACGGATAAGGCTTTGATTTCGCCTGCGGCCTGTGAGCGGACCTTTGAAGCGGTGAAAAATTTTACGGCGGCGGCGAAATTGGCCGGGGCCGAGGATATTCGTGCATACGGCACGGCGATTTTACGTGAATCCGCCGAAGGGCAGAGCTTTTCGCAGCGCGTCATGGATGATTTGGGAATTTCCGTCAAAATTCTTCCGGGAGATTTGGAAGCTTTTTACAGCTATTTGGGGGCGATCGGTTCCGCATCTTCGGTGGCGTCCGTCGTCGATATCGGCGGGGGGTCCACGGAAATTTGCATGGGATTCGGGCCGGCGATCGGTTTCCATAAAAGTTTTCCCATCGGCTGCGTGCGGTGCTCCAGCATGTTCGACACGACGACGGCGCGCGGTATCGGTGAATTGAAAAAATATTCATTGAAACATTTCCAGGAATCGAAGGATTTATCGGCCGTCAAACATTGGATTTGCGTGGGAGGCACGGCGACTTCGCTCGCCTCCATGCTGCTCGGACTTGAATCGTACGAACCTTCGAAAGTGCAGGATTACATTATCAAGGCGGAAGCTGTTTCCGATATGCTGAAAATGCTTTATCAAATGTCGTACGAAGAGCGTTGCCATGTGAAGGGGCTTCGGGCGGATCGCGCGGATATCATTGTCGCCGGCGTCGCCGTTTTAGACGCACTCATGGAATATTTTGCCCTGAGTGAAATTTCCGTGAGCGACAGGGGATTGTCGGAGGGGCTTTTGGACGAGGACGTCGTGAAGCCCGAAATCGGATGAAGGACACATTTCTGTCGCGCCTTTCGCAATTTGCCGCGCGGCATGCCATGTGGGCGCCGGGGGAACGGATTTTGGCCGCCGTCTCGGGAGGCCCCGATTCTTTGGGATTGCTCCTTGCCTTACATGAAATTTCGGAAACGGAAGGTTTTCGGCTCAGCTGCTCCGTCGTGAATCATCAT
>CAVHIJ010000040.1:0-4299 GCA_963635945.1 bacterium | reverse complement strand
ATTCGGGACGAAGCGGCGGCGGAGGCACAATTTGTGAGTGAAGTTTGCCGTGAAATCGGTGTCCCGTGCCGCACGGAGGAAATCGACGTGCCGGCGTATCGGGCGGCGCACGGCGGCTCTTTGGAAACGGTCGCGCGAAATCTGCGCTATGAAGCTTTGCGGCGTGTGGCAAAAGAAGAAAACTGCGATGTCATTGCGACGGCGCATCATAAGGGCGATCAGGCGGAAACCGTTTTATACAGAATTCTTCGCGGGACGGGAAACCGCGGACTTTCCGGCATATGTCCCGCCCGCGGCGATCTTATTCGTCCGTTTCTTTGTTTCACAAAAGAAGAAATTTCGGAATTCGTAAAAGAATACCCGTATATGCCGTACCACGATGCGTCAAATGACGTGGCGGACACGACGAGAAATAAAATTCGTCTGGAACTTTTGCCGCAGCTTCGGTATTACAATCCTGCGGTGGAAGAGGTACTTTGCCGCATGGCGGATTCCTGCCGAGCCGATGAAGAATATTTGGAAACGGAAGCGATGCGTTTCCTTGCATCTGTCGAAAAAACGGCGGACGGCATTCGGATGGATAAAGAAAATATTTTCCGCATTCCGGAAGCGCTACGTTATCGCGCAATCCGCGATCTGTGGCTTTCGGCGGGAGGGCGCGTGCCGGAGGCGGAAGAAGCCGTGCGCATTATCCGTTTCCTAAAACAGGCGGAAACGGGGAAAATCACGTCAGCGGCCGGCGTTTTGGTCAAAGCGGAAAAACATTCGTTTCTTTTTACACCCGGGGATACCCGGCATTATCGGAAATCATAAATTTATTTCAGGCACATCGCCGGCATCGAGGGAGGAATTCGGATGGAAAACCTGATGAAAGACATCAAGAGCGTATTGATCGGACAAGAGGAGCTGCATGCACGCATTGCGGAGCTTGGGCGGCAAATCACCGAAGATTATAAAGGCCGTGATTTGGTGCTGGTCGGTATTTTGAAAGGTGCCATGCCGTTTTTGGTCGATTTGATGCGCGAAATCGATTTGCCGCTCACGATTGATTCCATGGTCGTTTCCAGTTACGGAAACAATACGGTTTCCGCCGGCAGCGTCAATATCAAAAAGGATTTGGATCGCGATATCCGCGGAAAAGATGTGCTCGTCGTCGAAGATATTATCGATACGGGGATTACGATGCATGCATTGGTGCCGCTTCTCAAAAGCCGCGGTGCGTCCTCCGTCGAGCTCGCGATTTGCCTCGATAAGGAAGAACGCCGTCAAAAAGAAGTGTATGTGAAATACACCGGTTTCAAAGTACCGGATGAATTCATCGTCGGTTACGGCTGCGATTATGCGGAAAAATACAGAAATCTCCCCGATGTGTGTACGTTGAAGAGTGAAGTGTACATGCGTTCCTGAAAACAGCGGAGAAAGCCGGCCGTGCGTATTGTGCGGCCGGCTTTTTAGCGCATGGTGAAAAGTGCATACGAAAGCGGTGGCCTGCCGCGACGATTTTCTTTTATATATCGTGACAGAAATTCTTTTATATGGTAAAATACTTTTTATCTGATATCTTGCATTTTCAGCCTTTTGGGCATTGGTTTCACGTATTTCCTTATGAAGGAGGAAACATTGAATAAGTTCGTTAAAAACGTAGCTCTCTATGTACTGCTTATCGTATTGGCGGTTTCCCTGTTCAATTCCTTCGTGCAGACTCCGGAAAATAAATCGCATATCACGTACAGTGATTTTATGCATCAGGTGGCGGATGATAAAGTGCAATCCGTCGTTCTCACGAATAATTACGTACAGGGAGTACTGAAGGACGGGACGAAATTCGATTCGTATATCCCGGACAATGATACGACGGTGCTGCCCGCATTGAATAACCATCAGGTGACCATTGCGGCGCGTCCGCCGGAAGAACCTTCCTGGTGGATGAATTTACTCTCTTCCATTTTGCCGATTCTGATTCTCATCGGTGTCTGGTTCTGGATGATGGATAAGGCCCAGGGCGGCGGCGGCCGTGTGATGAATTTCGGCAAATCCCGTGCAAAAATGACCGAGGAAGGGCAGGTCGATGTGACTTTTGCCGATGTCGCAGGCGAAGACGAAGCCAAGGAAGAATTGGTCGAAGTGGTCGATTTCCTGCGCGATGTGGAAAAATATACGGCGGTCGGTGCCAAGATTCCGAAAGGGATTCTTCTCGTCGGGCCTCCCGGTACGGGCAAAACGCTTCTGGCCAAAGCGGTCGCGGGCGAAGCGAAAGTACCGTTCTTCTCGATTTCCGGTTCCGATTTCGTGGAAATGTTTGTCGGTGTCGGGGCATCGCGTGTGCGCGATCTTTTCAATCAGGCGAAAAAGAATGCGCCCTGTATTGTTTTCATTGACGAAATCGATGCTGTCGGTCGCCAGCGCGGTGCGGGTCTTGGCGGTGGTCACGATGAACGTGAGCAGACGCTCAATCAGCTCTTGGTCGAAATGGACGGCTTCGGTGCCAATGAAGGGATTATTACGCTTGCGGCGACAAACCGTCCGGACATTTTGGATCCGGCATTGCTTCGTCCGGGTCGTTTCGATCGCCGCGTGACGGTGGGTCGTCCGGATTTGGCCGGTCGTATCGCCATTCTGAAAGTTCATTCGAAAAATAAACCGCTCGATGATGATGTCAATTTGGAGACGATTGCCAAAAAGACACCGGGATTTACGGGCGCCGAACTTGCCAATTTGCTGAATGAAGCGGCACTATTGGCGGCGCGCGTTGACCGCAAGACAATCATCATGAAAGATTTGGAAGAAGCGAGCGAAAAAGTATGCTACGGGCCGGAACGCCGCAGCCATAAAGTCAGCGAAGAAGAGCGGAAAATCACGGCTTTCCACGAATCGGGTCATGCGATTATGGCGACCGTTTTGAAAGATGCGGATCCCGTACACAAAGTCACAATCATTCCGCGCGGCCAGGCCGGCGGGTACACGATGATGCTCCCGCAGGAAGAACGTTCCTTTATCACAAAATCGAGACTCCTCGCACAACTTCGCGTCGCTTTGGGCGGGCGCTGCGCCGAGCAGATTGTATTCAATGAAATTTCCAGCGGTGCCTCCGGCGATTTACAGCAAGTGACGGCCATTCTCCGCAAAATGATTATGGAATGGGGCATGAGCGAACGCTTGGGACCGATGATTTTCGGCGAGCACCAAGAGCAGATTTTCCTTGGGAAGCAACTCGGCAGCGAGCGTAATTACGGCGAAAACGTCGCGACCGTCATCGATGAGGAAATGCACAAATATCTGTCGGAAGCCTATGAAGATACACTCCGCATTCTGACGGAACAGAGCGAAGTCCTCTACGCAATGGCCAATGCGCTCCTCGAAGTGGAAACCATCGACAGAGAGCAGGTCAGAAACCTCTTCCTCTATCATTCCATTCATGCACCGATCGATGCGCCGCAGCAGGAAACTGTCGTCGAAGAGTCGACTGCGGAAACATTTTCCGTCCCGACATCCGAAGCGTAATTTTCGGAAACAAAATACAACTCCGTTTTTCAATCCGAAGAGCGGAGTTTTTTGTTGTAATCGGCGCAAAGTGTCTTGTAGGCTTTGCCGGCATATAAAAAGATTTGGGTAGAGATATTTTTCCTCTTTTTGTATATTTTTCAAATCAAATTATCGTCGAAGGTGTTAATTTTATGCTATAATAAAAATCAGCAGGAGGTGCGTTTTTATGCCGGAACTCAGTCGTTTTGCGGGGATTGTAATTTATATGTTGTTTCGCGATATCGGACAACATAGCAAACCGCATGTACATGTTTATTACGGAGAATATGAAGCAGTTATCGGAATTGACGGTGAGTTGTTGGCGGGATCACTTCCGAGGAGGCAATTCCGTATGGTAGTCGGGTAGCTTGCTTACCATGAAGAAGCAGCGTATGCAGCTTGGAATCAAGCGGTACAAGGCGAGCATTTTGAAAAAATTCCGCCGATGGAATAAGAGGTGGCTTATGTATATTCAAGATGATATCTGCTATGCCGGAAATGCGGAGGCGTGCATAAAAATTTTGTCGGCAGTGGCGCGACCCGATAAAAAATTGTTGATTACGTTTTCCACGGGGGAAAAACGGGTTTTTAATCCGGCAATCCTTAAAGGGAATGCATTTTCGCTTCTTGAAAACGAAAAAATTGCCCTTAATCCGTCAATTTTTCACGGTATTTTGACGTGGGATGAAGGAAATATCGATATCGCGCCGGAGACGGTGTATAAAGAAAGTGTGCCGCTTTTTATTTGATATTTTTTAATGTTTTTTATTAAAATTG
>CAVHIJ010000039.1:0-13380 GCA_963635945.1 bacterium | reverse complement strand
GCCTCGCCTTTTTCCGTCAATACGTAACTGTTCCAAGTTGCCATGTATACCTCCTGAGTCAAATACCGATAGCCAGCCAGCTGTATTTGCCGGATGTGTTGTAATAAGCACCGCCGTCGCTGTCATTTACAGCGCCACCAAAAGTTGCGCCGGATGTCGATACGCTTTTAATGTGAATAATAGCAGCCCGATTCGTTGCGTCGTACCATCTTGTAGCGGAAACATGCAAGCATTTAGATGTAAATTTCTTCGGGAATATCAAGCTGTTTCCGCCGCTTCCTCGATAATCACCATCATACTTGCCCCCTTGAATAATAAGCGGAATTATGCCGCCCAGCTTCACCCACCAGCTATTAGCGTTAGAAACATCCCCATCGATGATTCCTGCCTGAGTCTTGACTAAATCAAGCGCGGCCTGCGTCGCATATTTTGCGAAAATATTAGCATGAGGATTTCCATCTTCGATATGCGCCGTTAATTCTTCATGTTTCACAAAAGATTCTTCCGGCACATATGCCGTCACGGCTGAAGCGTTGCCTACGGACGAATAAAAGACAATTTCCTGCGTTTCCTGTGCAACACTTGCCGCCGGGAGCCAGTCGGCTTTTCCGTCTTTCGCGGATACGTAGCCGATAAGGAATTCTTCGCCCGCATACCCATCCCAGCCTTTATCGGCATAATCACTCGCTGCGACCTTCGCATACAGCCCCGCTTCCTTGATATAGAAACCTGCGGAAAGGGTGCTGTTTGAGTAAGCCCCATACACTGCCCACCGAGCCTCTGCCGATGTGGACGTTATCGGCTTGATGTTGGTGATGCTTGCCGTGAGTTTTGGATTTTTGAGGGCTGTATAAGCTGTGATATCCTCGCCCGTACCCGGTGTACCGTCTCCTATCATGATTTTTGTAAATGTGAGCGGTTTCCCCATGCCTTGCGAAAGCTCAATCAGGCGCAAGCCGTTTCGCGTCATGGTCACGCTGTTAAATTCTGCCATGCGATTCTCCTTTCTTTATTTTCCAATTTCAGATTTTTTACGAATACGTACGACACCGCCGACATGCCCGGTATTTGTAACCGTTTTCCGTTTTTCGGAATACAAATCGACATCATCCGCATATCTTGCCGCAATGCCCGTATACCACGTAGCGCCGGCTTCTTCGCCGTCGGTGCCCATCGGATAAATCGTAATAGACTTTTTGATTTGTTTGGCGCCGCCGATATAGATAGTCCAATCGACGGGCGTTTCATGCATTGCTTGAATCGTCAGATTCGCCGGTATAATCAAGCGTGCATATCGAAGGAGTGCCGGCGTGCGACGCAGCATATCACGGTCAACTACAAGTTTCAGCTCGTAATCGTTCGGCGATACTTGTGGGATGACGGCATCTTTCCAATACAGCCCGTCGCATAAATTCTTAAACGATCGCTCCGTATACGGCAGCGTCCCGTTGATAGCCATGTATATAGCAGCGCGCCGGTCTTCTAATGTGGCGTCCGATTCGGGCGTAATGGAAAGCATTTTTTCCCAGCGGCGTATCCCAGCTTCATCCGCATGGAAAACAAACGTATTAGCGAACCATTGCCATGCGACGTCATAAATAAGCGTGTATTCCGGATTCTCCGCTTTGGCGATTTCCTTGAATTCTTTCGCGCCGGCTAAGACGTCCGGATAATATCGCTCGACATGTGCGTCTCGCGTTACCTTTATCATGCCGTCACCTGCTCAATCGTTCCGATAGTCGCTAAATCCGTTGTCGCAAGTTCGACGTTTTCCTCTTCGCCGTTTAGCGTTGTATGGGAAATATCCGCTACATACGACCGTGCCAGCAAGCGCGATTCAATTTGCGATATACGAATGATAATACCGCGATTTTCATATTTTGCTGTTGTCACAGTCAAAGTATCCTGCCATGCGGCATTGAGTTCATCGAAATACGTTTGAATTGTCGCCGTGATATCCGCAATAGCCGACTCCCACGTTTCGGAGCCGAAGAATTTAATCTTAAGCCCGATATTTACAGCTGATTCCCCGACGCCTTCAACCGTCACACGGTGCCCGATAGGCGCAATGCCGACACCGTTTTGTGCGTATGGGACCGGGTCTATTTCTTCTTGCACTTTAGAAACAAATTGTGCCGACGGCACTTTATGCTCTGATGTGGAAAATACAACTTTTACCGTGCCCCCACCATTCCAGACGGGATACACTTTTACGCCGCCTACACCGTCAATCTTGCCGACTTTTTCCTGATAATCGGCAATATTCCCGCCGTATGCCTGCGGATCGAATGATTTTAAATACCGCGCGCGGAATGCTTCGGTTTCCTCTTCATCCTCGCCCGGTTTCTCAAGTTCGACGATTTCCGCCTTTGTAAGCCCGCTAACGTAAGAAATCGGCACCGCGTTTCCGCTTGTCTTATTTCCTACCGTGCCCGCCGTTTCACATTGTGCCAGCCATTGATTCGTTTCGCCGATGCGCTCCGTGACGACGTAATTTAAATCATCCACCGAGTAGCGCGATCCGATGGGGAGCTCTGCCGTTTCCGGCATTGCTTCTATAATTACAATCGCCTTTGTTGCCTCCGTCGGGGTGAGCCCGCGCTCTTTAGCACGTTCGACTAAATATTCGCGAATAGCCGTATCGCCGAATGTGTTTTGATAAAAATAATCAACCGTCGCATACAACAACATAAATTCAATGGCCGCCGGCATCGTCGCATCATAAGCAATAGAGCCCTCGCGTTTATCGATACTATTTGCCATGCGTGCCAGCATTCGCTTCTCGATTACGCTTTCCGTTTGATCTTCATACACTCACAATCACCTCCTCCGCCAATTCTCCATAAATGGAAACTACCGTAAACTTTGCCAACACCGAACCGTCTTTCGTGTACGACAAATCATAATTCGTCACATCCACGATTCGGTCGTCCTGCGTCAATGCTTCCGTGATTCTTCGGGGAATTTCAGGCAAAACATACGGTATTGGTTTCCCAAATAAATCGTTCAGCTCTGCCCCGTAATTCCATGAATAAATCACATGTTTGTACCGCTCCGTGTTTAGGATTTTATACACCGCCTGTTGGACGGCCTGTAAATCCTTCGTGATCGTTCCTTGTACGCGGTCATCGTCTATTTGCATTTTGTACGTCTTATTCGGATACGTTTCCTGTGTTGCGATTTTCACCGTAACACCGTTTCCCGTTATCGACGTATCAGGCAAAAGCGCCATATTTTCACCCCCATTGCCCCGATAAATGCGTATGATTGGAAATGCGCGACAGAACACAATACTGTTGTCCGCCCTGTTGCCGAAGCATAATTACAATCTCGCCGGCGTGCAATCCGTTGTATACGTGAATTTTCTTTCGCCCCGTATAATCGTGATTATGACTTTCAAAAGATGCATCCCCGGAACCGCCGGCGCGGTTTTCCGTCGTATGTGCCACCCCAATATCCACGTCATAATCCCGCACGGCATCGGTAAAAATCAGAAATTCTTCCGTTATTAAGTCTCTCTGATTTATCCTAATAGAAATGGGGGATTCGCCCTCGACCGTGCCGAGAACGTAATCCCCCATCCGCATACCGTTTACGGTTTGTGCCACGGTGGCTTGTATCGCTTCATAAAATTTATTGTTCATGCCGTGATAAAGTCACCCCTCACATCTAAATTCATTGTGTGCTCATTATTAGCGAAACGGTGTGTTACTCGCTCACATATCACTTGCTTCGCCTCTTTCTCTGCGTTTTCGCCGAGGTTGATATTCAGCCAAATCATCGACCCACCGCGCACGGATAAATCACCGGCTGCGCCCGATACGGAAAGTGTACGCATGATACGATTGAAATGCTCCAGATAGCGATTTGCCAAATCTTGCGGATTCTGCATTTTCGTGTTTATGTTTTCGTAAAATTGCAACACGCCCCACTGTTTGCGCGTCTCGCTCTTTTGATATTCTGACGTATCAGCGGGCGCATAATACGTTTTGTGCCCGTTTTCGCCTTCGTCCACATCCAGCTTGATTAAGTTAAATGTGTTTTTATCGATGGTCCCTTCGTAGCTGTAATCCTGCGCCGTATCCGCGTCAATCAAAAGATCGTTTTTCAGATTTTCGATGTCTTTCAGCATCAACTTTCCGCAATCGTCATATATCACGAAAATTTTGTTTGTGCGTATCATGGTAAGATCCAGCGCTGTTTGGCACATATCTAAGATTGTCGCATTGCTTTCGCGCCGTTTCTCAATCACAAATTCCGTATTATCCAATTCGCCGACCGCAAGCTCGTAGTCATTGGCCAGTTCACGGATAACTTCATCGGCGCGCTTGCCGATATACGAAAATGTATCTTTGTTGAGTAAATAGCGCATCTGGTCATAGGCGACCACGTCCCATCGGCTGTCTTTGTTCCGCTTTTTTGAAAATACATACCCATGAAAGAATTGCGTCCCGTTCCACGTGACGTCTATCGCATCGCCGTAATCCATTTGGAGCACGTCATCATAAAGCACACGAAACGCCAATTTCCCCGGCGCGCCTTTTCGGCAAAGTTCCCACGTGACGCCGTCCAAGACTGCCGGGATGAAATACTCACCCGTCGCTTTATGAAACACAATCACCTGAAGCCCTGCGCCGCCCGAAAATTCATTTACCGTGCTCATAACTTCAAAGTCATTCCTTTCACGTCGGCAATCGGATTTTCCACCGCGTTGTTCAGTGCCACCGTACGCCAATCAAGCGTACCGCCGGCGGCGCTTTTTACGGCCTCAAAGACACTTGCCGCCGTCGTCACTTTGACGGCATTGGGAATTGCTTTATCCGTTGTATCACGTGTATTTTCGACAGATAGCGTCCGGTTTCCATTTGCGTCCGTCGTCATCGTCGCTTTCTTCGTCCCGAACGGGCGATATTCGCGAAGTTTTACCGGCACCGTCACATCGAAGCCGTCGCGCGGTTTGTCTTCCACGATGCTGTAATCCTCAAGCGTGACAAGGATATTCGTAGAAAATAAAAGATTCATCCCTTCCCCGATGCGCGTCACGATGAAGCGGAACGGCGTTTTTTCTTTTTTGAAACGCTCAAATTGTTGCAAATAATGTGATGCCTTATTAAACCCGAAAATGTTAGACGACCCGAGCGATTTGCCGACAGCCGCATTTCCCGCCATATTCTCAAGAGAATCGTCGTAATTTGCCCACGGATAGCGAGTATTCGGAAGCCGCACGTCAAAAGACACCGTAGTAAGCCCCGGCGTTTTCAGTAAATTTACTTCGCCCTCATTAATGAGATTGACGGTCTTATTCTTTCCGTGTATCTGCACTGACATTTTCGCCGGAGGCACAGGTAATTGAAGCACTCCCATAAAGAAGTAGTAAGCCATTTACACATGCACCTCCTGCGCGGCGTTTACCATGCCGTTGTAAATCCCTTCGGTGAGTTGATTAATGACCCCGTCGACGTCCATATCGTTGTTGATGGTATTGGAAACGCCCCCCATCTGGACGGTAACGGACGCCGTCGTATATTTATCAATCGCTTCGCGTTCGGCCACATCTCGCAAATATTGGAGATCCTCATCAAGCAGATTCATAGAATCGGCAATGCGCTCGGTATTCCCCGCTGTGGCGCGGCCGCTTCCGGCAATATCGTCCATTTCGGGCGAGCCGGCCGCGCCTCCCGGCATGGGAATATTCATCCCCCCAATCGCCGGCATTTTCGGCATGACGTCATCGAAACTAAGCGTTTTAATTCCGTTTTCGACGGTCTTGCCCCAATCGCCGCCGGTAACTTCGACGTGTTCCGTCATTTGGAAATTGGTTTTTACAACGTCATTCATAATACCCTTGAGTGCGTTGTATGCGTCAATCGCTTTATTGATACATTTAATAACGAAATCGACGACACTTTGAGTCACGCTCGCAATCGCACCGAGCCCTTCCGCCAATCCTTCACGCAGGCCTTTCGTTGCCGCAAGCCATGCCAGGAATAGGCCGATAACAATGACAACCGCCGCAATGACAAGCCCTATCGGATTCATCGTAAGCGCGATATTGAGAGCCCACTGCGCCGCTGCCAATGCCGCCGTCCTGCCGGTTGCAATAGCCGCGATAGCGTTATACGTCGCCATGACAACATTTCGCGCGGCAATAATTCCCGCCTGCGTAGCGTGCAATCCGTTTGAAACGACAATAAGGCCGTTTGTCACTGCTATATATGCCATATACCCCGCATACAACGATGCGGCAATCGCAAGCGGAACGGTAAATGCTTGCATTACTTGCCACGTCTCTTTGAGATTAGAAACGACGTTGTCGTATATCATCCCGCCCAATTTTGACATGCCGGAGATAAGCGAAGAAATCGCCGAACCGGCAACAAAAAGCGCATTGGAAATTCCGTTTACGAAATTTTTCATCCCTTCGGTATTTGCCAATTTATTTATCGCTTCATAGGCGGGAGCCATGGCAAGCGTCGCCGTATTCCCCAGCTGTTGCATAGTGGATGCCCACGTTACCGGCATCTGGTCGAATTGTTTGTTGATGTCGGCCATATTGTTGAAAATCGCCGCTTTGATGACATCGGCCGTGATTTTCCCTTCCGAGCCGAGCTGTTTCAGTGCGCCTTGAGAGACGCCCATCTCTTTGGCGATCATCTGTTCAATGAGAGGCGCGGCTTCGGCAATGGAACGGAATTCATCGCCCTGCAAGCGCCCGCTTCCGAGTGCCTGCGTGAGCTGCAGCATAGCGTTTTTCTGCTCTTCGACGCCCGTACCGCCGACGGCAAAAAGCTTCTGAATACCTTCCACAAAAGGGACTACCTCTTTCGGATTAGGGAATCCTTCTTTTGCGGTCATAGCAAGTTTGGAGACGTTCGCGAGCATTCCTTCATACGAACCGCGCGACCGAATGGCGGCGGCGAAAATCTGTTCATTCATAGCGGCGGCTTCCCGGGCGCTCCCCGCCACTAATTTAAGTCTTGCCTGCATGCCGGCATACGCATCGGAAGCGGCTGTAATCCTTCCCGGCAATTCGGCCAATTTCTGCCCGATAGCCATCACGGCATTTGCCGCAATGTTTCCTATAGCAAACTGTCCGATCATGCTTTTGAAAGACGACGCGACGCCGCCCATCGTGCCTCGCGCGCTGTTCATGCGATTTTCCATTTTTTCAAATGCGACGCGCGTCTCGCTGATACTGTTTGACGTGGACTCAGCGGACCGTGCAATCATACGCAGCGTCGCCGATGCACCGTCGACAAGCTCAATCGCTTCTTGAATGGTTGCCATGATTCTCCTTTCTCATCGGTGTTTTGCTTTCTCCATCGCTTTTTTATCGTTTCTTATTTTGATGGAAATCGCGGCCGCAATAAAGGCCCTATCTTCTTGAGATAGAGCCAATAACTGCGACGGCGGCCAATGAAATTTGAATAAACAGTAATAGGCAATGTTCGCCCAGCTATCATTGCCCGTGATTAGTTTTTTGCTTTCTTAATTTTCCGATCCATGTCATTCTCAAATCCGTTCGCCTGCGATACTGCTTTAAACAGATCTGTAAGTTCACCCGGAAGAAGCATTCGAGAAACTAAATCGTCAGCGCCGATAGCTCCGTAATATTTCTGAAGTTCCTCATCTTTGAGATTCGGATACGTAATACATGCCGCCAAAAGCGCCATCATATACCCGTTCATGTCCATATTGGTTTCTTGCTTGCCGGTTGCGCCTACAAATTTCGTAGTGTTTTCCTCGACCAAGCGGTCATTTTCGGCCGCCGTGATGGGATGAAATTTCCACGCAATGGGCTCGCCGCTTTCATCCGTAAATCGTTTAGACGCCACGTAGGAAACCTCCAGCGATCTAATCGCCGGCGCCGTCATAAACGCTTTGAAATCGTCAGACATTGGATCACCTCCACATTAAACCATGCCGCTCAGGTCTTTGTGTACCGTCGGCATCTCGAAATCCTCAAACGTGAATTCCACTTCCTGCTCCAGCCATTCACCGGATGCATCGAAAGCGGCAATCGCCAAAGAATCAAGATTGCAATTCTTTAAAATCACCGTTTCCTCTCCGGCGTCGCTCGTCGGATCGTTATTCGTGATTTGCATGTCAAAATAAATATCCGCGCCGCTGTCTTTGTATTCCTTCATCATTTTCGTGAATCGGGACGTGTTTTTATAAATGGTCATAGAGCCGGAATATTTAATCCCCGTAGCCTTATTCCCTTTGGAAACGCGGCCGAGAATATCCACCTCGGTTTTCGTTTTTTCGGCTTTCGCTTCGAGTTTCTTTGCTTGAAACAGGCGGAAACGCTCACCGTCCACCGTCACGTATGCCACGGCCAAACGCGCATTAATTGCGTCTTTGGCCATCATCGTGCTGATTGCATCAATCGCCATTATTTATCCCTCCGTTACGCCACTACTACAGCCGCATACAGTTTTTCCATGCAGCAGGTCGGCTGTACGCATATATTCAAAAGCACGGCGGTCTTTTCCGTGCCCTGCGTCGGCATTTCAATATCTTCATCAACAAAATTCTGAATTGCCCGGACGCGTTGATATTCTTTGTGAAGATACACCACATCGCCCCAAAGTGCTTTACGCCCTTCGTCATCGTTCTGTTCCCGTCCGAGATACGTCTTATTGAAAAGATTTGCCACGTCAATCGCGATTTGGTCAAGTACGCGCATAACTTGATTATGCGAAAAATCGCTGTTTTTGCGTTTCGTGAAAGACGTAAACGTATTGATATCCGTAAGCACTTTCACTTTACCGACGAGTTCACCGGATACGGTTTCTGTGACATTATGGAAAATAAAACGACCGCCCTGGATGGCACGCTCTAATTCCAGCTGCGAGTATTTCGTATCAATGGTATATTCACCGTCATAGGTGGAATTCGTAAGCGACGCATTGACGGCGCAAGACGCTTCCGCGCCGGTTACCCAGTAGACGAGCGAGCCGACTTCTTCTCCGCTGTCTTTTACTTTATTTGCCACGGAAATAACGCCTTCATGGTCGACGTCTTCGGCGCCGTATACGACGAGTTGGTATTTCGCACCCGTTTCGTCACGCATGCGCTTCACGTTGGAAATAAACAAATTCCGAATTGTAGCGTCGCTTCCTACGTATCCCATCGTATTAAAGTAATACGGGGAAATAGCGTCAAGATAATCGGAATACTGTTTCGACGTCACCGCGTCGCCGTTACTACCGCCGGTCATAGCAATGCCGGCTGTCGCTGCGAGTTTTGTATCGCTCTTATCCGCCCAGACGACATAATCGTTATCTTCGACTTCCGACCATTTCGTAAGTGCTTTCTGTTTTTCCATAACGGTTTTGACGCCATCCACGGTTATGTACGTGTTAACGTCAAATTTTCCTTCTTCGTCGACATTTGCGATGATTTCCGTAGTGATATCATTCCCACGAATGCCCGCATATTTTGCCGTACCCATGGAATTCGACGCTTTCACCGCTCCATTAGAAAGACGGTAAAAATAACACATCTTCGCATGTGTAAACAGATCGCGAAGCCCTTTCATCTTGTCATCGGCATAATCGTAGCCGAAAACAGCCGATGTATTGGTCTGAAAATCTTCAGCCGTTACGGAAAAGATTTCTTCTTCCGGGCCCCAATCCATTTCAATAGCCATAGTACAATACCCGCGGTCGGCAATCGCCGCTTCCGCACGGACTTTCGACGCAAAATTGATGTACGTACCCGGCAAGATTTTATTCTGAAACTGCCAAGTTCCTCCGCCAAGAGCCATATTTTACCTCCTAATCAATTCATTTCTTTTACAACGGGCCGTGCGAGTTCTTTCGCAAGAATGTCGCCGATTTCGGCCTCGGTATACTCTGCATTCGGATTCAGCAAAACACGAAGCAAATCTATTTTCGCTTGATATTTCTTTGACCCTTCTAATGCCGCCAATTTGAAAACGGGCGCATTGCTTTTCTTTTCTGCCATGAGCTAATCCTCCTTCGCAGTCGTCTGTGTCTGCGTAAGCGTTTCCATATACGGCGCCGTTTCGCATACACGATAATAAAAAACGTCATAGGTGACGGACGTGTGGAGCACGTCGTCATCTATAACGTGAGAAATATCCTTCCCGCGGACTTTCGAGCCGTCCGCAAGAGTGACTACCTCGACGGTCATGCCCAAATACGGGATGACATCATACATCGCGCGTACGTTTCCGCCATCACCTTCATCGTTTCCGGGAAAATAGTGAATTTGGAAAGAAACTTCATCGTGATATCGGGCGCCCTTGCCACGAAGCGCCCCTGCAAGGCCTGCTTCCGTGTGTGTCTCAATGAGTTCAATAAAGAAACACGGCGCGGAAAATCCTTGTCGGAGCTGTGTCACGTATATCGGCGGGCAATCATTACCCCATGCGGTTCTTATGCCCTTTGCAATGGCATTCACGATTTCATTTGTCATTTCAATTTTCCCTTCAGAAATTTGCGGAATCGACGTTGTATAATAGCGCCCGCTTGCCGGTTTACTTCATTGTGTGAAATTTGCATCATATGTTGTCCCGGCACCCACGAATTTACAAGGCGCTTTCCCAATACCGGTACGAATTGGCCGACGTGCTGCCGGTGCCCATATTCGACGTAGGACGCATATTTGAGATGATTTCGCACAATAGCACGGTATCGTTTCCCCGTCTTTTGTGCCGATTTTGTATTCCATGCGCGGCGCAATTCTCCGCCGGTTCGGACTTTGACGGGCTTGCCGTCTGCCATCTCATACTGTCCCTCACCGACCGGTGTACGTTTTCGCACTTTCGCCAAAAAGCGCCCCGATAACTCATCCACGCATCCGCGCATGAATACATCGTGCTCGGCTTCCGCATTGCGTACTTTATTCGCAAAATCCATGAGATTCACGGCCGTTTCTCCATAAGAGATAATGAAATTTCTTGATGGTGTGCGTAGTACGTTGGCACAGATGACGCTGTATAAGTGCGCACCTGCCCGCTGCCGTCGCGGATTTCAATCGTCGAGCCTTCGGCAATGATGATTTCCGGTGCAAGATACAGCGTGATTTTCTGCGCGATGCTTCCGGGCTTTGCTCCATCGTATACGGCTTCCGCGCGGTCGCTTGAAGAAACATCCAAGCGGCAAGGCGTCCCCTTGATGGGAAGCTCCTGTCTTTTCGTTTCGACGATGCCCGTTTCTTCGTCGGTCACTTTCTCGTACTTGTAAGCAGATACGATTTCGTGATCGTATAAATGGCCGATAGCTTTTTTCACCATCTCAATTTTCGGAAACATGCCAATTCTTCCTCCGGATTTCCTTTTAGCTCCGCCGCGATACCCTGCAAGATGGTGTCGGGCGAAGAATTCGACAAATCGACGGAAACTTCGCCTTCTTTAATCATCTTTACGGCGCTCATATCGCACGCTTCGGCAATCTGCGCTGTATGAGTGGAAATATAGGCCGCCGCAGTCATGCGCGCTTGAAGTTTTTCCAATTCCTCAGGGATTTCTTCCTGCGCCGTCACATTCAAAATATACTGTCCCGTCGTTTCCCAAAGATACGACAAAAGCGCACCATCTGTTTCCGGCACTTCATATCCCGTTGTTCCGCTGATAAGAATCTTTACATCCTCAATCATTGGCGGCCTCCTTCCAAATTACAATTAAGCGTTTGCGACGCAAGCATAAATTGCGTCGAGTTTGTTGTCCGGAATCCACAAATCGTGATATTTGCGGTAGTCCAATTTCCAAGCGTCTGCGTGCTGATTGGTATCCGGCGCGAAAATACGAATCTTTTCCGTTTTAGAAACGGCAATCGGCGCGGTCTGCAACATAATAAGCCAGTTGATACCGAGTGCGCCGTCTGCCGGAGCGAATCCACCCGCCGTAGCAGAAGCACCCGCGTCATAACTAAACGCAGTTTTCATGACGGAAGAAGAGGCGCCGATAATCGGAATGCCGTTGAAGCGATTTACTTTTATTTCAATATCGCCGGATTTGAAATTTGCCACGTCAATATGACGCTCTACACCGGTTGCTTGGTTCAGCAAATTACGGCACGGAATAGACATCGCAATAACAAGCGGTACATTTTCGCCGACCTTATCTTCTACTTTGGCGATATCTTCGGTGAGTGCGGTCAGAACGTCTTTTACCGTAACAGTCTGGCTGCGTACATTGCCGGCCTCATTTGCTTTTTCGTAAATCTTGCTATAACGGTATGCGTCGATTTCCGGCACCACGTAGAGGCGCTGGAATTCGCCCATGACGGCGCCCGCCGATGTGACGAAGTTCGTTTCGTTGACATCCATCGCGTCGAGCTGAAACGTGCGGCCGCGGTCCTGAGTCATCTTCATGGTTTCATACGACAGCGTTACGGCGCCCTGCGGGAATCCGTTATCGCGGTCATAATTGCCGAGCCCGGTCAAGCTCATTTTCGGGATTTTGATTTCATCTCCACCGTTGTACTGCACCTGCCCGGCGTTTGCTTCCATCCAGCCGGTAGTTGCTTTTTCGCGGATCTGTTTGTCCAGAGCCGTCTGGAAAATCTTCGCGTATTCAAGAGTATTAAGTGCCATAATAAATTTCCTTTCTGCCTCTTATCCGAGGGCTTTCATAAATTGATCGGCGGCCGATTCTGTATTACCGCCGTTGTCGCCGCCTTCGTGCGGCTTAAATCCGGATGTGTTCGTGTCTCCGAACAAATACCCATCCGATTTTTTCAGAGCTTCGATTTTTGCCGAGAGCCCCTCGACCTCGCCTTTATCGTTCAGTTTGGCATCGGCCATGTCCAGCAATGCGCGCGCAGCTTTCGTATTGCGTACCTTTGCGCCGGTCAGGGCTTTATCTATAGCGGAATCAAGCTTCATTTGTGCTACCTGCTTTGCATATTCCGCTTCCCTGTCTTTGGCGGCTTTTTGAAGTTCCGCTATCTGCTTTTGAAAATCTGCGTCGCTTTCGTGCTGTTTCTTGAGTTCGTCAAGTGCTTTTGCTGTTTTCTCTTTTTCCTCCTTTTCGTGTTTCAGCTCGTCCAGCCTTTCGTTGAATTGCGCTTTAGTGACATAATTCTTACCGTAGTCTTCGTAAATTTTTGCCACCTGCTCATCTGTAAGGCCGAGTGCTTTTAATGCTTCTTTGTCCATAATGCGCTCCTTTCGCTGTTTTACGTCATTACCATTGACATTGTGCGTCCCCGTTCTTTTACGCCTGCGGTTCCGGAAAGGCAATAAAAAAGCACCTTGCCGGTGCTTGTGAAAACAAAATGGCATAAAAATACCACGGCTTTCGTCGTGGTAAAAATCAATCATCCTGATTGTAAATCTGGTCGTATATCCGGTTCGCTTTTAGAGCGACATTTTGCGATGCGTTTCCGCCTCCGTACTTCTCTTTCC
>CAVHIJ010000038.1:0-13470 GCA_963635945.1 bacterium | reverse complement strand
GAAAGAAAACGGTATCGGAACCCGCTACGTATCGCGGGAGCTCCTCGCTACGTCAATAAATATATATACATGTTATATATTTGTCAAGTATGCTGACGGCTGACGGCAGGGAATTCGGCCAAGCGCGACTTCCCCCTTTCCTCTTCCCCTTCCCTATTCCGATGATTTGGAGATCCTGAGCTAAATTCAGGATGACGGTGTGGTTTTCCCTTTTTTCTTTTTACCGTTCCCCTTTTCGCAGGTGATAAAAAGCGATGTAGGCGGCTACGGCGAATTGGATAATACCGGCGACGAGAAAACACACGGAAAAAACTATACCGTTCCAAAGTTTCACATTCTCTCCCGTGACGCCGAGCTCAAACAGGTACAGCGGAAAAAAGGAACCGGCATGGTGTATGCGGCGGATATGAAAAACATACCGCCAATCAGCGTATAGACATTCTTTTTATTCATTGGCTTTGATGAAACCGAGGGCATCATCGAGCATATTCGTCGTGACGAAATGCGCAAGCCCCGGATACGTGATGCGCGCCCCGTTTCCGGTAAGCTTTAAAAGTTCGTCGGCAAAATGCCATTGCGCGCGGGGATCGACCGTCGTATCGGCTTCCCCATTGATCATGCAAAGCGGCAAATTTCGGAAATTTTCCAGATAGGAAATGGGATTTCGCGACGCTATTTCGTCGTAAAACGTCCATTCGCGGCCGAGATCGATGCCGTAGGCCGCCTGCATGAAAAGATGCGTCATCGTCCAATCACCGGAACCGTTCAAAGAAACGGCGCCCGCAATCTCTTTCGCATGACGATATGCGACGCCCATCGTCGTGAATCCGCCCATGGAATGTCCCATAACCCACGGCGCGTCATATCCTTTTCCTTTTAAATAGGACAAAATTTGTCCCGATTCTTCCATATTTCGGAAAATCGTTTCCCAAAACGTTTCGTAAATTTCCGGCGATTCGTAATCGGAAAGAGCGCCCCGCTCCCCGTGATGAATCGCTTCGGGAAGCGCCACGTGAAAACCGGCGGCGCACAAAAGAACGGCGCGAGAGAGCTGCTTTTCCGCTTCCGAGCTCCAACCGTGATAAAAAACAATACATTTTTTCGTTTCCGAAAAGGGATGCATGATACGCAGCGGCACTTCACCCACATAGGTTTTTTCAATTTCAAATTCCATGGCGTTCCTCCGGATAGAGCCGATCCGTCCATTTCCAGCGATTATGCAGCCAGAACCATTCTTCCGGATAGCGGCGAATCCATGCTTCGAGGCGCGCATTCACCACGTCGGTGATCGCCTGAATCGCTTCTTTTTTGGAAACATCTTTCGGCACTTCGATGGGATCTTCAATGACGATTTCGTACGTATCGCGCCCCGTGCGATGAATAAGCGCCGTCATGACGGGAAGACCGGTCAAAAGTGCGAAATGCGCGGGCCCCGTCGCCGTGAGCGTCCGCTGCCCCAAAAAAGGCGATAAAATGCCGGTATCTCCCGGATCCTGATCGCACAAAAGTCCGATGAAATATCCCTGTTTCAAGCGTCTCAGCATATCGCGCACGCCCGTTTTATATTCGATCGTCTGACCGGGCATCGAGCGATATTCAGTGATAAATTTATCGAATTCTTCGTTTTTCTGTTTCATTGCGACGGATAAAAGCGGGATGCCGTAGAGGGCAAGCGCTGCGCCTTCGAGTTCCCAATTTCCGCAATGCGTCGCGGCCAGGATGCAACCCTTCCCCGTTTCCTTCACCGCTTCCAATTTTTCGATGCCTTTGATCGTAACCGTTTCCGAAATATTGTCCTTCGTCAAAAGCGGGAAACGAAACATCGTGACCGCCATCGGCCCAAAACGCATGGCCGATTCTTTGGCAATGCGCCGCGCTTCATCTTCCGTCTTTGCAATCCCCGTACGCAAAATATTGGAAACGGCGAGGCGCTTTCTTTTCGGCGGTACGCACATCCACACAAATGCGCCGAGACGTTTTCCGAATGTATCCGCAGAAGCCGGCGAAAGACCGCAGCAATGCCGGCCGAGCAATTTTAATAAACGATACGTTCCCTTCATTTGTTTCCCCGCAAAATAAAAAAGCTCTCGTAACGGAGAGCAAAATGACCGATACTTTTAATTATTATAAAATACAACCCGAAAATCACGCAAGAAAAAAGTGAAAAAGGAAACGTTGCGCAGCGCAGCATTTTTTATAAAAAATCATCGGCGCAAGCCGACACCTGAATTGCTCATTGCTCATTGCTCATTGCCAATGCGTCCTGATTTCCTTTTTTCTGCGCTTCGTAGAGCGCGTAATATTTTCCTTTTCTCGCGAGCAATTCTTCATGGCTCCCGTCCTCGGCGATTTCTCCTTTATCGAGGACGATGATGCGGTCCGCGTGGCGCACGGTGGAAAGGCGATGCGCGATGATGATCGTCGTGCGATTTTCGGAAAGAGCCGCAAGCGTTTCCCGCACGCGTTCCTCCGTCTTCGTATCGAGCGCCGACGTCGCTTCATCCAAAATGACGATGGACGGATTTTTGAGAAATACGCGCGCAATCGCAATGCGCTGCTTTTGCCCGCCGGAGAGTTTCACGCCGCGTTCGCCGACGGGTGTATCGTAGCCTCCGGGGAGCGCTTCAATAAAGGGAGCCGCCGCCGCCCGCTTCGCCGCTTCCCGAATTTCACCAACCGTTGCATCTTCTCTTCCGTATCCGATATTTTCGGCGACGCTGTCGGAAAAAAGAAATACGTCCTGCTGCACGATACCGATATGCCGCCGCAAATCTTTTTGCGACAATTTCCGAATATCCGTGCCGCCGATGGTAATTTCTCCCCTCGTGGGATCGTAGAAACGAAGGAGAAGCGAAACCAGCGTCGATTTCCCGGCGCCCGTTTCCCCGACAAAGGCCGTCGTCTTCCCCGCTTCAATCGTAAAATCTAAATCTTTCAGAATGAGCCTTTCGGGATCATAGCCGAAATCCAAATGTTTGAAAGAAATATCCGCGGATGTTTCCGGAAACGGCAGTGGCTTTTCGATATCGCGCGCGGTCGGCTCCGTCGCCATGACTTCTTCAAAACGACGGAAACCCGCCACGCCGCGCTGATACGCTTCGGTGAGGAGAGTCAGACGAAAGACCGGTTTCATAAAAATATTGACGTAGAGCAAAAAGGCGACTAAATCAGGAAAGGTCAATCTATCATCGGCAATCATAAGGCCGCCGACCAAAAGCACCGTGACGTCGATGATATTTGTGAAAAAATTCATACCGGACGAAAAGAGCGCGACGAGACGGGACGACGCGCAACGCGTGGCGCGAAGCTCATCGCTTTTTTCTTTGAAACGGAAAATTTCATACGATTCTCGCGTGAAAGCTTTCGTGAGGCGAATCCCCGAAAGACTTTCTTCCGTCCGCGCGGAGAGTTCCCCCATTTTCGCACGGTTTCTGCGGAAAGCCTGCTTCATTTTCCGATTCGTGTCGACCGTCTGAATGGATTTTACGATGAGGAGCGCGCCGATTAGAAGCGCGAGCGGCGGATTGAGCCAAAGCATGACGGAAAGCGTCCCGATCATGGTGACTGTGCAAATCAAAACGTCATTGGGCCCGCGGAACGACAATTCGGACATTTCCGAAATATCGCTCGTGATGCGCGACAAAAGCTGCCCCGTTTTTTCATTATCGAAATAGGAAAAAGAAAGACCCTCGATGTGCGCGAAAATATCGCGGCGCATATCGTGCTCAATGCCCGCGCTCATGACGTGACCGTAATAGGAAACGGCGTATTGCATGGCAAAATTCACGGCATAGAGCGCAAAGAGAATCAAAGCGCCCGTCCAAAGCGCTTCGATATTTCTTTCGGGCAGCACATGATTAATCAAATCGCGCACGACGACCGGAAAGACAAGATCCATCCCCGCCGTCGCAAATGTGCCCGAAATGACGAAGAGCAGCAACATTTTATACGGCCCGTAATACCGCAACATATGCCGAATCATATTTTCCCCTCACATATAAAAAACAGAAAGCCGGGAGCTGGGAGCTATAGCGGTGTCGGCTTGCGCCGAAGATTTTTTATAATCGCTCGCTACACTTGCTCGCCGCCGTGGGCGGCATAAAACAGAAATCGTTACGAAGCAACACCTATAATCGCATCCGCACATCAACGCATCAACGCATCAACACATATCATATCTCCCAAATATGCAACCTGTAAGCTCCCAGAAGCGTCCCTTCCGGAGTGACGGCCGGGACTTCTATCCCCGCCATTGTTTTCCCGTCCGACGAAACGGCGATATTTTGCACGGGGCCTTTCGTGTGAACGGTTTTCAGCATCTGTCCCGTCTTCGCATCAAGCGCCGTCGCGCCATGCACGGCGTAATTGTGAGTGCGGACATTGCGCCCGACAGCCAAAGCGATTGTATCGGCGGCGAAAACCGTTTCCTCAATTTCCCCCTCCGATTGATATTTCCACAAAAACGTCCCATCGGTATCGAAAACGAAAATCGAATTACTCGAAGGATGCACGACGGGCGCCGGCATTTGCCAATTTTCGCGCGCAAAGGTATTGATCGTGCCGAAAAGAATATGGCCGTCCGGCAGCACATACGCATCGCGGCCGGATGCGTTAATCCAAAGTCCCCCGGCTTCCAAAGGCCCCGACACTTTGCGGTACCAAAGCAAATTCGCATCTTTATCGAAAACAAATCCGCGCCCGTCAGAAGACGTCATGACGAAAAATTTCCCGTCCGGCGAAAAATTCGGCCCGTTCCGGAAAACGGCCGCTTCGAAATGTTCGACGGTCGGCACGCGCGCCACGGCGATTTCTTCCCCGGTCTTCGCATCGAGCACATACGCATGCCCGCCGTAACGAATCGTATTCGCATTTTCGTAATTGGACGTCCCGAACGCCATACGCCCGCCGGCCGTGCTGTTCCACGTGACCCAAGCGTCCATATTTTCCTCTTTCGGATACCGCCAAATTTCCTCGCCTTTCGGATTGAAAGCGATAATGCGGCTGATGTAGGTGCGTAATTGATCGACGGAAACGGAATAGCGATAAAAGACGGCGTACACGTTTCCTTCTTCATCGACATCCGTATGCACGGGCGCCGGCTCGGAGCGTAACGACGCATCGCGGCCGATCACCGTCGCGCCGGCAAATTTCCAAATAATATCCCCCGTCTTCGTGTCGACGGCGTACAAAAATCCGTCGGGACTTTTTTCGCCGATGTATGCGACTTTTCCGTCAGGCGAAAGAGTGACGGATTGAATTTTTCCCGTGCCCAAAGAATGCATCCAAAGCTCGCGGCCTTCTTTGGAAATATGAAACAATTCGCCGCGTTCGGTACCGACAAGCCAGCTGTCATCATAGGAAAGATAGCGCACGACACCGCCCGGAAATCCCATGCGATCGTAATTTGCGCCGGCCAAATCGCCGAGCGATACCGTGATTCCCTCCTCTTCGGCCGTTTTTTGGAAAATCATCCAGGGCGTTTTATCGGACGTGAGCCAAAAGAGAAGCGCCCAGGAAATACCGAAGAGCAAAAAGACGAGAAGTTTCTTCATCTGTTTCATAAATATAATTTCGTCCAATCATACACAAAACGAAAAGCACCGATGTAAAGTCCGCTCCCGGCAAGCGCGTACAGGATTTTTCCGACGCCTGCGAAAACGGTGAAAAGAAGAAACAGGAAACAGACGCATTTTTCACGCGGATTCCAAGGTTCGGCGCGTTTCCCTTCCGCCAAAAAGAGACCGCGCGAGACGACGGAAAGCGCCAATGTCTGCGAGCGGCGAAGGCAACGTGCCAAAAGCGGTTTAATCATATAGGGCAGATAGCGAATGCCGCCGCTGCGCCCGGAATCGCTGCCGCTCCGTAGGCGAAGCGCCACTAAAACTTCGCCGGCTTCCGAGGCCAGTACGGGAAAGAAACGGATGGCCGTCACGAGCATGAAAGCGGCCTGCGGAGATAAATGCCACGCGGTGAGCCCGCGGAGAAGCTGCCGGGGATCGCTCGTCCAGCAAAGAAGCAGCCCGACGGAAAGGAGCGCGGCCGAGCGCATGCCCTGCACGGCGCCGTAAATGATGCCTTCCCGATAAATATAAAGTCCGTTCGTCAAGGCGCCGAATATGGGAAACGACGGAGAAATAAGAGTCACGATGGGAGTTTTCGGATTTTGCGCAAAGAAGAGTGCCTGGCTTGCGACGGAACCCCAAAGCGCCAGCATGATGAAAACGAAAAGTGCGCGCCATTTATAGACGGGCGTCCCCGCCGCCGCGTGAATGCCGACGGAAATCGTAAAAAGAACAAAAAGCGTCCGCGGATTATCCGTCAAAATCATTAAGACGGAAAAAAGAAACAGAAACGACAATTTCGTCCGTCCGTCCAAGCGGGAAAACCAAGATTCTTTCCCGGCGCCTTCCCACAGCAATCTAAATGACATGGCGTATCACCTCCCCGATTGTGACACAGGGTGAAATCGAAAGTTTCTCGGATAATGCGAGCATCGGCGGTACCGTAAGTCCGCTCGCTTCCAAAAGCGTGCGATTCGAAAGGATCTCGTGCGGCGCGCCGTCCGCCAAAATTCGGCCGCCTTCCATGAGGAGAATGCGATCGGCGATATCGGCCGCCATTTCCGTATCGTGCGTAATCATCAAAATCGTACGCCCGGAAGCGGCCGCCGTCTGCAAGAGACGCTTTAGCTCCGAAAGGCTGTCGCGATCCTGCCCCGTCGTCGGCTCATCAAGCAAAAAGAGCGTTTGCTTTTTTCGTGCCAAAATCGCACCGAATACCGTGCGAAGACGCTGGCCTTTGGAAAGTGCGAGCGGAAAATCGCAGCGATTGGCGGAAAGATGAAGCGTTTCCAATAAATCGGAAAGTTCTTCCTCGGATACGTGCGATTCATGAAACGTCAATTCTTCTTCGACCGTATCGGCCAAAAGCATCAGATCGGCTTCCTGTCGCATGTATCCGATTCGGCCGAGAGAGCGGGAAAGCGGTTTTCCTTCGAGAAAAATTTCTCCCGAATTGGGTTCCGTGAGGCCGGCGAGCACGTTCATGAGCGTGGATTTTCCGGCGCCGTTTTCACCCATGACGGCGGTAATCGTCCCAAGTGAAAGTGCAAAAGAAATGTCGCGAAGCGTTTCGACCTCCGCACCGGGATACGTGTACCGCACATGATTGCAAGTAAGGAAATCGGGCTGTTTTTGCACCGTTTCCTTTGAAATTTCCGGAATTTCTTTTGAAAGACGTTTTATTTCTTTGATTTGCCGGGCCGTAATGTCGATATCGGAGGAAAGGACGGAAAGTCCGAGCGCGCGGCCGAGACGCACGGTCTGCGGTTCGCGAAGTCCGTACGTTTCCGAATCGCCGATGAGACTCCACGCCTCTTCCGTCGGCCCGTCGTAGGCGATTTCCCCTTCGCTCATGACGAGGAGTCTGGGGAAACTTTTCGCCAATTCGTTCACGCGGTGCTCTGCGACTATAATCGTCATGCCGTCTTTTTGATTGAACGTGCGAAGAAGTGCCAAAAAATCGCGCACGCCGGAAGGATTCATTTGCGAAACCGGTTCATCCAAAATGAGAAGTTTCGGATGCGTCACGAGGACGGAGGCGAGCGCGAGACGCTGACGCTGCCCGCCGGAAAGCGCGTGAATGCTTCTCTTCTCAAATCCGGAAAGGCCCGTCTTTTCGAGAGCCTCCGCCACTTCGCGTGCCACGATATCCGGTGCGACACCGCGATTTTCGAGTGCAAATCCCACTTCATCGGCGACCGTCATCGCAAAAAGCTGATCATCGGGCGTCTGGTACACCGTCCCTGCCATAAGTCCGATATCTTCCGGCGTCATCATTTTCGTATCGTTTCCGCAAAGAAGAATCTCCCCACTCATGACGGCTTCCCCGTTTCCCAAAAGTCCCGTCATCGCTTTGATGAGCGTCGATTTCCCGCAGCCAGAGCGCCCCGCCAAAAGTACCATTTCCCCTTCCTCGATCGAAAGGGAAACGCCTTTTAACGTATCGGTTTTCCGCGTTTTATATCGGCAGAAAAAATCGCGAATGTCCACCGTCATTGTCCCATCACCTCCGAAAGTTTCCGCCCGATGCGCATACCGAGCCACGCACCCGCCGTGCTGTATATGAGCCCGTTCACAATCACGTAGAGCCCGATAAACCAATCGGCGTAATAGAGACGATAGAAGAACATGAGCTGTTCCAAATTGAGAAATGTAATCAGCATGTCGGAAACGCCGATGAGAAGGGCAACGGCCGCCGCGGAGAGCACGGTATCCGTTTCCTTACGGTAAAAACCGGACGCATAAAGCACCGTTTCCAAAACGGCGATGTACACGGAATAATTCAAAACGGAGACGGGTGTAAATCGACCGAAGAGGACGCCGGCCAAAAGCCATTTCATCAGGAAAAAGAGAGCCGCGACGCCCGGAGTGCGAAACAGTGTCAAAAGAGAAAAGAGGAGCAAATATTGGAGCACACCGGAGAGGAGACCCGTCGCAAGCCCGGCGAAAGGTCCCAAAATGACGTGGAGAAAATCGCCGAAAAGCGTGACGGGAATCACGACGCCGCCGAAAGCAAGAGACGCGAAAAGCGCGACGGTAATATCCCCCGCGGCCCCGATGTCTTTAATGACGCGAAACAGTTTTTTGACACACATAAGGATACCGCACGCCGAGCACGCGGCAAATCCCAATGCAAAAAGCCCGATATTTCTTTTTTTCACAATCGTAAGCGGCGATTCGTTGAGACGCGACGTCGTCTCATCCCATATCGTCGTGCGCAGGCTGTAATCGCCTTCCTCAATCCGATACGGATCCACATAGAGAGGAATCACCGCGCCCTGCACGATTTTTCCGTCCATGGAAATGACGGCTTCCGTTGCATCCGTTTTTTCGGAGGAAACGAACCCGCTGTGCCCCTCCGGCGTCACGAGCCCGGGCTTCATTTCTCCCGTTTCCCGATCAATCAATTGTGCTTTGAAATGAAGACTGCGCACGTCTTTTTTCGGATTGCGAAGCTCGACTAAGACATACGTCGCCGGTTCGGAAAAAACTTCGCCCCAATTCGTCGCGCCGCCGCCCGTCAGACGATTTCTGATATTTTCCAGCTGCACGTCCCGCACATAAAGCGTATCTTTAGCCTCGCCGTCATGGCGATTGCCGTCGGCGGAAACGGGTGTCACGATGCTTTGAATGTACCATCCGAGCGATTTCTTTTTATTCCCGGAGGATTTTCCCTTATCTCCTTCGATGACCGTAAAAGAAACAGTTTCCTTTTGCGAAAGACCGGCGCCCTCTGCGGAAACGGAAACGGTTTTTTCGCCGAGCACGCAGGTATCTTCGGCTTTGACGGATAAAACGGACAAAGTTTGCCCATAATCGGCAGAAAGATACAAATCCGCCTCCGCTACATTTCCGTTCACATGCCAGCCACCGCTTTCAATCGCCGTAAGTCCCTCCGGAAGATGCGCACGAAGATGTACCGTTTCCTCATGCGGTACATTCACATGCTCGGCCGTGACGACCAAGAGCTGCGTAGATCCCTGCGGCACCGCCGGATTTTTTTCCGTGAGCGAATACGGAAACTTCGTCACGACAAAAGTTTCCGCAAACACGGCCGGCATCCAAGCGAAAAGCGCAAAAAGCAAGCAAAATATTTTAAGCAGCATCCTCATACTCCTCTTATCGAAAAACGCCGCATAAAAATGAATTCCCCCATGTTTCCCTTCCATGGAATGTATCCATATGTATATCATACCACCGATTTTAATTTTGAGCTAATAGAAACGGTTGATGCGCGGATGCGTTGATGCGTACAGAGCGCAAAAAACGTGTGCGGCTCTGTGCTGCATTTGTACAGAAGCTTACGGCTGACGGCTAACGGCCGACAGCTTTAACTTGTGCGCTGTGCGGCATTTTTTATCGGCGCCAAGGCGCCTTGCGCTGCGCGCGGCGACGTCGATAAGCATAGCGATATCGAAGTTTAAAAAATTCGTGCGCGAAGCACACACCTCTTAAAGCCGTTAGCTGTCAGCCGTAAGCCGTTAGCCGTCGCACTATCTTATTCCCCGAAAATGACCCGCTCTATATCCGTCACTCGCTCCACATACGGGATATTTTCTTTTTCCCACATAGCGCTTGCGCGTTTGCCTTCAAGGCCCGTCAGGACGCCGATACATTGGGCGCCGGCGGCGCGGGAGCCTAAAATGTCCGCGTAGGAATCGCCGATGACGTAGACGATATCGCCCTCTTCCGGTTTCTTTTCAGCGAAAAGATACGACGCATAAAGCTCCGGTTTCCGACCGTACATCGCGCATTCATAGAGAAATGGATGCGGTTTATCCGGCGGAGCGGTCCCCAGTAATTTCCCTGCTTCGGCGGCATCCGTCGACGTCGCCAGATACAGCGGCTCGAATTCTTTGAGCCAGCCGTTTGCCTGAAAAGGAATCTCCGCTTCATTTCTCGTCCGTCCCGTCGCAACGGCGATTTCAAATCCTTTTTCTTTGAGTCTTTGAAACAGTGCCCCGATGGCATCTTTGGGCGCAAGCGAAATTTCCGATTTCAAAAATCCTGCCTTTCCCGGGCAAAACGGCATACGACCTTTCTGCCGAATAAATTCGTCGTCACCCAAATACCACGCCTGAAATGCGTCCACGTGAATCCGCCAAAATGCCGAGCCGATTTTCGACCATGCCGGCACCTCTCCGAAAATCGTTTCCAAAGATTCGGATAATTTTTGAAACACAGCCTGTCCCACAGCATCCTGCGGTACATGGCGCTCCCAGTAGGCCAATACCTCTTCGGCACGCGGAATCGGAAGCCCCATAAGCTCGGAGCCCATGCGCTTCACATCCGTTTCCTTTTCGCAAAAAAGCGGCAGAAAATCTCCGCCCGTGCGCAGGCGATACGTTTCTCCCATGAGCGCGATCATCGTCACAAGCGCCGCGTGCACCATCTCCCAATTGGAATTAATCCCGTGATTTTTGAGCCATTCGAATAGCGTTTCCTTCCCGTAGACGCGCGCACGAATCGCCGCAATCTGACCATCCGTCACTTGAGACGCGTCAAAATCCTCCGCCTCTGTCGCAAGACCCATGTAATCCTTGCCGAATAACATTTCCCACACCGTGAGGCCGGACACGTCGTAATAGCGCTCCTCGCTGAAAAGCACACCGTCCACATCAAAAATGACCTTCTTCATAAGTCACCCCTTTATCGCAAATTCACGCACAAGCCGCGTCAGATTTTCCGAAGACAGAAATGCGCGCAGATCCCATATTTCCCCGTCTTTTTCTTTGAGGAAATCCGTGAAACGGGCCGTCATGCGGCGGATTTTCGAAGGCGTCCTCGGAAATTCCCGTTTCATTTTCGCCTGCCAAAGCATCCATTCCAAAACCGCCGGTCTGAAATATTCTTCGATAAAACAACTTTCAATCCAATACGCAAATTCCGTTTTTCTAAAACGCGCCGCCTCTTTCAGAAAATCCAAATAGAGGAAACAGCCGTCCTCCGCGCCTTCCCAGAAATCCGCATATGCGAAATCGTACGCGCCGTCTTCCTGTGCTTTCAAGAAGTCGAACGCATCAGCCTCTACGATTTTAATTTTATTCGCAAAGGGAATCTGCGGCAAAATGTTTTCCGAAAAGAGCTTGATCACATCCGGATTTCGTTCGACGACCGTCACGGATTCGACGCTTTCCTTTCGCGCCGCCATAAAAGCGTAATAACCGAGCCCCAGCCCGTACGTGACGACGCGGCCGTGCGCCTTTTCGATATCCACAGCCATGGATCGTATTTCCGAATGCACGATGCTCATCCACACGCGCCCTTCCTCTTCCAAGACGGAAAACGTGACCTTTTCATCAAAAAATCCGATATCCGCATAAAAGAAAGGATTATCCCCGCTTCGATCTTCATGATACAGGCGGAAAAATTCATACGGCACATAGTCGGACGTCAAAAGAGAAATCCGACCCGCCTTTGCCTTTTTCGGGGAAATCGCAAGATAATACGGATTTTGGCGCACGATATCGGCCGAAATTCTGTGAATATGAGAGGAAACGAGCCGAAAAAGCGCATCGAAAAGTTTCTCGGGCGTATAAAAATCGACCACATTCGAATACGGGAGGTAATCATCTTTTTCCTCAACCATGCGATAGACGGCATCATTGATATCATCACCGAAACCGATATCGGCGGCGTAAACGGCCGCGCGCGCATCCGTATCCGTTTCCGTTTCATCCACATCGGATAAGAAGAGATGATCTTCGACCTCGCCCAGCATCAAATCGGCCGCAACGGCGGAGAGCAAAAATTCTTGATATAAAGTGAGAAGCTCGCGTTTCTCCTGATCACGAAATTGTAATTTCATCGATCCTCCGTTCTTCGGAAAGCAAATTTTCCATATCGGGCGGAAGCGGCGCTTCAAAATGTAGCGCGTCTCCCGTCACGGGATGCACAAAGGAAACATCGGCCGCATGGAGCGCTTGGCGGGACATTTTTTCCGTCGGCCCGCCGTAGAGCGTATCACCCAAAAGAGGATGCCCCAAATAAGCCATATGCACGCGGATTTGATGCGTGCGCCCCGTCCGCAGCCGCAGCCGCAGCACATCGAAACCGTCGCATCGCGAAATGGTTGCGTAATCCGTCACGGCCGGCTTCCCGTCTTCCCGCACCGTCCATTCCACGATGCTCCCGTTTTTACGCCCGATGGGCGCCTCGATTGTCCCGCTCTCCGTTTCCAAATGATCGGAAACGAAGGCGATGTAATGCCGCGTAATCAAATCGTGACGCTTCGATAAATCGTACTGAATTTTCGCCGATTTGGCGACGACGACAAGTCCCGTCGTATTTCTGTCCAAGCGATACACGGGATGAATCCCGGCGTCCTCTCCGCTTTTTTTGAAATACCCGGCCACGGCATTCACCAGCGTTTCCTGCGGACTTTTATGTGTGGGATGAATCATCATTCCCATGGGTTTATCGACAATGAGAAGCCAATCGTCTTCGTAGACGACGGAAAGAGGAATATCGGCCGGAATAATATCGGAATCTTCCGTCCATGTGCAAACGAGCCGATCGCCGGCGCGGAGCATCGTCTTTGCATTATGAATTTCTTCGCCGTTTAAAACGACCGTGCCGCCCCATTTCATCCGTTTCCAAAGCGAGACGGAAATTTTGCATTCGCCCAAAATAAATTTACGAAGCATCACATCGCCATGCCCCGCCGGCACCGTCCATTCCAGTTTCATCCCGTCCCTCCCTTGCTTTGTGTCATTATAACATAGCTGAGCTTTCTGCGACATTGGGACTGAGGCTAACGGCTTACGGCTGACAGCTAACGACTTTAAGCGGTGTGCGCTTTGCGCACGAATTTTTTAAGGAACCACTGATTAAATCGAAGAATCTGATTTTGCAGCATATTTATACAATGCTGCGTCAAAGGATTCCTTAAATAGCTTACTATTCTCGT
>CAVHIJ010000037.1:0-13614 GCA_963635945.1 bacterium | reverse complement strand
TGGTATTTTTCTCCGCGCCTTTCGTTTCCTGTCCTTTGATATTTTTCGCATCGGTGATCGTGATGTTTTCACCTTCGATATTAAGGAATGTCGTCCCGGTTTCCGTACCGTCTTCCTCGTCGTCATTTCCGGAAACAGCTAACAGACTTCCCTTATCTTTAAGATTAATACTGACGTTGCCTTCGGAAGCGTAGACCGTATTGATGATAAGATCGCCATCAGATTTCGTGACATCCACGCCGTTTTTCGCACGCGCCGTAAGGACGCCCGTCCCCGTAAGCGTCACGCCGGAAATCGCGCCTTTTCCCGATTCCAAGACCGTCTGCTCATTAGAGCCGACCGAAATGCCCCGAAGATCTCCGCTTGTCTTGATGCGGACTTCTTCATCGGCAAAGAACGTGCTGCCCTCTTTAAATCCGTTTAAGCCGGCCAAATACAGCCCGCCTTTATCGGCAAGCGCCGTAATAATCCCCTTCGCTTCCGCATCAATCGGGCGGACGGATGTCACTGTGACTTGATCGCCTTCAATCTTGAAATCACCGCGCTCGGCCGTTGAAAGTGCCAAAAGCTCAGATGCGGTGAGTTTTGTCGGATCGGACATATCGATTGTCATACCCGTTTTCTTTTCACCGATATCCCCGGTGCCCTCAATGAGATTTCCGCTTGCATCCGTCTTTCCGAGCGCATGGAGCGAGATTTTCTTCCCGGAAACATGCGGTGTTTCCTTCAAAGACACATTCGTTTCCGTGATGCCTTCTTTGATTTCACCGGATGTAAACCGAATCAAAAGAGACTTTGTCGAAACGGCCGAGCCCACAAGACAATCGGCTTTTTCATCTACCGTAAGATACGTATCCGCGGAAAGTGCACTCTTTTCGAGCGAGGCATTTCCGTAGAGTGTCGTATCCGTCGAATCCTCGATGCTTTGGATATACGCTTCGACGCCTTCCTTCGTCCAAGTATCGACGCCGGCCTCTTTGAGCTCATCATAGCGCGCCTGCTTCTCTGCCACATAGCTTGTGATTTCATCTTCCGTCATGCCGCTATCGACCATCTTTGCTTTCGTCTCATCATCTATCGTGTACACGCCGTCTTTGACAAATGCCGAAAGCGCTTGATATTCGCTGTATTTTTGAGAAACACGAGCCGTGAGCAAATTCTTTTGCTTGGAAATCGTCTGCGTTTTCCCCTCTAAGACCTCACTTTCGGCCCAGTGCAACAGTTTTTCCTTCGCACTCTCATTCGTGTAATCCGTGAAATTATTATCGCGGAAACTTCCGTTTGTCGTGAGGCTGACATTTCCTTTTTCGGAAATGACACTATCGATGTAGAGATCTCCGGACGTATTTTCAATATTAATATCACCTGCGGCATTTGCTTTGAGACCATACGCCTCGCCTTCGCTCTGCCCGGTTGCAATCTTGAAGGAAATACTCTTTCCGTCTGCATCTACGCCGAAAATGGCACCGCCTGCCGTAAGCTCGACGCGATTTGCGGTGACAATATTTCCGTCTTTTTGAAGAATATCTCCCGTATCGGCTTTGATCGCCGCCGTCTCACCGGCCGTCACATTTCCGACATTGACGGCCCCCGTCAGCACCTCAACGCCGAAATTCTTGCCGGCCGTGCCGCTAATATTTCCCGCATCCGTCCGAATCATAGCGCCTGCTGTCCCGGCATTTTCCATCGCCGTAAGTGAAAGCGTTCCGGCATTTGTATACGACGATTCCGACTGCTGCACGAGATTATTTCCGGACATAGCCACCGTCCCTGCGCCGCTATTAATCATACCGTTCAAATACACATTTTGATTACCGCCGAGGACATTAATATTTCCGCCATCTTGATTTCCGAAGAAACCGATTCCGATATCGTGATCTGCTTTGAGCGAATATTGCTTGATAAATGTACTGTATTCGCGCTCGACCAATTTGTAATTGTATTTCGTGGCCAGCCAGAACGTATACCAAAGACGTGTCTCCGTCTTATCATAACGAACCTGCACACGCTCTCCATCCGTAAATGTCGCGCTCGTTACCGTATAATCACGCTCTTCTGTAGGCATAGGAATCAGTATGTAATTGGATGTCCCGACAAAAGCGCCGCCTTTAAGAACTGTCGGCTCTCCTTCGCGCATCGTCTCCTCGTGTGCGCCTTCACGTAGCATCTCCTCATGCGTCGGTGCCCTATCCAAATTGCCCCAGAAATCAAAGCGCGTATCGTTTAGGGTATACGTATAAATCGTACTCTGATCCTGCCCGATTTGATAATTGTAATAACTTCCGGAAGCCGGTTTGTATGTGACGGTCCCTTCATCAAAATAACTCAAAGTGGAATCTCCGGTAGCGACCCCGTCTCTATATTGTTTCACCGTCACGACAACTCTGCCATTATCACGCGTGTAGATCGTCTTTCGAAGAATTTTCCCCGTCGAACGATCCAAATCCGTGATTTCGATTTTACCGCGCTTGCCCTCGCCGGCAGAAAGTGAACGGATTTCCAAATCTTTATCGGAATCATTTTTGATTGTGATATTGCCGTATCCGTCGAGTGCTTCGATTTTTGCTTTCGAAGTATCATTCGTCGTATTCAAAATCGTCCCGACAAGGGAAATATGCCCGCCGCGGATATCCACGTCATCCACGACAAAGCGATCCGTTTCCGCATCGTAAGAAATACCGCTGATGGTATTTCCATCTTTATCGGTGACAATCATCGTATGCCCCTTGGCTTCATCGGCACTTGTCACGTAGACTTTTTCCGTGCCGTCCAGATAATACATCTTATAATCAGCCGGAATTTCGACATCCTTTGCCGCTGCCCCGCTTCGAATCGTCGAATTGATATTCAGATAGCGCGCGCTGATGAAAATATTTCCGTTTGCCGAAATGCCGGGGCCGATGGATGTCGCTTGCGAACCGTCCGTATTCAAAGGATTGCCGCCGACACTCGTAATACTACCGCTCGTTGCCGTATCATACGATTGAATATAATCACCGTTTTTGACGTCGATATTGACAGAACCTGTATAAATGGTACCGGTATTGGAAATATCTCCATATTCACTTGTCACGGAAACGCTTCCGCGCGGATTGTAAATATACCCGGAAAGTGTCGTACCGGAAGCCATGTAAAGCGGTGCTTTATTACCATCTACATGCGCTTTCGGTGTGAAATTATTTTGAATGGTCACTGTCGGCGTGTCATTTTCACCCGTCTTGGTCGTAAATCCGACATCTTTTGATGCATCTTTATTTTGTCTTTGGATCATCTCGGAAACTGTCAGCGAGCTGCCGTTATTCATTTGCACGCCGTTGTAATAAATACCGCCGCCCTGCACCGTACCGCTTGTCCCATTTCGACTCACGACTTTGATATCTCCGACGACCAAATTATTCGGCGAATCGTTGGTGATGTTAACACCGGCATTATTTTGGGCTGTCAGCGTCCCCGATCCGTAGACATTATCGCCTTCAAACAGAATATCTCCGACGACAGCCGTGATATCACCAACTTCGATATTGTGAGTCATCTGTTTATAGGTATTCTTATGTAAGATGTAGTACGCGCCTTCTGCCGTCTCGTCGCAAATGACGCCTGCGGCATTCACCGTGATTCCCTTTTTCCCGGTAGAATCTTGGAAAATCCCGTTGGTGCTTTCTGTCCCACCGGCCGCAAAGAAAGCTTCCGTCGCCGAAATTTGCTTTTGCAGATTTTCACTGTTTTCCAAATACTCAATGATCGAGGTATGATAACTTTCGCTCTGGCTGTCCAATACATTCTTCTCTGTCAAAATTTGCGTTTGAGAAGAATCCGCGGCATTGGTGGAAATATTCGTTTTGTACGTAGTATTATAAGCTGTCGCCGCACTGGTATACGCCGTCTCGGCTTCGGAAAGAGCCGTTTGTGCTTTTGTCATGGCGTCCGAAACCGTGTTGTATTCCGTTTGCCGCTCCTTGAAATTGGCGACTTTATCCGGTTCGGGGTTTTGCAATAAATATTGCTCCATGGAAAGCCCCGCATTCTCCGCGGCATTCTGAAGCGCACTGTTAGCCAGCACCAATCTTCTTTCGGCAGATTCCAGCATCCGATGGGCTTTGTTTAGTTCCGCTACGATCGCATCATAATTCTTCTTGGCATCCTGCACTTGTTGCAAAGCGGAAATCTGCGTATTTATTTTGACCAGCTCGGTATTGATCTGCGTGATATAGTTTTGCCGTTCTTCTTCACTGATAGACACCATATGCTTGGCATCTTCCAATTCCGATGTCCCGCTATACGCCATTCGGACAAACTGCTTTGTCGTCGTACCGTCGTCTTTGGTCTGGAAATATCCGAGCCCCGACTCGACCATTTTTTCTTCCAAGAAGGAAATCTCAGCCTCATACGCCGCTTTAGCTGCCGAATCGATACCGTAATCTTCCAATTTCCGTTTCAATTCATCATAGCGATCGAAAAGCTCACTGTCGACCGGTTTCGATTCGCTGTAGCGATAGGAAATATCGCCGTCACTGGAAACAGTCGTAATCCAGCGCCCGTTTGTCCCGACTTTTCCCGAAACCGATAAATTTTTATTCCGATGAATTCCCGTTTCCGCATGACCATTCATAACGACATCGGCCTTTGCGTTCTTCACTTCTTCCCCGACATCGTAACCATCGGCGAAAGCATTGCGAATATTGCTTGTCCACGACAGTGTTTCCCCGGATGCTTTGACATTGATCGTCCCGTTATTAGCGCGCAAGTACACATCCCGATCACTCAAAATCTCAGCACCTTCGGCTACCGTAAGCGTCGCATCGGCGGAAACTTTTGCCAGCGGATCTCTCCGATTTGTAATAGGAATCAAAGAATAAGACAAAATATCGCTATGCGCTTTTACATCGACTGTCCCGGTATTTCCATCCGAATCGCGTCCGCTTGCAATGGAAATATCGCCTTTTGCCGTGGTGGCCACTCCGGCAAAATTCGTCGTTTGATTGCTATTGTAAACGACGTCATTAATCGAGCCGGCGTAGCTTGCGCCCGATACCACATCCACAATCGTTTCCGTGGAAATATCGGCGTCATTACGCGTACCGATACCGATCGAGCCGCCGCGATAGCTGCCATCACACGTCTTAGCATCCGTACCGGCATAATTCATATCTTTCTTTACGGCCGATGCGGCAGACGTATCCCCTGCCAAAAGCGATACACCGCCTCCCACGTCCACACTTGTATTGGCCGTTGTCGTGCTCTTGCTGTCAATGGTGGCAATTACGCCGCCGCCGATCCCCGCAACGCGTGATTTTTCTTTGGAAACAATCCGGCTCTTGGCATCTATGGCAATCGCCTTCTTATCGTACTCCGAAAGGCCGGCCGCTTTCTCCTCATCCGTCAAAGCAGAGGCGCGCGCCACGATAATGGAATCAGCTCCGATGCCGACTGCGGTATTGTGCGTAATCGTTGTGACGGAATCAATCCCGGTACCGCCGGCAACGGAGGCACCGATCCCGTTTCCGTTTATTTTGCCGTCATTGTCTTTCACCGTTTCATTCATCGCGGCAATCGCCATCTCATCAGTTGAAGAAAAAAGCGTCATCTTTCCGATATTGACGTGAGAATCGGAGACAATCGTTGCGATAAGATCGACGCCTGTCCCGGATACACCGATAGCCGCAACGGAATTGACATCGGGATTAACCGTATCTGTATGATCGGCCAAAACGCTGATTTTCTTTCCGATCAATTTTCCTTTTTCTCCGATTTCGACCGAAGTTACGTTATTCATATCCACGGTAGATGTCGCGGCCGCTTTACTGACGACACCGCCCGAGCCGGCCGTTGCCGTGGCTCTTCCATTCAAAAATTTGGATTCTTTCGGCTTATTCATCTTCGCCGAAATCGTAAGCGCATCATCGGCATAGAGCTCTGCATTTTTTCCGATCGCAATCATCGCTTTGTCGGTCGAAGTTGTGGAAGCCGCCGTCGCCCCTACTGCGGCGATCCCCAGACCTATGCCATTGGCATTGGCATCCATGACCGGCGTATTTTCGGCAGTCACATGAATCGCGTTTCCGGTAAGGCCGACGTTGTTTCCCATATCGACTTTAGCCGTCACTCCCGAAGAAAGATGTACACCCGTCCCGGCTCCCGAGAAGAATCCGCCGGAAGCTCCCACGGCAAGAGCTACCAATTTCGTATCCCCTACCGCATAAATATCAATATCCGGCTTTTCAGCCTTTTCTTTTTCCTCATTATAAATCCCGCTGACAATGGCGCCGAAGCCCAATGTCGTCTCCGCGCTTCCCGAAACGATACCGTAAATAACGGCACCGTAAATCCCGCCACCGAGTGCGACCGAAGCCCCGGCCAGCGTAGAATCAAATACATGCGTATTCGTCGAGCCGATGGTGATATTTCCTCCGGTCCTCGCTTGAATTTTCGAAAACGCCCCGATATCGGTCACCACTTTGCTTGCGTCATTCCAGCTCTCAATGGTACCCATGCCGGCTGCGCCCAAAGCAAGAGAAGCCCCTGCCACGACACTTTCCATCTTATGCTTAGCATTGGATGTAATCGACACATCACCGGTTGCAGAAACATACGCCCCTTCTCCCACGGAGGCCTTCGTCGTCGTATCCGTATTCACGACGGATACTGCCGCTCCCACCGAACCGTAGAGCGAGGCCGAGGCGCTTCCCATGCGGTTTTTCATCGAAATATTTTCATCGGCCGAAACCGTGACCCCGCCGGCGTCAATCTGCGATCCACTCCCAATGGCAGCAAGCGTGCCTTTTTCACCGGCCATTTCCGGAGCCGCCGTTGCAATTTTTTCTTTTGTTTTTGATTGAACAGTCGTAAGCGCTAAATGATTGTACGCAGAAAATGCCTTTTCCACGTCGGATTTATTCATTTCGGTATCGAGCCATTCTTCCATCGTCTGCGTCGCGCCATCCGTCGAAGTCTTGGCGGATATCAATTTCCGGTCACTTTCCGACAATGTATTTCCGAAATTATAAACGGAGATACTGCCATTGACACCGACCGAGCCGACAGCAAGCGCAATCGGATAGGAAGATACGTCATCCATGTGCTCCTTGGCGATAATGGAAAGATTGCCGCCGGCATACACTTCATTGGCCGCCCCCAGATACGCATTTGTCTGACTGCGGATGACGCCCACATCAATCGCCGCTCCGACACTTAAGCCGGCCGAGCCGGATCCACCGAAAACACCGCTGTCCCATCTCGTAATCGTGTGCGTCGCATCAAGCGTGATCCCGTTTCCTTTATCGTTTTCGGTATTCATCTTGACATTGCTTTGGGTAAACGCTTTGGTGACGGCATTGAGATACGTCACATTCAGCGCTCCGGCAAGTCCGGCCGATAATCCGCCGGATCCCTGCACGGTCACATTCAAGATATCTTCGGTGTTTTTCGCCGTAACGGAAATATTTCCGCCCTTGGCATTTGCCGTCATAAGGCTTGTCCCGCTGCCGACATACGCTTCCGTATCTTTTATGATTTTGGTAATGCCCATCGCCGCACCGGCGCCGGCGCTGGCTCCGATCGCCGCACCGCCGTTCCCGCCGTTTACCGTAGTGTCATCTTGCGCCGCGATTGTAATTCCCGCATTGGTCGCTGCCAAATCCACATCCGATTTCGTATAGGCTTTTGTTTTCGTATCTAAAATATTGGCGCCGGCCGTCCCCGCAACGCCCAATATGCCGCCGATACCGCCTGCAACCGTCGCATAAGTGATATCGGACGTATGATTGGCATGAATAGAAATATTTTGACCGGTGAGGGATGCATAGCTTCCCACATATGCCTGTGTATCCGAAGAAAGCTTTACCGTCGAATTGGTAAGCCCCAGCCCGGCATTGGCCGCGCCGCTAAGTCCGCCGGCACCGGCGCCTTGTGTAAAGGACGAAACGGCTGCAATGGTCGCATCTCCGACGGCTTTAACCGTGACGCCATCTCCCACATACGCTTTTGTCGTCATATCGGCAAAAGTAAGGGATGCGGCGCCGGCAAGTCCGTACATACCGGCCGATACACCAAGCCCGGCCGCGGCGGTAATCGAATCAGCCGTATTCTCTGCCCGCACGGTAAGTGCCGGATTTTCACCGCTCTTTCCTGTAATGGTCGTATTATTTCCGATAAATGCCTGTGCTGTCTTATTCACGACTTCGACGGCCGCCGAAAGACCGGCACCGACTATGCCGCTCATCGAAGCTCCGGCCGCGCCGCTTCCCGTCGACAGGGTCGTCGTATCTTTAGCCGTGACAGAGACGCTCCCCGTCTGATCAAGGACAGTATTCGTTGCATCTTTTTCATCTTCACCGATGAAAGCTTTCGTATCCGTCGTAAGGTCATGGGCACCTGCCGCACCGGCGCCGCCATTGGAAAGACCGAGACCACAAGCGGCGGCAACCGACATCAATTTTTCCAAAGACTCGGCCTTGACCGTGACATCTCCGGTATTGTGGATAGAAACGCCGCTCTTAATGCCGGCATAGGTATGCCCGCTGTATTTCTGTACATCGACCGCGGCCCCGACGCCATTTCCCAGGGAAACGGAAAGTCCGCCTGCCAAACCGAATAAATACGCACGATTCTTAGCTTCAATGGTGACATCGCCGTCTTGTATATCGTAATCACCTTTTCCAAGATACGCATCGGCCGTCTGCTCAATGTGATTGACGGTAATAGACCCGGATCCGGCAAAAAGTGTCTTACTGCCGGCAGCACCTACGGCCACGACTTTTGCACGGCTGTCATCTGTCGAATCGGAGGCCGATCCGTTGTACGCATTATCGGCTGTAATCGAAAGGCCTTTTGTTTTCCATGTATTTGTCTTTGTGGAATCACCCTCGGCATAGGCCGTAAGCGTCGAATGATTGACCATGACGGCAAGAGAGGCACCGACAGCACTGTCTTTGGCGACCCCAAGCGCCCCCACGCCGACGGTTGCCGTACTGTGATTACCCGCCGAAATCGTAAGCATCCCGGTATCGATGGCTTTACTTCCGGCCGCATACGCTTTCACCGTATTATAAATGGCATTCCCGGAAATCGAGAAACCGCCCGCAAATTTTCCGGAGCCGGCCGCCGAAGCGGTGACTGTCGAAATGACGCTCTTCTCTTCTGCATGAATCTTGACATCACCGGAAGACGTATTGGCATTCGTCCCGGCAAAGGACGTATTTTCCGCATGACTTTCGACATCACCCGAAATCACATTGACGGTAAGAGAGGCACCGACTGCCGTACTTTCTGCCTCGGGCGTGACGGAAAATGCGCCGGTATAGGACTGAATCGTCCCTTCATCGACTGCGTCCACACTCGTCTTTTTATCCGCTTTGACCGTCGCATCTTTCAGATACGATTTAGCTTCCGTATTGATAATATTCAAACTGATCTGACCGGCGACCGATGTTCCTTTGGACGCACCGCTGCCACTTGCCGATACATTGGTTGTTTTTTCTTCATTTTTCGATGTAATTGTCAAAGACTCGTCGATTTCTTTCTCTTTATCATCTTTCTTCTTTGTCCCCTTCAACGTGAGATTTGCCCCATCTACAAACGATTCATTTGCATTTGTGATGGCGTTATACATAAACGTCCCGGCAATGGCGCGCCCTTGTCCTTCAGCGGTTGCAGCCGAAACCGCACCGGAGCCGGCGACAATCTGGCTGTCATTGGAAGACGTCAAGCGAAGTGCGCCCGCCGTAATGGCTGCCGCCGTTTTATCTGCATTTGTCGTCACATAAGCTTTGGCTTTATCATTGACAGAATTCAAGGATACATTGGCCGATACCGCCCAGCTCTTCTTCTGATCGGCGACTTCCTGTTGATTGGCGGCATCTTGCCCTGCCATGTCTTCAATGGCATCCTCGGCCTCTGCCAGCGGATCATCTTCTCCTTCATAGAAGAAATCGCGCAAAAATGAACCGTAATCATCTTCTTCGGCCGCTTCTTCCCCGGGTACATGGAAACCGTTTCCGCCCGCGGCATTCACCGCATCGGGATTTGCGCTATCGTACGTCACAGCGCCGGCTACGGAAACGGCGATAATGCTACCGGTATTTTTCGCAGCGGCATCGATATCACCTGCAATATTGAGATTTCCGGATAATACAGCTTCTGTCGTGCGGCGAATTCCATTGTAAGCAATGGACGCCCCGATCCCTGTCGCACCGGAGACGCCGACACCGCCCGACATAACGATATGGCGGGACCAATCCTGCGAAGAAAGCGCCAGCGAATCTGCCGTCACCATCGCATTTCCGATCCGCGCCTTTGTCGTATTATCAATGCGGGCAATCCCAAGTGAGGCATCAAAGGCAACCGATTTAGACGTCCCACCGGCCGCTACCATCCCGATATTAAGTGAATCGGTATCGGCCTTGACATTGACTTCTTTACCCGCCGTGACAACAGCGCCGTCATCGATATAAGCATCAGTCGTATTTTCTTGAAGAAGCCACAAAATCGAGCCGCCCAATCCCTGCTCGGATGCCTTCGACCCGTCCAAACCGCTAATATTAAATAAATCCGATTTTTTCCAGAAACAAGACGCACTGTATTTAAAGAGCGTCGGAATACTGCCGGAAAAATTCACCGTCGTGATATCCGTCGTCCCCGTCACATTGACATTTCCGCCGGCATCCACCTTAGGCGCCGCTACCTGAGACGAATCTTTCTTTCCGATATAAGCCTTGGTACTGTTATCGTAATTCATCCAGACCACAGAGCCCGATACATTGGCATCCTCACCTTTCCCGGCCGCCTGCGACCAGCTGTCGACTAATGGCTGAAACCACGTATTTTCGCGGAAAAGCAGATTCATCATGCCTTGTATCAATTGCGTTGAAATCGTCCGGGACGTATATTTCGTCTGCCATGGAATTTCCGTCTTGGCCGAAACTGTCACATCTCCCGTCGTCTTGACGTCTCCCGTCACAGCCGCCTCGGAATGATTGGTTTGAGATGTATAGGAAAGACCCAAAGCCATCGTTTTCTTCTGCAGCTTTTCCTCATCTTGGCCTTCCTCATCCTTTTTCGTCTTTTCAAATTGGTACGCACCGGAAATATTACTTGTCCGCGAAAGCGTGTGCGCATCCACCGTAAGCGATTTAGCACCTACCGCATCACTTCCCTGATATTTCCCGTCCTTTAATGCGGAGGAAAGACCGCGCACCGTGCCGCTTACCGAAGCATTGGCCGTATTATTGCTGATAAGAAGCGCCGTACCGCCATTTAAACCGAACTTATCGGAAAGAACCTTCTGTGCCTGCTGCTGTTGTACACCACCTGAAAATCCGAAGAAAGACTTAATCGCCGTCCAAATAGAAGAACCGATTTCTCCGGCTTTTTTGGCAATTGGATTGGTAATCGGCGCAAAAGACCCATCCCCATTGGCCGCCACGGCAGAAATCGTATCCGGATTGTACACAGAATCCCCTTTGCTAAGCGGTATCAGTGTCGATTCGGCTTTGACGGAAACATCTCCGCCGGCATACACTTTCCCGTCCATTGTCGCCTGTGCCTTCGTCTTAATCTGACCGTATCCCACCGCAAAAGCATAATTGCCGTAAGACGTCGCCGATGCCGAAAAAGCACGTTCGGTAAACGCTTCCAAATTCACATTGCGCCCGGACGTAATCGTCGTATCTTTCCCAACCGTTGCACTGACATTACTGGTCAGCAAGCCAAACGTGACATCTACACCGAAAGGACATTTATCCGAGAAAAGTCCCGGATCGGAGAGCAGCATCGCAATCGTATTATGCCCTTCGGCCTTAATCGCCGTATCCCGTTTTGCATACAATGTACTGTTATCGATATTAATATGAGAATTCACCGTCGACATACCGACATTGACGGCAAAACCGAGCCCCAGCAGATTTTTTGTCCCAATCTCGCCCCTTGCATTCGTCCGAACTTTGAGATTCCCATGCGAATCGTCATCGGCAGTACTGATTCCCACGGCCTCCAAATCCGTATTATTGATTTGAACATCCGCCCCGGACTTCGTCACCGTCACGACGCCGACGGCCATCAGCGTTTCTCCCAAGCCGACCAAGGTATTAATGAGAGATGTTTCTCCCGTATTTTTAATCCCGGCATCCACCTCGGCCGTTGTCTTCGTACTGCTGTCTCTCGAATCATTCAGCGTCCCTTTAGTCGTCGATGCCGCAGTGATATCGACATTATCACCGACAATAATATTTTTCGTAGAAAAATTCTTATTCTGTCCGATTTTGATCTGCGCATAGGCACCGTCACCGATATCCCAATTCCACAAATTCGTCGCAGCCGTCGCATGAATCGTCACATTTCCCGAGGCATTTCCCTTTTTACCTTCGGCGGTAATCGTCGTCCCATCCACGTCGATGCGCGCAATCCCCATGGCCGTACGAACCGAGGTAATCTCGATATCACCCGACTTCTTCGTATCGGAAGCACTATCGATATACGCATTCTTAATCACCAAATAAGCGCCGTTTTTCGGTTCATTATCCGGATCGGCTTGCAAACTCGCCGAATCACTCGATGCCGAAAGCGCGATTTTTCCGCCGCCGGACTTCATATTGACCGTATCGACCGTCAGATTTTTCCCGGAAACCGTAATATTTCCGCCGCCCGCTGTCAAATACGTACCGCTTACCGTCATCCCGTTTCCGGCTTTCAGCGTCATCGCACCTGCGCCGGACTCTAAATTGGCATCGGTGATATGCACGCTATCCCCTGTAATCGACATATTGCCGCCATTTGAGGAAGCCTTAGCTCCGTTTACCGTCACAGTATGATCGGCAAGTAACGTCACCGGATTTCCGGCAGAGAAAAGCGAACCGGAAACCACCAGATCACTTTTAGACGAAAGCACAATCCCGCCGGTGGTAGACGTCGCCACCGTCGCCGATTCAATGCCCGCCGTATTGATGAGGGGCGCGCGATACTCAGTATCCGTCGCCGCCGCGAGATCCTTGAATGAAGCTCCCGTCCGAAGAATACCGGTCGATGTGATTTCCGTATTACCTACGCGAGATGCCAATATCACAGCATCTTTGGCATTAATGGTCCCATCGACCGTAATCTTTCCCTCACGCGAAAACGGATCCTTAAAATCCCATTTCTGTATTTCCGCCGCCCGATCGGCCGCCGATTTACCGTAAAAATCGCTGCCGATCAAACTCCCGTTATACATCTTCGTACCCAACGCAGAATTCGTCCCCAGCGTCAGGCTTCCCACATTGATGACGCCGGTCTTTCCGACGGCGATACCACCCGGACTGAAGAAATACACGTCACCGGCAATTTTATTATCCTTGAGTGCATTCACAACGCCATCGATATTGATTTTCGAATCGACGACATTAATCAAATGATCGACCGTCCCCATTTGAAGATTGGCAATATCGGCCTCGGCAATATTAAACGTATCGAATTTGTTGAGCGCCACATTACCGGACACCTGTTGATTGTTAATCTCATAACGCGTTCCGCCGCCGGCGATTTCCTCTTTCCTCACCGTCCCGGCAAAAGCCGCATCGGAAACGACGACATCCGCGCGCGCGACACCGCCTGCGGAAAAAAGTCCGAGCGCCCCCAGCACAATGG
>CAVHIJ010000036.1:0-13633 GCA_963635945.1 bacterium | reverse complement strand
TTGCCCATTGCCCATTGCCCATTGCCCATTGCCCATTGCCCATTGCCCATTGCCTTTGCCCGATGACACAAAGGTTTTTTCTCAATATGTTAGAATAAAGATAAAGGAAAGAGCGAAAAAATTCGGAAGGGGGTGAGCGGATGAAAATGGCAGACGGCGTGACAGCCGTGAGGGGCGTCGGCATGAAGATGGCGGAGAAATTGACGCGGCTGGGAATTGTGACGATCGCGGATCTCGTTTCCTGTTTCCCCAGGAAATATCAGGATTGGTCGCGCGTGGTGCCGATGGATGCGCCGCCTTTGGATGAGGATTGTGCGGTGCACGGACGTGTTTTCGATATTCGCGAGGTGCATCCGCGGCCGCATCTTTCCATTTTGAATGTCACGATTTCGGACGGGCGCGGCGCGGTCGTACTCGTGTATTTCAATCAACCTTGGAAACGAAATGAATTTCACATCGGGGATTGGATTTTGGCGTACGGGCGGATTGAGTTTCAATATCGGAAATGCCAAATGCAAAATGCGGAGACGGAGCAGGTCACGCCGGAAAATTTGAAACAATACGAGAAATTGGTGCCCATTTATCCGTTGACGGAAGGTTTGAAACTCTCGCGCATGCAGGATATGGTGCGTTTTGCGTTGGAGCGTGTGGAGGATTTGGAGGAGAATTTGCCGCCGCGCGTGCTTTCGGAACATCGTCTTTTGGGGCGGCGCGAAGCGTATACGGCGATGCATTTTCCGAAAAATCATGCGGAGCGGGCGGCTGCCAGGCGCCGGATTGCTTTTGAGGAATTATTTTTCATGCAGGCGGGCATTTTACTTTTGCGCAAGAAGCGGGAAGTGAATATGCACGGAATCAAATGTGCACCGTCCGGGGAATTAGTGTCGCGGGTGCGCCGGGTGTTTCCTTTTACATTGACGGTCGATCAGGCGCGGGCGTTTCGGGATATCGAGGACGATATGGAAGGCTTGGTCCCGATGCAGCGGCTTGTACAGGGGGATGTCGGCAGCGGGAAGACGGCGGTCGCGGCGCTGGCGATTGCGAAGATGACGGAGAACGGTTTCCAATCGGCGCTCATGGTGCCGACGGAGGTCTTGGCTCGTCAGCATGCGGAAACGTTTTGCGCGTTTTATGAAAATCTTTCGATTCGCGTCGCACTTTTGACGGGGGCGACAAAAAAAGCGGACCGGGACGTGATTTTGCGCGATTTGGCGGCGGGCGATATCGATTTACTCATCGGCACGCACGCGCTTATTGAGGATAAAGTCGTTTTCGCGCATTTGGGGCTTGTGATTACGGATGAGCAGCATCGTTTCGGCGTCCGGCAGCGGATGGCTTTGGAAACGAAGGGGGCGTCGCCGCATACGCTTGTCATGACGGCAACGCCGATTCCGCGCACAATGGCGCTTTCGGTGTACGGCGATTTGGATGTATCTTCGATTCGCGGGATGCCTCCGGGACGAAAACCGGTGAAAACGTATGCGGTCGGCCGCGATATGCGTGAGCGCGTGCTCCGTTTCCTGGAAAAGGAAATGGCGGCGGGGCATCAGGTGTATGTGGTGTGTCCGCTGGTCGAGGAGAGTGAAAAGCAGGATTTGGCGGCGGCGACGAAGGTGTATGAGGAGCTTTGCCGCTATTTTCCGAATCGGCATTGCGGACTGGTGCACGGGCGGATGAAAGATGCGGAAAAAGAAGCGGCGATGGGCCAATTTTCGCGTGGGGAAACGCGGCTTTTGGTGGCGACGAGTGTCATCGAAGTCGGTGTGAATGTTCCCAATGCGACGATTATGTTTGTGCACGGGGCAGAGCGTTTCGGTCTTTCGCAGCTGCATCAGCTGCGCGGACGCGTGGGACGCGGGAAGGCGCAGTCGTATTGCATTTTGTACACGGAAAGTAAAAGCGAGGCCACCAAGCAGCGGATGGAAATCATGTGCGAGGTGACGGACGGTTTCCTCCTTTCGGAAAAGGATTTGCTTTTGCGCGGAAGCGGGGAATTTTTCGGCTATCATCAGCATGGGCTGCCGGATCTTCGCTGTGCGGATATCATCCGCGATTTGCCTCTTTTGGAGGAAGCGCGGCACGCGGCAAGTCGTGCGATTTTGGCGGGATTCGATTGCCGGGAAGAGCTGCGGCTTCGTTTCGGCGGGAAATTTTTTGAAAGAATCTATCATTAATGCGTTGAAGACGGGCTTTTCTGTGGTATAATAAATAAATTATAAATGAAGATATGATCAATCAACCGATTCATTTCATTTTCACGAGGACGGAGGGTGTCATGAGAGAAGATAAGTTTGGGAAACAGGGACTCACTTTTGATGATGTGCTGCTTATTCCGGCACATTCGGAAGTTTTGCCGAATGAAGTCGATGTGTCGACGATGCTGACGAATGAAATTAAACTCAATATTCCGGTGATGTCGGCGGGGATGGATACCGTCACGGAATCGGAGATGGCGATCGCAATTGCGCGCGAAGGCGGCATCGGCGTCATTCACAAAAATATGAGTATCGATGAGCAGTGCAAAGAAGTCGACAAGGTGAAACGTTCTGAGCACGGTGTCATCGTGGATCCGATTTCCTTGGGACCGGATAATCTTCTGTCCGATGCGGATGATTTGATGAATAAATATCATATTTCCGGCGTGCCGGTCACGGTGAAGGGCAAGCTCATCGGTATCATCACAAATCGCGATATGCGTTTCGAGACGGATTTGGATAAGCCGATTAAGGAAATCATGACGAAGGAAGGGCTTATCACGGCGCCGGAAAATACGACGCTTGCGGAAGCCAAGAGAATTTTGCAGGAGCACCGCATCGAAAAATTGCCGCTCATCGATGAAGCGGGCAATTTGAAGGGGCTCATCACAATTAAAGATATCGAAAAAATGCGGAAATATCCGAATTCGGCCAAGGACGGAAACGGGCGTCTTCTGGTGGCGGCGGCAGTCGGTGCGACGGCCAATGTCATCGAACGCACGGAAGCGCTTTTGGGTGCCAGAGCCGATGTCATCGTGATTGATACGGCGCACGGTCATAGTGAAGGGGTACTCCGTACGATTCGGCGCCTTCGCGAAGCGTTTCCTCATATGCAGCTCATCGCAGGCAATGTCGCGACGGCGGCGGCTACGGAAGCTTTGATCGATGCGGGTGTCAGCGCGGTCAAAGTCGGGATCGGACCGGGCTCCATTTGTACGACGCGTATTATCGCGGGTATCGGCGTGCCGCAGATCACGGCAGTTTACGATTGTGCGCGTGCGGCGTCCCGTCGCGGGATTCCGATTATCGCCGACGGCGGTATTCAATATTCCGGCGATATCGCAAAAGCAATCGGCGCGGGTGCCTCCACAGTCATGCTGGGCAATCTCTTGGCCGGCACGGAAGAAGGCCCGGGCGAAACAATTATTTATCAGGGCAAAACGTATAAATCCTACCGTGGTATGGGCTCTCTGGGCGCGATGAATGCGGGCTCGAAGGATCGGTATTTCCAGACGGACTCGAAGAAACTGGTCCCGGAAGGCATCGAAGGTCAGATTCCGTACCGCGGCCATGTATCCGATGTGATTTTCCAGCTCATCGGCGGCCTGCGTGCGGCAATGGGATATTGCGGCGCATCGACGATTAAAGATATGATCGAAAAGACGCAGTTTATTCAGATTACGGGCGCGGGTCTTCGCGAAAGCCATCCGCATGATGTCAGCATCACGAAGGAAGCACCGAACTACAGCGCGAAATGATTGAAGCGGTTAAGCGCACGTATGACGTATTGGATGTACGGATTGCGGCGATTACGATGAAAGAGGCCGTGGCTCTTTGCGGGGACATGGCAGAAACGAATACACCGCATCTTATTTTCACGGCGAATGCGGAAATGCTGATGCTGGCGCGTCGCCACGAAGGATTGGCGACATGTTTGGCCGAAGCGGATTTGGTCGTCGCGGACGGCGCGGGGATTCTTTGGGCGGGTGACGTCCTGGGGACTCCGTTTCCCGAACGGGTGACCGGAGCGGATTTGGCCAAAGCGTTATTGACTACGGCGGCCGAGCGCGGTTGGCCCGTCTATTTCCTGGGCGGAGCGCCGGGGGTCGCGCAAAAAGCGGCGGAACACATTGCGTCGTCCCATCCGGGATTACAGATCGCCGGTACGCACGACGGCTTTTTCGATGCCGCGGAAGAGAAGAAAATTCTGCAATCCATTCGGGAGAAGGAGACGAAAATTCTCCTCGTCGGCATGGGTGTCCCGAAGCAGGAAATATGGCTTTTGCAGCATAAAGAGGAATTGGGAGGCGTCGTCGCCATGGGGGTCGGCGGTGTCTTCGATATCATGGCGGGAAACTTAAAACGCGCTCCGCTTTGGATGCAAAAGCATCGTTTGGAGTGGGCGTATCGCCTTTGGCAACAGCCGTCCCGCATCGGCCGCATGATGGCGCTGCCGCGCTATATGATGGCCGTGAAAAAATGGAAAAATGAAAGAAACCGGACTTCGCGGGCGTGAGCGGAGGCCGGAAACATAATAAAAAAACACGAATTGAGTATCGGAGGAGTCATTTGAAACCGGCGGAGGAAGTCGCAAGAAAACCGATTACAAAGCCATATATTTTGCATGAAAGCTATCCTTTTCTGGCAGTTTGCGCACTGCTTACGGCAGGATTGCTCTATATCGGACATCCGGAAGCGGCGATTGTCCCCTTTGTCCTGGGGCTGTATTTCGCCTATTTTTTCCGCTGCCCGAAACGCGTGATTCCGTATGATGAATACAACCTCGTATCGCCTGCCGACGGCACGGTGATGGATGTGTCCGATGATGTGGAAGAGGACCAGTTTCTCGGTGAAAAATGCCACCGTGTGACGATTTTCCTTTCCGTATTCAATGTGCACACCAATCGGGCGCCGATGGCGGGCAAAATTTCTTTTATGTCCTACACGCAGGGGCGTTTTCGCCCGGCGTACGAATCGAGCGTGGGATATGAAAATGAGCGCGGTGCCATCGGGATTACCGGAGCGCATCGTACGATTTTGGTCGCGCAAATCGCGGGACTTCTCGCGCGGCGCGTCGTGCTCTGGAGCACGCTCGGGCAGGATATCGGTCAGGGGGAGCTTTACGGGATGATTAAATTCGGCTCTTGCACGGAGCTTTATATTCCCGGAGATGTGGATATTTTTGTGAAGAAAGGTGATAAAGTCACCGGCGGTACGACCGTCATTGGGAGGTTGAAATAAGTGAAAAAATCATGGATCGCCAACGGTGCGACAGCTACTAACGGATTTTTCGGCGCTTTATCGATTTTGATGACGATAGAGGGCGCTTACGATTATGCGGCCGTGTGCATTCTTGTTTCCATGGTGGCCGATTTTATGGACGGACGCATTGCGCGTGCGCTTCACACCACGGGTCCTTTGGGTGTCGAGCTGGATTCGATGTGCGATGATATTTCTTTCGGGATTGCGCCGGGGGCTCTCCTCTATGCGGCCGATCTTCGCGAGCTGGGGCTCATCGGTATGATTGCCTGCTCGTTGCTCGCCGTATCCTGCGCCTTCCGCTTGGCGCGTTTCAATGTGAAAAGCGATGAAGTGCACGGTTATTTTGAGGGTTTGCCCTGCCCGATGACCGGTATGATTACAGCGGGATATATCCTCTCCGGTGTGAAACTGTGGCCGATCGTCACGCTTCTTCTCGTCCTTCTTGTCGCATACCTTATGGTGAGCGAAATTCATTATCCGACCAATAAAGGCGCATCTGCCGATCAGCTTCATATCGAAGCGCTGGGCATCGCACTTCTCGTTTTGATTCTTCCCACATTTTTCCATTGGCCCATCTGGTTTGCCGCACTCTGCCTGGCCTTCATTGTATTCGGGATTCTGAATTCGTACATGAATTTCCGCAAAATGGAGCGTCGCAGAAGAAGAAAAGCCCTCCGTCGCCGCAGAGAAGAGGCCGAGAGCGAAGACGATTATTTGGAATAATCATGGAAACTTTGGAAATACGATTATTTTACGGCATGGAATTCCTTATCGAGCAATCGAATCGGAGTGAACTTTCGGTATGAATTACGCATTGGATTATCTGATGATCCCCATTCAGTGGATTGTGGCTTTTTTCACAATCTACTATATTTTATTGGCCGTCTGCGGGACATGGCATCCCAAAGAAAAGAAAATTCTGACGCCCAAGCATAAATTTGCCGTCGTCATTCCGGCTCACAATGAAGAAATGGTCTTAGGTGCTCTTCTGGATAATTTGAAACAATTGAAATATCCCGATGAGCTCTACGACGTCTATGTCATCGCCGATAATTGTACCGACAGTACGGCCAAACTTGCTCGCGAGCACGGTGCCTACGTCTTTGAACGTTTCAATAAAGAACTCGTCGGAAAAGGCTATGCGATGGATTGGGTATTCCCCAAAATTTTCGCTTTGCATAAAGGCTACGATGCCTTTTGCATCTTCGATTCGGACAATCTCGTCCATCTCGATTTTCTGACGGAAATGAACAGCCGCCTCTGCAAGGGACAAAAAGTCCTGCAGGGGTATTTGTCCGCCAAAAATCCGACGGACACGTGGGTTTCCGGGACATTTGCCATCGCTTTCTGGACAATCAATCATCTTTGGCATTTGGGGAAATATAATCTGGGGCTCTCGACGGCACTGGGCGGCACCGGCATGTGCATTGCGGCCGATATCATCGAAAAATACGGCTGGGGCTGCGAATGCCTCACCGAAGATATGGAATTTTCGGTAAAATGTCTCACCTACGGTATTCGCACCTGCTGGGTTCACGATGCGATTATTTACGATGAGAAACCGCTGACATTCATGGCATCGTGGCGACAGAGAAAACGTTGGGCACAGGGACAATTTGATTGTGCGGGACGTTTTATCCCCAAGCTTTTGAAAGAGGGGATTCGCCAAAAGAATATTATGATTCTGGACGGCATTTTGCAGCTTTCGCAGAATTATTTCCTGCTCCTTTCCACATTCTACGCCGTCATGACGTACATCAATATTTTTTATCCCTGTTTTACCGTCATTTTATACAATGATAAATTATTGCCGCACCAATTCTGGTTTATCGTCGGCGTCTTGCAATACATTTTGCCGCTCATCGTCCTTTTGCAAATCAAAGTGCCGGCCAAAATCTGGTTCTATTGGCTGCTCTACCCGGTTTTTATGTACTCGTGGATTCCCGTCACATTCCTCGGTTTCCTCGATCGGCATAAAAAGAGCTGGGTGCATACCATCCACACCCGAAGCATGCAATTCTCCGATGCTTCTTTGACGAGAAAGAACGAAACTCATGGATAAGCCGCACATTCTCCTCACCAATGACGACGGTTACGAAGCGCCCGGTATTCGGGGCCTGGCCAAAGCGCTTGCGGACATCGCGCGCATCACGGTCATCTGCCCGCATCGTGCCCGGAGCTCCTGCTCCTCCTCGCTCACCCTTCACGAATATCTTCGCATGTGGAAACGGGTGCCATTTTACGAGGGCGGCGAAGTCCTCACGGTGAACGGCACGACCGCCGATTGCGGGAAAATTGCGCTCGAATATTATCTCAAAGACGATAAACCGGATCTCATCGTATCCGGCGCGAATAACGGTTTCAATGCAGGGACCGATTGCATCTACAGCGGGACCGTCGCCGGGATTATGGAAGGCATTTATCAAGGAATCCCGGGAATGGCTGTTTCCGTCGAAAATGCGAAAGATCCCGCGATGCTGGACGAGGGTTGCCGCCTTGCGGTCGACGTCGTTCGCTCCTTTTTCTTTGAAGGAAACTATCGAGGGCTTTTGAATCTCAATATTCCCTACGGCGAGCACAATACTCTTTCGGAGATAAAAATTGTCCGCCAGGGCTTGCAGCATTACGAAAACGCCATCCGGCAGCTGCACGATCCCTCCGATCGCGTGGGATACTGGGTCGCCGGGAAAGCGATACCGACCGAAAATCCGGAAGAAGATACCTATTGGGTTTTTCGCGGATATCCGACGCTTACGCCGCTCACTTGGAGCCAGACCGATACGGCCCGCCTTGCGGAAACAGAAACGATTCTCGCGCGTGCAATTTCCGTTTGACCGCACGCGGACTTCATGATAAAATATCAAATGCCGAAATGAGCCGGAGTGGCGGAATGGCAGACGCATCAGACTCAAAATCTGACGATGGCAACATCGTGTGGGTTCAAGTCCCACCTCCGGCACCAGAAAAAAAGACTGTGAAAAACGAAAAACATTTTTCACGGTCTTTTTTGCGTTGATGCGCGGATGCAGGTGCCACTCCCATCATCCCGAATTTATTTTGGGATTTCGGCACAAATATTGCACGAAGCGGAAATTCCGGCATGAATGATTTTTCATCTTTCATCTTTCTTCTTTCCTCAACCGCATGTTGATTTTATGATGTACATTTTATATACTAAAGAAAATTTTTAAGGGAGCAGATGAAGGAATTTGTAAAAAAGGAGTTTGACGATGATGAAAAAATCCATGGTGACCTCGATATTGTTGGGATTGTCTCTTACCGTTTCTCTGTTTGCCCAAGCGAGCTCTTTCCAAAGCACGGAAACCGCTTCCGCAATGCCGGCATCAATTGTGACGGAAAATACGGAAACGATGGGAGAGGGCCAAGCAAAAGCCTCGGTGACCGAAAAAGAGGCGCTGCGTTACGATGAAACGGAGGCTTATCGGGAAGCGTATCGGAAAACGAAAGAGAATTGTAAATTTGTTTTCCCGAAAAACCCGCTCTACAGTAAAGGCATCGATTATTTGGGAAACGAAGTGGAGCTTGTCATCCAGACGCCCGAAGCGCAGCGTTTCTTCAATGACGTGTCGCAAAATAAACTGAAAAGTATAGAAGAATTGAAGCATGATCCGGTGGTTTTAATGTTGGATCGAATGCTGGAAGAAAATATGAATGCTCTCGGCGGATTGACGTCCGATATCGATACGCCGGAAAGGGATGCATTGAGAGCGGCCATTGCCGGAGAGTTCCTGCGCAGCGGGTCTGCGCGAAAAACGGAAACCGGAAAATATGTGTATGACGGAAAGGTGAGAAAAGAATATAAAGCTGCCGTCGTATTCGGTCTCCCGGCATCGGGCAAGAGTTCTTTCGTGGATTCTTTCAGTCAAAAAGAAGGAATGTTTGTTTTTGATAAAGATATGATCAAAGAAATGATTCCGGAATATGCAGCCACCGGGGGCGCTGTCGCCGGCGCAGTGCATTTGGAAAGTAATATGATTTCCGATGATGTGTTTCGGGAATTTCTTTCCGGCAGCCGAAAAGGAGATAATATCGTCATTCAGACGACCGGGGATCACGCCGGGTCATTGATGCATCGATATGTGGAACCTTTGGAAGCGGCCGGTTACGATGTGGAAATCAAATATGTCAATGCCGATTTGAAGCTCTGTCTCAATCGAGTGGTGATGCGTGCCATCAAAACGGGCAGAATTATTTACAGCAAGGCTATGATCGGTTACGGGACAAAACCGGCCGAGACATATGAATGGCTTAAAACGCAAAAATCTCCGAGCGGAAAGCCGTATATTCGGGAAACGAAAGCCGATGAAAAACGGTGACGACGTGCGTGTGGATACAAAAGAAGAATTCAGGTGCTCCGTTGAAGACGCAAAAGCCATTTTGAAAGAGGCGGGCATGGATGAGGAAGGAATCCGTGCGACGGTCAAATATCCGAATTTGGTGTGGGCGATTTGTCACCGAAAGGAAGAGGTGCTTTCGTGGAATGAAAAGCGGCCCGATTGCCCCTTGCATACGTTGATGGGACGAATGTGCCTTTCCGAATGTTTCACGGGTGAATGACGGAAACAATCTCGGCGGTTTCGAAGCGATTTTGCAGGTAGTGTGACGGTATAGGAAAAGATGATAAAAAGGAGGGGTTAGCATGAAATTTGAATATTACGGACATGCGGCATTTATCTTGGATACCGGGAAAGAACGGCTTTTATTCGATCCGTTTTTGACGGGAAATTCGCTTGCGACAGTGCGGCCGGAAGACGTGCGCTGCGATTATATTTTGATTTCTCATGCGCACGGGGATCATTTCGGTGACGCCGATGCCATTGCGGCACGTACGGGTGCTTCCGTCATTGCGATTCCGGAAGTGCTCGGCCTTTTCGAGACGGCGCCGGCGGCCGTTCCCATGAATATCGGCGGCACGACGTCGCTGCCTTTCGGACGCGTCACGATGACACCCGCTTGGCACAGCGCGGGCGTCGCGGGCGGATCGGCCTGCGGTTTCCTGCTGCGTTTCACGGGAGGCCCCGTCGTCTATTATTCCGGCGACACCGGAATCTTCGGCGATATGGCTCTCATCGGGCAGAAAGCATCCATCGATTATGCGATTCTTCCCATCGGCGACAATTACACGATGGGGCCGGAAGATGCCGTCGCGGCGGCGAAGCTTTTGGGGACGCAGGCGGTCATCCCGATTCATTACAATACCTGGCCCGTCATTGCGCAGGATCCGAAAGAATTCGAGGCCATGGCGGAAGCGGCCGGGCTCCTTCCCTGCGTCGTCCGTCCGGGTGCGTCGCTTTCCATGTCCTGAGTTTCTATATTGACAAGTTTCGATATATCGAATATAATCGATACAGTTGAAAATACAGGAAACGGGATGCGCGCGGGCGTTTCCAAATTTTTCGGAAACGGAGGAATCGGTATGGAAATCGAAAGAATTACCGGGACGGATGTGTTTGAAAAAGCGGTGGCGAAGGGCGATGCGGTCGTCGCATTCGGTGCGCCGTGGTGCGGATATTGCCGCAAATTGGAACCGGTGATGGCCAAAGCGGCGGCCGAGGAGGAGACGCTTGCCTTCTACGGCATGAATGTCGATGCGGATAAGGAGCTCGCAGAGCGTTTCCGGATCGATACGGTGCCGACGGTCATTTATTTCAAAGGCGGCGAGCCGAAGGATTCCTTCGTCGGTTTCGTAAGCTACAGCGATTTGAAAGATTTTTTGGCGAAAAATAAATAAGTATTTCAAGGAGGGCTTCCGCAAGGGAGCTCTTTTTGCGTGTGGTAAAATGTGTTATGTATATACAGTGCAAAGTGCAAAGTGCAAAAAGTTGATGCGTTGATGCGAGAAGCGTTGATGCGTTTCAGGTGTCGCCTGCGGCGAAATTTTGTTTTAAGGCGGGCGGTGAGGAATGACAAAGGAAGAAGGAAGCAGCGAAGAATAGTTTCATTTGTCATTTGTCATATTTTTTTATAGACGGAGGAAACGAAATGGAAGAGGCGCTGACGGCCTTGGAATTGTACAATATGGGAAAAAATTATCTGGCGATTCGCAATTACGGCGAGGCGCAGGTATATCTCACGAAAGCCGTGATGAAGGGCAGCGGAAAAGCGGGGCGCGATTTGATGCGGCTCGGGCAGATTTATGCCGATGACGGCGATGCCGAGGCACTTGCCTGTTTCCAGGTGCTGGCGAATCACGGGAGCGTGGAGGCTTGTCTTTTGCTCGGCGGTATGTATCGCGACGGGGTTTTGACGAAACGAAATATCGATTTGGCGTTCGATTATTACGGTGAGGCGTATCGGCTGGGGTCGGCGCGGGCGGCGTATGAGGCCGGGATGCTCATTTGGCCGGATGTCTTTCGGGACAATGATGCGCGCGAATGTGCGAAGGAATGGTTTCGTGCGGCGGCCGAGGAGGGATACGATCCCGCCTTGGTGCAGGAGGGGCTTCTTTTCTGCGATGATTCGGAAAAGCACACCGGAGAAGCGTTGGAATGGTTCGCAAAAGCGGCCGATAAAGGCGATGTCGATGCCATGATCTATGCCGCAAACATTTATCTCGAAGGGCAGGGCGTCCCGCAGGATATGGAAAAAGCGATTTCTTTTTTGGGGCGCGCCTCGGATGCCGGAAGCATCAAAGCCGATCAGCTGTTGGCAGATATTTACGGAAACGGTCCCGCCAAGTATCGCGATAAAGTGAAAGCGCTCGAATACCGTACGAAAGTGAGGATGGGTCATGGAAAATTCTGATGTTCCGAATTTTGAGAAACTCTTGGGCGGGCTCCGTGCGTCGTCTCCGCTTGTGCATCATATTACGAATTACGTCACCGTGAACGATTGTGCGAATATCACGCTTGCCGTCGGGGCGTCTCCCGTCATGGCCGACGATCCGGACGAAGCGGCGGAAATGGCGTCGATAGCGCAAAGTCTTGTCATCAATATCGGGACACTCAATGCGCGCACCGTCGAATCAATGATGAAAGCCGGGCGCGCAGCCAATCGGGCGGGCATTCCCGTTATTTTGGATCCCGTCGGCTGCGGCGCGACACCGCTTCGCATTGAAACGACGAAAATAATATTGCAGGATATTCACGTCGATGTCATTCGCGGAAATATTTCCGAAATCGCATGCATTGCGGGTCTTGTTTCCCATACGAAGGGTGTCGATGCCTCTTCCGAAGATCACGGGACGGACGCAGTCGCCGTCGCGCGAAGCGTTTCCGAAATGTATCACACCGTCACCGCCGTCTCCGGCGCCGTCGATATCGTGACGGACGGCATGCGGATCTTTGCCGTCGAAAACGGCTGCGCGACCATGAGCCGCATCACCGGCTCCGGCTGTATGGAAACGTCCGTCCTCGGCTCTTTTTGCGGCGCGCATCCCACGCAACTTTTCGAAGCCGTGCTTTGCGGCATGATTTACATGGGATTTTGCGGTGAAATCGCCGAAGAAAAAGCCGGCAAAATCGGACTCGGTGCCTTCCGCAGCGCACTTATTGACGCCGCCGGAAACATGACCGCCGCCATCCTGTCCCAAGGAGCGAAATATCGTGAAATTACCCTTTGATTTGACACTGTACCTTGTCACCGATCCGTCGGCGGGCGAGAAAACGGAAGACATCGTAAAAGCGGCCGTCACGGGCGGCGTCACCATGGTGCAGCTCCGCGAAAAAACGGCGGGCAGCCTCACTTTCTACGAACGCGCTCTTCGGCTGAAACGAATCACCCACGAAGCCGGCGTCCCACTCATCATTAATGATCGCACGGATATTATGCTCGCCGCCGATGCGGACGGACTTCACATCGGACAATCCGATTTGCCCGCCGCCGTCGCACGCCGCCTCATCGGCCCCGATAAAATTCTCGGCGTCTCCGCCCACAACGTCCCGGAAGCCGTACGCGCGGAAAAAGACGGCGCAGATTATCTCGGCGTCGGCGCCGTGTTTCCTACGGCGACAAAAAAAGATGCGGAATCCGTTTCCATTGAAACTTTAAAAGAAATTTGCGAAACCGTTTCCATTCCCGTCGTCGCTATCGGTGGTATCGGCGAAAATAATATCGGGAAACTTGTCGGAAGCGGTATTCGCGGCATTGCCGTCGTTTCCGCGATTATGAATGCCGGAAATCCCGAAAAACAATCCCACATATTGAAAAATGATATGAATAAAATCCTTTAATACAATATCTTGACAACTTTCCCGCCGAGTGCTAAAATGCAATCACGCTCACAGAGAGGCACAAAAAGTGTCGTGATCCTCGAAAAATAAATCACAAAAACGAAGAATTCCCTCTTGACAGAGAATTTGCTTTTTGGTAAAATATTTTTCGTCGCATTGAGCGATTGGTTCTTTGAAAACCGAATAGTCAGCGAACAATATGCC
>CAVHIJ010000035.1:0-13638 GCA_963635945.1 bacterium | reverse complement strand
CTATCTTCCGGCGCTTCGCGCCACCTTCCTTCAAAGGAAGGCTTTCAGAGGATGCGCTTCGCGCCATTTTTTATATGCGCCTGCGGCGCCTTGCCGCTTTCGGCGTCGAGCGAGCAAAGCGAGCGATTACAACAACATTATCGCCGTAGGCGACACCTCTTAAAGCCGTGAGCCGTGAGTTGTCGGCGGGAGGAGTCGGGGAAAAATCGGGTGCGGGTGGTTTTTCGTGACTTTTTTTTGAAAATATATTATGATTATATGAAAAGAATGTTTAGGATGATTCGGTTTGGAATGGGAGTGGGATGGATGTTCGGTTTCCGAAAAAGGGCGGGGTTGGATCCTTCGTCGTATGACGTGGGGGCAAGAGCTTTGCTTTCTTTGCTTTCGGAAGCGGGGTATGAGGCGTTTTTGGTCGGCGGGTGTGTGCGGGATCTTTTGATGGGTCAACGCCCGCATGATTTTGATATCACGACGTCGGCGCGGCCGGAGGAAACGGTGGCCGTATTGTCTCGCGCGGGGATTCGCGCGGCGGACGGGGGCGGTCGGCGTTTCGGGACGGTGATTGCGGCGCTCGGCGGCGCAAATTATGAAATCACGACATATCGGCGCGAATTTTACGGTGCGGATGCGCATCGGCCGGAGGTCGTCTCTTTTGCGGATACTTTGGCGGAGGATTTGTCTCGCCGCGATTTTACGGTGAATGCGATGGCGGCGGATGTGGATGGGGGCGTGACGGATCTTTTCGGGGGCGTTTCGGATTTGAAACGGAAGCGTCTTCGGACGGTGGGGGATGCGGCGGAGCGTTTTTCGGAGGATGCGCTGCGTCTTTTTCGGGCGTGCCGTTTTGCGGCGCAGCTGGATTTTATGGCGGATTCGTCTTTGGTCGCGGGGATGGAGGCTGCGTTTCCGCGCGTTTCCGGTCTTTCTCTGGAGCGTGTGAAATCGGAATTTTTGAAAATGCTCACGGCGCCTCATGCGGGGCGGGGGTTGGATCTTTTGGTGCGTTCGGGGCTCGGAAATTTGTCTTGCCGTGTGCGTGAGCACGGGCGGGATATTCCCGTTCCGATTGTGCCGGAGCTTGCGCATTTGGTGAATTTGCCGCAAATGCGCAAGTTTCATAAATACGATGCCTGGTATCACACATTAGCTGTGGTGGAAGCGTCTCCGGCGACGGAGATTGATCGCCTGGCGGCTCTTTTCCACGATGTGGGGAAGGGGATGCCGGGGGTGCGCCGTGTGGAGGGTGCGCGGATTACGGACCACGGGCACGATCATGTGGGGGCGAAGATGGCGGAGGAGATTTTGACGCGCCTTCGTTTCCCGAAGGAAACGGTGGCTCTTGTGTCTTGGTTGGTGAAGGATCACATGAAGTTTCATTATTTTGCCAATCACGAGAAGGCGGATGTCCGGCGCTGGGTGCGGCATTTGGCGCGGGATCGTGTGTTTCGGTCGCAGAAGGCGCTGGTGTCGGCTATCGGGCATATGACGACGCTTTCGTGTGCGGATATTATCGGGTGCGGGCAGCCGTATTCGGCGACGGAGGGGCATCGGGCGTTCGGTGCGTGTATGGCGGATGTGGCGCGGGATATGCCCGTTTCCGCAAAGGATTTGCATTATGATTTACGGACGATGGAGGCGCTTTCGGGGATGATTCCGGAGGGGCTTTCGAATTTGCTTTCGCGCGTGCAATCGGGGGGTCTTTCGAATGATCCGGATGCATTGGCGCAGGCGGCGGCGCGGTACGGGAGGCGGCACGGATGAGGAAACGGGTGACGCTCGGCTTTATGCGGCGGCGGGGACTGCGCATTTTGGCCGTTTTTACGGCGATCGCGATGGCGCTCATCGTGCGGCTTGTGTATGTGCAGGTGGTGTGTCACGATCGTTTTTTGGCGATGGCGATGGGGCAGACGACGGAGACGGTGAAGCTTTTTTCGCCGCGCGGGACGATTTACGACAGAAACGGGAAGGCGCTCGCTTTTTCGGTGGTGGCGAAATCTTTGTATGCGGATCCGGGGATGCTCAATGTCACGCCGGCGGACGCGGCTGCCGTTTTGGCGCCGATTTTGCATATGAATGAAAAGGATTTGACGGAGCGTCTTTCGGAGGAAACGCGTTTCGTGTGGCTTTCGCGTACGATGGAGGCGGATGACGCAGCGGCGGTGCGTGCGGCGATTGCGGAGAAAAAGCTGAAAGGTTTCGGTTTCATAGAAGAAAGTAAGCGTTGTTATCCGAATCATGAACTCTTGGCGAATGTCCTCGGTTTCGTCGGGATTGACGGCGACGGATTGGACGGGCTGGAGAAATCTTTGGAAACGGAGATTCGCGGGCGTGTGGATTTGATGCGGCTTTTATCGGATGCGCGCGGGAATCCGATTTTGAAATCGACGGCGGCGCCGATCTCGGGTAAGAGCGGCCGCTCGGTGTATCTCACGATTGATTCGACGATACAATATTTTGCGGAAACGGCGTTGGATCGTGCGATGGCAAAGACGGGCGCGGCGGGTGCGATGGTCATTATGATGGATGCGAAGACGGGGGATATTCTCGCTTTGGCGAATCGGCCGACTTATGATCCGAATCGTTTCTATGCGGCGACGGAAAATGAATTCAAAAATCGCGCGGTGGTGGATGTGTATGAGCCGGGGTCGACTTTCAAGCCGATTACGGCGGCGACGGCGCTCGCGGCGGGGACGTATACGACCGAGCAGGTCTGGCACGATCCGGGCGAAGTATGGGCGTCCGGGCACGCGATTAAAAATTGGGATAATGAATCGTACGGCGACGTGCGAATGATTGATATTTTGAAATATTCGGTCAATACGGGATTTGCGCATGTCGGGCTTTTGACGGGCGGCGACATTTTGACGGAGTATGCGAAGAAATTCGGTTTCGGTGCGGAAACGGGGATTGAGCTGCCGGGTGAGGCTGCGGGTATTCTTTTTAATCCGAAGGATATGCGGCCCATCGATGTGGCCACGATGTCCATCGGGCAGGCGATCGCGGTGACACCGCTCCAAATGGTGCAGGCGTACAGTGCGCTTGCAAACGGCGGGCAAATGATGAAACCGCATATCATCGCGAAAATTGTCAATGAAGACGGCTCGATTGATAAGGAAACGAAGTCCGAAGTTTCCGGAAATCCCGTGCCGAAAAACGTGGCGGATACGCTGCGCGACATGATGGAAAAAGAAGTGTCCGAAGGGGGCGGCGGGAATGCGCGCGTCCTCGGTTATCACATGGGCGGTAAAACGGGTACGGCGCAGAAAATCGACACGGAAAAAGGCGGGTACCTGGAAGGGCAATATGTGGCGTCTTTCTGCGGATTCGGCCCGACGGAAGACCCGCGCGTCATCTGTCTTGTCGTCATTGATAATCCGAACGGTCTCTATTACGGCGGTGTTATTGCGGCGCCTGTTTTCTCGGAAATTATGGGGAAGACGATGCGCTATCTCGGTGTCGCGGCCGGCTCGGAGGAGCAGGAAGCCGGCGACGTGCTGCAGGCTTTGAAAGAGAAAAAAGAATCGGAAACGGAAATAGAAAATGCGCCGACCGCCGATGGGGAATCGTACGCACTTGTCCCGGATTTCACCGGATTTACGATCCGCGATGTGTCCGAATGGCTGGCGAAGGTGGGGCTCGGTTTCCGACCGGAAGGAAGCGGCACGGCCGTCCGCCAGGATCCGCCGCCGGGGACTTCCGTCAAGACGGGCTCGGATGTGACGGTATGGTTTGAAGGCGAATAGCCGGGAATTTTCACGAGAAGGAAGGGAGACGCCGTGGGGCATAAAATCACATTTGATATGGCGGTCGGCTGGGACAAACCGCACAGCGCGGCGGGAGATCCCTGTCCTTTTTGTGCGCGCGACAAGCTCGTAAACATTCTGGAAACGCGCGGGGATATGATTTGGCTCATGAATAAATATCCCGTTTTCCACGACACATGGCCGACGGTCCTTGTGGAAACGGCAGAGCACGACGCGGATCTTTCGACGTACACGCGGGAAAAAGCGCGCGAAGTGATTTCCTTCGGCACGGAAAAATGGCTGGAAATGATGCGCCGCCCCGAATTTCGCTCGGTGCTCTATTTCCGCAATTTCGGCACCATGTCGGGCGGCTCGCAGCGCCATCCTCATTCGCAAATCATGGGTCTGTATCATTACGATTACACGGAGGATATGACGCCGGCGGATTTCGCAGGCCCTCTCATTTACGAAACGGCGGATGCGGCGCTCATGCTATCGGATGCGCCGATGTCGACCATGACGGAATTTAACGTGCTTTTGAAACCTGACGGCGACGTGACGGCGATGGCCGATTTTCTGCAAACGCTCGCGAAATATGTCCTCACCGATTTTCCGATTCGCTGCACGAGTTACAATATTTTCTTTTATCGATTTCACGGAAAAATCGCGGCGAAACTTTTCCCGCGCCATAGTGCGAGCCCGCTGTACGTCGGGTATCGGATCAAGAGCGTGATGGACGACGAAAGCCGCGCGGGCATGATGGCGCGCCTGCGCCGGGCGCCGTATTTTGGGGATTAATATGAAACTTTTTGCATTCAGTGATTTTCATTTATCCGGAGATCCGCCGAAGAAACCGATGGAAATTTTCGGTGAAAATTGGCGGGGTCATCGGGAGAAAATTTTCCGTGCGTGGGAGGAAACCGTCACGGAAGATGACGCGTGCATCCTGGCGGGTGATTTATCCTGGGGAAATGATTTGGCGGAAGCGATGTGCGATTTGGAAGCCATTGCGTTCCTTCCCGGGCGGAAAATCGTCGTCCGCGGCAACCATGATTATTGGTGGGATACCGTGACGAAAATGACGCGGGAAACGCACGGCGCATTTGAGTTTCTCAATAATAATTTCATTATGGTGGGAAACATCGCACTCGTGGGGACGCGCGGGTGGATCCCGGAGACGTCGCGGAATTTCTCGGAAAATGACAGAAAAATTTTGACGCGTGAAGAAGGACGCATGGCTACGGGGATCGAAATGGCGAAAAAAGCCGGCGCGAAAAACATCATTGCGGTCCTGCATTATCCGCCTTTCGACGAAAAACGCCGCCCGATGCATATGCTCGAAATTTTGCGCGATGCGGGTGTTTCCCATTGCGTATACGGACATATTCACGGACGGCAGAATTTTCACGATATACCGGAGTCGATGCTCGGGGTCAAACTCGATTTAACCAGTGCGGATTATTTGGATTTCAAACCGCTTTTACTATGTGAGGATGTGTATCATGAATTGCAAATTGGCAGAAGGGCGCCTGCTCTCGGGATTCATTTACGGCGACGCGGACACAGGAGAATACGTTTATTTTCCGGGAAGTGAGCTTGATGCGCCGCATCCTTTGGCTGTCTACGAAAGCGCGGAAGGCCGCCGGGATGTCACACTTTCCGAAGCCGTTTCCATCATAGAGCACAGGAGCCTGCGTCCCGCTGTGCACCCGGTGTTGGGGAAGCGGAGTGTGTAGGAAACAGTGCATAGGAAAGAGGGAAGGGGCGCGCGCATCAACGCTCCTCGCATCAACGCATCAACGTTTTTCTTACTTAACTATTTTTATAATCACATATTCACACTGTCCCTGTGTGCGGATGGGGTAGCCCCAGCCGGCGATACCGGAGGAAACCAGAATATCTGTGTTTCCTTCTTTTTTATGTCCGTAAATTAATGTACTTTTATCGAGTGCGGCGACGATGTGGCCGAGGGGCCAGATTTGGCCGTGATGGGTGTGCCCGGAGAGCATGAGGTGGAAACCGGCGGCGGACGCATCGGAAAATTCGCGTGGCTGGTGATCGGCAAGGATGTGGAAGGCACCTTCGGGAAGCGAGGCGATGAGCGCTTTGTGCTCCATGCGCGGAATGCCCGTCCGCATCGGCGTCGAGCGGTCTTCGCGGCCGGTGAGGGTGAGAGTAGGCGCGATTTGTACCGATTTATCGGAAAGAATAGTGATGCCGGCGGCGCAAATTGTTTCCGTCAGTTCTTTTTCCGTGTAAGTGGGCTCTGCCGTGTAGAGCGCGCGGTCGTGGTTTCCGTAAATGTAGAAGATTCCGGATTTCGTTTTTATATTTCCCAAAATTTTAAACGCGGCGTGCATGCCGGCGTTCGACGTGCGTTCGTCTACAATGTCGCCGCCTAAAATGACGATGTCCGGACGGATTTTTGAAATGTCGTTCGCATATCGGGCGAGATCTTCGGGTGTCATGGAATTTTCAAAATGTAAATCGGAGAGGAAAACGATGGTGAATCCGGCGTCCGGAATTGCTTCGCCGCCGTGAATCGTCTCGTAGCGCGGGTGCACGGTGTGCATATTCATGTAGCCGAAGGCAAAAATGAGGAGCGCGCCGCAAAGGGGCAGGATGCCGCTTTTGTAAATGCTTTGGAAACGGGGGCCGCAGGCGCCGCAAAGTTTCGAAAGGAGTCGCAAAATTTCGACGGCAAGCGCCAAGACGATGACGTGGAGCACGAAGAGGAGCGGCAGGCCGAAAATGTACATGGATGGCACGAGAATCACGGCGGCGCAAATCAGCACGAGTGCTTCCCGGTGCACGGGATTCATGTGCGGCAGGAAATATTTTGCGCTGCGGCGAAGGAGAATGTAGATGTAAAAGGAAACGGGTGCCAGCAGCGCCGACAACCCGAGCATGCGAAAAATCGGCGTCCCGGGACCGGAGATGCCGTGCAAATGCCGAAGATACGCCGCTACGAGAAGAAGGACGAGGGCAAGGCGTGAGAGAATGAGATTCATGTGATTGCGCTTTCTGTAGGTGTCGTTTGTGCGGAAGGCTGTGAGACTGTAAGACTATCAGACTAAAAGACTGTCAGACTAAAAGACTGTGAGACTGTGAGACTTTTAAGTGGAGCGCTGCGCGGTATTTTTATAATCGCTCGCGATGCTCACCGGCGCTTTCGCGCGGCGGAGAACGGGTGTCGTCTTGAGGCGAGGGATTTCTTTTATCTACCGACATCGCTTCGCTTACCGGCGATTATTTTTTATAATAGGTAAGTGAAAGAAAGTTGTCAAGAAATATTCTTGGCGCACCCAAGTCAAATGCGCTTTGGCGCACCTGTTAGGGGAGCAAAGATTAAAATAAGAATATGCGCGAAGCGCATCCTGACCTCATGCCTCATGCCCCTTTTCTTAAAGCCGAGCGCGCGTCTTTCGTCTTTCGTCTGACAGTCTTTCGTCTTACAGCCTCGCGCACAAAAGTCGCACTACAGCCGAAGGCGCCGATTAAAACAGGAATTGTCGCCGCAGGCGACACCGGTTTCCTTTGCATTTTGCACTTTGCACTTTCATCCGCCATAGTTTTCATCTATATGTTATATATGTTTCATTCCTATTACTTGTAGCTTTTTATCGCTTGTGATATGCTATGAAGCACAGGGAAATTTCTGTTTCCCGCAAGTACATAGACTCGAAGGCGAGTCGTTTGCAATGGATGAAGGTATCGGGAGAGACCGCTTGGCGGCACCGAAGGGGCGAAACTCTCAGGTAAAAGGACGGATACCGGACAATCCTCTGGAGAGCCCCGGGGCGGAAGTTTCCGAAATTTCCCGAATTTTTGAAATTTCACCCGATGCGGGCACCGAAGAAGCAAGGCGAAGGCCGATCTTTCAGGTCACAGGACAGAGGCGCACTGTAGGATTTACAGTGCCCTTTTTTATTTATTCTCGGATGTAAAGGAGGAATTTCGGAAACATGGACAAAAAAACACCGCTTTACGACAAACATGTGGAATGGAAGGGGAAAATCGTACCGTTCGGCGGATTTTTGATGCCGGTGCAATATGCGGGCGGCATCATCGCCGAGCATATGGCGGTGCGCGAGAAGGCGGGGCTTTTCGATGTGTCTCACATGGGTGAGGTCATTTTCGAAGGGCCGACGGCGCTTGCGACGCTAAATCACATGCTGACAAATGATTACACGAATTTGGCCGTGGGGCGCGTGCGTTACGGCGTGATGTGCCAAGAGGACGGCGGCTGCTTGGATGATCTCATCGTGTATCGGATGGGCGAGGAAAAGTATCTTATCGTCGTCAATGCGTCGAATCATGATAAAGATGTGGCGCACATGCGGCAACATTTGCTTTCGGGCACGACCTTTACGGATATTTCGGAGGAAACGGGGCTTTTGGCATTGCAGGGTCCGGCGTCTCCGGAAATTGCGGCGAAACTCGTCGAATCGGGCGAGCTTCCGACGCAGTATTACAGTTTCAAAGAACATGTCGTCATGTGCGGCATCGAATGCATCGTCTCCCGCACGGGGTACACGGGTGAGTACGGGTATGAAATTTTCTGCCCGGCGGACAAAGCGCCCGTGCTCTGGGATGCGATTTTGGAAGCGGGAAAAGACGAGGGAATTCTTCCCTGCGGCCTGGGCGCACGTGACACGCTCCGCCTGGAAGCGGCAATGCCTCTCTACGGGCATGAAATGGATGAAACGGTGAATCCTTTGGAAACGGGTCTCGATTTTGGCGTAAAGATGGGGAAAGACGATTTTATCGGCAAATCCGGCATCGAAGCGAAACCGATTTCCCGCGAGCGCATCGGGCTCAAAGTCGCCGGTCGCGGCATTGTGCGTGAGCATTGCGATCTCTATAAAGACGGTGTGCTTATCGGTCACACGACGTCTGGGACATTCTGCCCGTATCTCAAAGGTGCTTATGCGATGGCACTTGTCACCAAGGGCGCAGCTGCCGTCGGCGATACGGTGGAAGCCGAAGTTCGCGGCAAGAAAGTTGCCTGCGAAGTGGTGGCGCTGCCGTTTTATAAAAGATAATAGTGCATAGTTCATAGTGCATAGGAAACCGGTGTCGCCTGCGGCGACGATTCCTGTTGTAAAAGATATGAGATATGAGGGAAGAGATATGAGGGCAGGATGCGCTTCGCGCATATTCCTGTTCTATGCCGGCGGAGCCGGCGAGGCGCTTCGCGCCGATTATAGAGGAATCGTGCTCGGAGGGTACACCTTTTAAAGCCCATACCCCATAGCTCATGCCTCATAGCCTTTAGCACTATGATAGAAAAAAGCATTCACAAAATATGTAGCAATAATTTTCCAAGGAGGTAACTATCATGAATTTTCCGAGTGATTTGAAGTATGCCAAGACCCACGAATGGATTCGCGAAGAAGATGGGCTTATCGTCGTCGGGCTCACGGATTTTGCACAGGATCAGCTGGGCGATATCGTTTTCGTCGGGCTGCCGGAAGTGGGCGATACCGTCGAAGTCGGTGATTCTTTTGCCGATGTCGAATCCGTCAAAGCTGTTTCCGATATTTACAGCCCCGTTTCCGGAATCGTTGCGGAAGTGAATGAAGAACTTTTGGATGCACCGGAAGCCGTGAACGGCGATCCTTACGGTGCTTGGCTGATTAAAGTGAAAGACGTCACCGATGAGGAAGAAGGCATGCTCGACGCCGGCGCTTACGAAGCGTTCTGCGAAGCGGGCGGGGAGGCGTAATATGGCGAGCTACGTTCCTTCCTCGAAGGAGGATCTCGCCGCCATGCTTTCGGCCGTCGGCGCACAAAGTTTGGATGATTTGTACGCTTCCGTGCCGCGAAAAGTGTATAAAGGACAGCTCGATATTGCACCGGGCATGTCTGAATTCGAAGTGCAGGCGCGCGTGTCCTCTATGGCGGAGAAAAATATTGTCTACAAGAGCATTTTCCGCGGTGCGGGTGCGTATCGGCATTATATTCCGCCGATTGTGAAAACGGTTGTAGGAAAAGAAGCGTTCCGCACGACGTACACGCCCTACCAGGCAGAAATAAGCCAGGGCATTTTGCAATCGATTTTCGAATATCAGACGATGATTTGCGAGCTGACGGGGATGGATGTCTCCAATGCGTCCGTGTACGACGGCGCGACGGCGGCGGCCGAATCGGTCTTCATGTGTCAGACGAGGAAACGCTCGAAAGCAGTCGTTTCCGCAACGGTTAATCCCCAAGTCCTCGAAGTTATTCGTACCTATTGCGCAAGCCGCGATGTGGAAGTTGCGGTCGCGCCGGAAAAAGACGGCGTGACGGATGCGGCGGCTTTGAAAGAAATTTTGACGGATGAAACGGCTTGTTTCTATTTTGCGCAGCCGAATTATTACGGATGCATCGAAGATGCCAAGGCGCTCATCGCCGCCGTGCATGAAGCGGGCGCGATGGCCGTCATGGGCGTGAATCCGATTTCTTTGGGTCTCATGGAAACGCCGGGCGAGCTCGGTGCCGATATTGCCGTCGGTGAGGGGCAGCCTCTCGGGATGCCGCTTTCTTTCGGTGGCCCCTATCTCGGTTTCATGGCGACGACGCAAAAAAATATGCGACAGCTCCCGGGACGCATTGTCGGGGAAACGACGGACGCCGCAGGAAATCGTTGCTTTGTCTTGACGCTTCAGGCGCGCGAGCAGCATATCCGCCGCGAAAAAGCATCTTCGAATATTTGTTCGAACGAAGCGCTTTGTGCGATGACAGCGGGCGCGTACCTCACGGCGATGGGGCCGCAGGGTCTTTCCGATGTCGCAATGCTTTGCTATCAAAAAGCGCATTATTTGGCCGCCGAGCTTTCGAAAATCGGTTTCCGAATGAAATACGATTGTCCTTTCTTCCATGAATTTGTGACGGTGTGTGACGATCCGGAGGCGGTCGAGGCAAAACTTGCCGCCGCGGGTATTTTGGGCGGCCTTCCCGTCGCGGGCGGCATCCTTTGGTGCGCGACGGAAATGAATACGAAGCAGGATATCGATACACTCGTTTCCGTGCTGAAAGGAGGGGAATAAGATGCAGCTCATATTTGAACTAAGCAAAGCGGGGCATAAAATGGCGCATTTGCCGAAATGCGACGTGCCGGAAATCGCAATGGATCTACCGATGCGGAAATCCGCGCCGCACCTTCCGGAAGTGGCGGAAGTGGAAATGAGCCGCCATTATTCCGCGCTGGAGCAGCAGGCTTTCGGCGTAAACGACGGTTTCTATCCGCTGGGTTCCTGCACGATGAAATACAATCCCGCCGTCAATGAGGCGACGTGTGGCATGAAAGAATTTACCGAGCTTCATCCCTTGCAAAGTGAGGAAACGGTGCAAGGCGCGCTCGAAGCTCTCTACACGACGCAGCATTTTTTGGCCGATATCACCGGCATGGATGAGGCGACACTCCAGCCGGCGGCCGGTGCGCACGGCGAATACACGGGACTTCTCCTCATTCGCGAATATCATAAGGCGAAGGGTGATGCGAAACGTACGAAAATCATCGTTCCCGATTCGGCGCACGGCACGAATCCGGCATCGGCTACGATGGCCGGTTTCTCCGTCGTCCCCGTCAAATCGAATGACCAAGGCGGCGTCGATTTGGACGCACTTCGCGAAGCGGTCGGTGACGATACCGCGGGGCTCATGCTCACAAATCCGAATACGCTCGGCATTTTTGACCCGAATATTTTGGAAATCACGAAAATTATCCACGATGCGGGCGGCCTTTGCTACTACGACGGCGCAAATCTCAATGCGATCGTCGGCCGCGCGCGCCCGGGCGACATGGGCTTTGATTGCGTCCATGTGAATCTTCATAAAACATTTGCGACGCCCCACGGCGGCGGCGGCCCGGGATCCGGCCCCGTCGGCTGCAAAGCATTTCTGAAAGAATTTTTGCCCGGTCCGATTGCCGAAAAAGAGGGGGAAACGTATCACTTCGCGACGCCCGCACATTCTTGCGGTCGTGTGCGCAGTTTCCACGGAAATTTTCTCGTCGTCATCCGCGCGATGACCTATATGCTGGCACTTGGGGCCGAAGGGCTTGCCGAAGCGTCCGGTATGGCGGTGCTCAACGCAAATTACCTCATGAGCCGCCTCAAAGATCACATGGTGATCGCAAATCCCGGCTTTTGCATGCACGAATTCGTCATGTCGCTCGATGCGTACCACAAGGAAACGGGGGTCTCTGCGCTCGACGTGGCGAAACGACTCCTTGATAATGGTATGCATCCGCCGACCATGTATTTTCCGCTTATCGTCCACGAAGCGCTGATGGCCGAACCGACGGAAACGGAAAATAAGGAAACGCTCGATGCGGCGGCCGATATTTTCATCAAAGTCTTTGCGGAAGGCCGCGAAAACCCAGAGCTCCTTCACACCGCTCCGCACAACGCGCCCATCCGCCGTCCCGATGAAGTCACGGCGGCCAGGAAGCCCGTCCTCCGCTATCAGTTTTGAGACATAAGGGGTGTATGGGGAGGTAGCGAACAAGTTCGCTACCTTTCGCCCATTTGCGGGAAAGGCATGGGGCATGGGGCATGAGGCATGAGGTTCAGGATGCGCTTCGCGCATATTCCTGTTTTATGCCGCCGAAGGCGGCGAGCGAAGCGAGCAATAAAAAAATGCCGCGGCTATGCACTATGCACTGTGCACTGTGCACTGTGCACTAGAACAAGATGCCGCGCAGTGCACTGCTTAAAAGCTCACGGCTCATAGCTCATAGCCCATGGCCGTGGTTAAATCGGAGCACACCCAAAGGACACCAAATGCTATCTCACATTTATCTCTACGATAATACCGCTTCGTGCCGCGATCCGTATCGGAATATCGCGATTGAAGAATGGCTCATGCGGCATGTGCCGGAAGATGCCGTCACGCTCTTTTTGTGGCAAAACGAAAAAACCGTCGTCATCGGGCGCAACCAAAATGCCTGGCGCGAGTGCAATATTGCGCGTCTTGAAGCGGATGGCGGGCATCTGGCAAGACGTCTTTCCGGCGGTGGTGCCGTGTATCATCATATCGGAAATTTGAATTTCACATTCTGCGCGCCGCGCGCTCTCTACGATGTGGCACGTCAGGTTTCCGTCATTGCCAAAGCCACCGAAAAATTCGGCATTTCCGCCGAAAAAACGGGGCGCAACGACATCATGGCCGGCGGACGGAAATTTTCCGGAAACGCCTTTTACAAGACGGCTGACCGCGCCTATCATCACGGCACGATTTTGATTGCCGAAGATATGGGAAATCTGGCGAAATAGAAAAAACGGGGCGTAACGACATCATGGCCGGCGGACGGAAATTTTCCGGAAACGCCTTTTACAAGACAGCTGACCGCGCCTATCATCACGGCACGATTTTGATTGCCGAAGATATGGAAAATCTGGCGAAATATCTCGATACGGCGGGCTCAAAGCTCACGGCCAAAAGCGTAGCATCCGTCCCCGCGCGCGTCGTCAATCTGTCCGAACTTTCCCCGGAAATCACCGTGGCCTCTTTCGCATGCGCCATGCGGGATGCCTTTTCGGACATCTACGGGCTTTCGGCGGAAACGATTTCGGATACTGCGATCGATTGGGAAACTGTGGAAACGCGCCGCGCTTTCTTCGATTCTTTCGATTGGAAATACGGCGTAAAACAAAGCTTCACCGATCGACATGAAGGGAAATTTCCCTGGGGATTTTTGCGGATTTATATTTCTGCCGAAAACGGCATCATGCGCAAGGCAACCGTCGACTCCGACGCTCTTGCCGCAAATCTCATCGCTTCCGTTCCTCAAGTCCTCGAAGGCACACCCTACCTTCCGCAACTCATCAAAAAATCCCTCCGCACACTTCCCTGTGAAGATGAAGAAGAACGGGGGATACTGGAAGATGTGGTCAGGATGTTTGGG
>CAVHIJ010000034.1:0-13881 GCA_963635945.1 bacterium | reverse complement strand
TCGGAAAGACAACGCAAGGTACATACATCACGGCGCAGGACGGGAATACGACGACGGTGGCGACAAACTTGCAAGAACTCGATGCGGCATTGGCGACACAGTCCAAACTCGTCAGACTTGGCAGCGATGACAGTGCGAATAAGATTTTCATCGGGAAAAATAAAGATGCTACAGAGTATGCCGCATTCGATACGATCGACGTCGGAAACGGCGGCACGCGTACCGTTTCCGGAGTCGCAGCCGGCACGCAAAATACCGATGCGGCCAATGTCGGACAGCTTGCCGATAATCAAGAATATGTTTTCGATACGTCAACCGGTATCGCGACGATTAAGACAAAAGACAACGGAACGGCATTTACATTGAAACTTGCCAGCAATGGGGAAGTCGCAAGCGGAGATGCGGGACTTGTGAGCGGCGGAAAAGTCTACACGGAAGTTCGCCCGGCAGACGGAAATTATGTAAAGACCGCGCAGACGACGGCGACAAATCTGACTGCTTTGGATAGCGCCATCGGAAATGTCACAGCTGACGGGAACTACATCACTAAATCTCTGAATGATAATGGCACGCTGAAAACAAGTGTGGCCGCAAACTTGTCTGCTTTGGATACGAAGATCGGTGCGGCCCAAGCCGGGACAAATTATGCGGCGACCGATAATGTGGAAACTCAGATTTATAAAGTCGATCAAAAAGGCGTGAAGGCCGGGCAGACATTTACGCTCGATTCGACGGCAACGGGGAAAGTCGCAGACATTAAAGCCAATGACGGTACGACATCCCTTGCAACAGTTACCGTTTCCGTCGGCACCATTACGGAAACGAGCACCGGATTTGTGGATGGGGCAACCGTATACGCTTACGATAAACCCGTTGCGAAAGATGGGTATACGTTGACGAATGTAGTCGAGACGGCATCGACGGGGACGAACCTTGGGAAGCTTGATGCGGCGGTGGTCGATCAGCAGCGGCTCATCAAGAACGACAGCACCAATAAAAAGATTGTCATCGCGGGAGATGCGACACTTGACAATTCCGATACTGTCACAATTTTCGATTCGAATAATAGAACACGGAAATTAACCGGTGTGACCTATGGCTCAGATAATCATGATGCGGCCGCTTTCGGACAGCTCATCAAAGAGACGACAGATGCGACTTCCGGTGGTGATGCCTCCAAGGCGCAGACCGCAACGCTGAAATTTAATGATGGGGCCCTTTCCGATCTCACCATTGCGGTAGCCGGTGAAGGCGCGGTGGTAGATGGCGACAAGCGTCTTATTTCCGGTGAAACACTGTACAACGAAAACCGGAAAGCCATCGCCGAATCGAATCAGGCGAAATACCATATTTCCGATCAAAGTGCGGCGGCCAATATCTTGGCACTCGACAGCTATATCGGCAAAGTAGAGGATGGATCGCCGGATAATACGGACCCAACAAAGAAGACATACAATACTATTTCTTCGACGAATACCGTTTCGCAAAACTTGCAAGCCCTCGATGCAGCCGCAGCGGAAACCGAAGGACTCATTACTCTTAATGCGGATAAAACACAAATTCTCGTAGGATCCGGAGACAATGCAGCCAATGCGACATCTGTTTCCTTTGCGAATAACAATAATGACACCCGTACCCTGAGCGGCATCACATCCGGCAAAACGACCGGAGAAGCTGTGGAGTTCTCTCAGATTAATACCGTGGCACCGGCCGCTCAGACAAACGGGACATACATCAAGTCCACATTGAAGGCAGATAACACCCTCGATGCGGAAGGAACCGTCGGAAAAAATATCGCGGCATTGGATGCTAAAGCCCTCGCGAAGGCAACGGATACCGTAAACAAAGTCGATCTTTCGACAGAAGGTGCGAAACTCGTTTCCAATGACGGGACAACTTTGGCGAATTTCACGAAGATGCAGAATGTCGCATCCGATGACAATGGATTCGTTTCCGGCAGTGATCTCTATGCGGAAAACCGCGACGGAATTACTTCGGAGAATTACATTAGAAAAGGCGCGACAGCGGGGGCAAATCTTTCTGCACTCGATCAAGCTTTCGCGAAGAATTCGACGATTGTTCGTGTGAATGAAAATGATGCAACACAGATTCTTGTCGGCAGAAGCACCGCGGATGTAGATTACTCGGGAGTCACGAGTATTGATGTCAGCAATGGCGGCACCAGCTACCGCAAAGTTACAGGTGTGGCTTACGGCGGAAATACAAATGAAGCTGTCGCCTATGGGCAGATTGTCAAAGCGGGCCAGACCATCGAGCTTGGCAAAGACGGCGGCAATATGACCCTTAAGACCAATGACGAGGCGACCACTTTGGCGACCGTGACTGTCACCGAAGCTTCTGTTGCCTCCGGAAATAAGGGTATCGTGACAGGCGGTGTTGCTTATACCGAATTGCGAGACGGCGTCACCGGAAATTATGTGAATGCGGATTTCAAGACGGCTAAAAATATTTCCCAATTGGATAAAGCAATCGGAAAGACAACGCAAGGTACATACATCACGGCGCAGGACGGGAATACGACGACTGTGGCGACAAACTTGCAAGAACTCGATGCGGCATTGGCGACACAGGCCAAACTCGTCAGACTCGGCAAAGATGACAGCGCGAATAAGATTTTCATCGGGAAAAATACGGACGGCGCAGACTACAGCGCGATTACTACGATTGACGTCGGAAACGGCGGCACGCGTACGATCGCAGGCGTTTCAGCCGGCACGCAAAATACCGATGCGGCCAATGTCGGTCAGCTTGTGAAGAACGAAGAATATACTTTCGATACGGCGACCGGTATCGCGACGATCAAGACAAAAGACAACGGAACGGCATTCACGTTGAAACTTGCCAGCAACGGCGAAGTGGCGGAGACGGATTCGGGACTTGTTTCCGGTGCCAAAGTTTACGCCGAAGTTCGTCCGGCAGACGGAAATTATGTAAAGACCACGCAGACGACCGCGAAAAATCTGACTGCTTTGGACAGTGCTATCGGTGCGAAGCAATCCGGCTATTACATCACATCCGGCGTCAACGATACCGTGTATTCGAACCTTAAAAAGCTCGATTCGCAAATCGGACAAATCACGGCCGGCGATTATGCCGTCATCGACGATGAGGCGACCGTTTCCGCAAATCTCGTCGCTTTGAATAATGCTCTGGACAGCCGCAATAATCTCATCACGTATGCGGAATCGGCCGGACAGATTCAAATCGGGCATGGAATTTCCGGCGGCACGGTGAGCTTCGCCGATTCTTCCGGTACGGCAAGGACGCTTTCCGATGTGGCGAATGGGACAGCCAATACGGATGCCGTGAATTTTGGTCAACTCAAAAGTTACGGAATCAAGGGCGGTGCGTATGAAGTCACGGCCGATAATCCGAGTGCGCGGACGGCGACAATTAAAAACGCAGACGGAAGCGATGCTTTCACACTCACCGTGTACGCCAGTGCTACATTGCGTTACACCGGTGACGGGAAAACGATCGGGATCAAAGACTCCGAATCCGGTAAAGATATCATTATTTCCGCCAAGACCGGGAAAATTGAGGAAAATGCCGAGACGCTTGTCACCGGCGATACGGTCTATAAGGAATTTGAGAAACGCGTCGGCACAATGCAAGACGGAAATTGGATCGGTGCCGATAAGACGGCGGCAGAGAATATTTCCGCACTCGATTCGAAAATCGGGAAAATTACGGATGGGGACTATAAGGCTATTAAAGCAGATGCCACCGTATCCGCTAATTTGATAGCTCTCGACAGTGCATTGGGCGGTACGAATGTAGATGTTTCCCGTCTGAAAAATAACACAAGGTCCGACACCGCGAATGCGAAGGGTGCGAATTCTGTCGCACTCGGGAATAATAGTCTTGCGGAGGGTGCCGATTCGATTTCTATCGGTACGAGCGCGAAGGCAACGAAGGCAAATGCCGTAGCTATCGGGAATGGTTACATCGTGGAAGGTGAAAATTCTGTGGCTATCGGCAAAGGCGATGGAAAGACGACGATTATTTCGGGTCATGATTCCATAGCAATCGGTACGGGTCATATCATTTCCGGAAATAATTCCGGCGCCTTCGGCGATCCGACGGAGATCAAAGGAAGCAATAGCTACTCCGTCGGCAATAATAATACGATTTCCACGGAAGGGACATTTGTCCTCGGTAATAATGTCACGACGACGGCGAAGAATTCCGTCATTCTCGGAAACGGTTCCGAAGCGAAGGAAGAAAATGTCGTTTCCGTCGGTGCCGAGGGGAGTGAACGGCGTATCGTCAATGTCGCTCCCGGTGTGAATGATACCGATGCCGTGAATATGAGTCAGCTTCGTGCGCAGCTCGGCGGCAATGTCGAAGCACTCAGAAGCGAGCTCAAATCGGATATTCACAATGCCGCGGCCGGTGCCGCTGCTCTTGCGGCACTCCATCCGGGTGAATACGATCCCGATGATAAACTGTCCTTTGCCATCGGTTATGGGCATTATCGCAATGCCAACGCGGGAGCGTTGGGTGCATTCTACAAGCCGAATGAAGATACGATGGTTTCCGTGGGCGGCACGCTTGGAAACGGAAATCCGATGTTCAATGTCGGGCTCTCTTTCAAACTCGGCGAACGCGGGAAATCCGCCGGCGTACCTCGCTCTTCTTCCGAAATGGCGAAAGAGATGAATCGCCTGCGCTCGGATAATAAGGCGTTGAAAGAAAATAATGCTTCGCAGGCTAAGAAAATCAACGCATTGGAATCCGATAATGCGGAGATGAAGAAAAACGATGCCAAGCAGCAGGCAGAAATCCGTGACCTTCGTGCGGATAATGAAAAGATGAAAGCGCAGATTGCGATGATTCTGGAAAATATGAAACTTTCGGATACGGTCACCAAGACGGCTGCACGGTAATCGGAAAAACAAGAAAGAGATGGCTCATGGGTCATCTCTTTTTCTTTGTCGAAAAATTAATTTTATTTGTAAGAGAAACGGAGGAAACGGAAGATTTTCGGCGGAAAGAGAAAAAAGGAATAGCAGAGACGGTTTATTTCTATTTGACATGGAATTTTCACGTCACTATAATGAATCCGAACAAAATTTTACGGTAAGATTTTTGGAATTTTGAAAAGGGGGACGTTTCATGGACATCCGGAAACTGGTTTTGGATGAAGAAGAATTTTTGATTTCGCTTCGCAATCATTTTCATGCACACCCCGAATTATCGGAGCAGGAATATCGGACGCTCGAATCCATCGGCGAATTGATGGATCAATTCGGCATCCCGTATACGGAAGTGCCTTTCGGCGGTATTTTTGCGACAATCGACAGTGGGAAACCGGGAAAGACGATTTTGCTTCGCGCGGATATCGACGCGCTTCCGATTGAGGAATCGCCGGAAAATTTGAAACGACCGAAACATTGTGTTTCCCAAAATCCGGGTGTATCGCATGCGTGCGGGCATGATGCACATATGGCGATGCAAATTACGGCGGCGAAAATTTTGGCGGCGCACAAAGACGAATGGACGGGAAAAGTCGTCCTGATGTTTGAGCAGGCCGAGGAAATGGGTGAGCGCGGAATCCGTGATTTGCTGCCGTATTTGGAAACGAATCATATTCATATCGATGCGTGCTACGGGACGCATATGATGTATAATCTGCCGGCGGGGAAAGTGGCGGCAATGTACGGCTGCGTGATGGCCGGCGCATTTTTCTTCCGCGTGAAAATTCACGGAAAGAGCGGGCACGGGTCGCTTCCGCATTTGGCGAAGAGCCCGATTGATTGTTTCACGCATTTTGCGACGGAACTGGAATCATATCGGATGCGCTGCGTTGCGCCGCAGAGTTGTCTTACATATTCATTCGGGATGGTGCAGGCCGGCGATACGCCGAATGTGATTCCGGAAACTTTGACATTTGCCGGAACGGCGCGTTGTTTCAATAATGAGGAAGGCCTCGCATTTCAGCGGGATTTCAAACATCTTCTGGCGCGCGTGTGTGAAACGCACGATTGCACGGCCAAAATGGAAATCGATCATTATTTCATGGCGACGGTCAATACGGATGAATGCGTGGATGTGGCGAAGAAAGCGATTGCCGAAGTGGATCCGGATATTCTCGGCGAGACGGAGCCGTGGATGGCGACGGAAACGTTTGCCATCACGGAAGCAGTGTATCCCGGTGTCTTCACATTTACGGGCATTCTGGATGAGGAGGAAGGCACGGGTGCCAATCATCATACGCCGGAATTCGATGTGCCGGAAAAATGCCTGAAATACGGCGTCATCTCGGCGTTGGCCTACACGCTTGCCATGCTGAAAGATTTCCCCGAAATCACAAGTTTCGAAAAGGGAGATTTGCGGAAAATGCTGAAAATGATTGAGTGACGGGAAGGATGATGCGTATGTTGAAGACGATTGCGGCGCCGCAGGCGTTTGGGAAGAAATCGAATGATGTGATTTTCGGCGCGGCCAATGCGGCGAAGGAAGATATCGCGATACACGGAGTGGCGGCGGTGACGAATGCGACTATCGGCGCGATTTTGGATGAGGAGGAGCATCTGGTGTGTCTCCCGACGGTCGAGGCGACGTATAAAGAAATTCCGATGGAAGATCTCATTGCGTACGCACCGGTCGCGGGGCTTCCGGCGTTTCTGAAAGATGCCGAGGAATGCTGTTTCGAAAATGCGCGCCCGAAAGGATATACGGCCGCCGTTTCCACAGCGGGCGGTACGGGTGCGATTCATCACGTGATTCATAATTACAGCGAGCCGGGCGATGAAATTTTGACGGCCGATTGGTATTGGAGTGCGTATAAAACGCTTTGTGAGGATAACGGGCGTCATCTTCGTACGTATCGGATGACGGATGCGGCGGGGCATTTCGATTTTGCCGATTTCAAGGAAAATTTGCTGGCGATGGCGGCCCGGCAGCGGCAGCTCGTCGTCGTGCTGAATACGCCGGCGCATAATCCGACGGGTTATTCGCTGACGGATGCGGATTGGGATAATGTGCTCGGTCTTTTTAAAGAATTGGCGGCCGAGGGGAAACATGTGATTCCGCTCATCGATGTGTCGTATATCGATTATGCGGGGGAGGGCGCGCGCGATTTCTTCCTGAAATTCGAAAATCTTCCGGAGGAAATTTTGATTGTGATCGCATTCAGTCTTTCGAAAAGTTTCACACTGTACGGGCAGCGCATCGGTGCGATGATTGCGCTGTCTTCGAATGAAGATTTGGTGACGGAATTCAAGGATATCAATGCGTATACGAATCGCGCGACGTGGTCGAACAATTGCCGCGGCGCGATGGAATGCTTGGTTCGCATTTGGGAGGATCCGGCTAAGCGCGCTTCGTGGAAAGCCGAGCAGCAGGCGTATTATCGTCTCATTCAAGAGCGTGCGGAAATTTTCATGAAGGAAGCGGCGGAAGTGGGGCTCCCGGCGATGCCGTATCAGGCGGGATATTTCCTTTCGGTGCCGCTCAAAGATTCCAAAGCGGTGTGCGAATATTTGCATCGCGAGCATATTTATCTCGTGCCTCTTTCGGCCGGGGCGCGCATTGCCGTTTGTGCGGTGACGAAAGCGAAAATGCACGGTATTGCGACGAAGCTCAAAGCGGCAATGGAAGCTTGCGGGGAAATTTGAAATATGTCCCGATGAGCGATGTTTCCGAAATTTTATAAAATTGTTAAGGGCGCTTCGGCGCCTTTTTCGTTTCCGCATTTCCGATGCAAAGGCGTGGTTTCTTTGTGGTATAATTAAATGATAAAAATATTTTGTGTATTCTATAATTTTTTCAATGACGATATGAAATAAAAGGGAGAATAAGGAGACGGGATATGGATGGTGTAGTATTGGCAATGCTTTTGCCTTCCTGCTTTTTTGGGCTGTATCTGATTTTGGAAGCGGCCGATTGGGGCATTTGTATGGCGGCGCCGGCGGTGACGAAAAATACGGCGGAGCGGCGCGCGATTTTTTCTCTTTTGCGTCCGGGTTTGGACGGTAATGAGCTCTGGTTTTTCATCGGTTTTTACATGCTTTCCTGTGCGCTCCCGCAAATGAAGGGGACGGGTATGGAGACTTGGTACAGCGTGATGCTTTGCCTTGTCGGCGGCGGTGCGGTGCTTCGGCTTGCGGCGTCTTTGATGCGCGGTGCGTTTTCATCACCCGTTTTAATGAAGGGATTGTCTGTGTTCTCGTTTATTTCTTTATTTTTGACGGGTCTTTTGGGGACGTATATTTTGACGGGTGAGCTTTTCACGACGGCCGGGATTTGCGCCGGGTTGTGGACGGTGCTTGCCTGTTTTCAAATCGGATGTCTTTACGGTGCGGTGAAAGTGGCCAATCCTTTGGGCGAGCGGCTGCGCGCAGCGTTCTTGGTGGCCAGTGTTCTTTCGGCTTTGGTGTATGTTGTTTTCGCCGTGGCGCTTCGGATGACGCTGGGTGAGATGTGGCATGCGGAAGGATATTTTTGGATGAGTCTTATCGCGACGGCGGTGATTTTCCTCGGGGCCTTTTTCCTGACGAGAAGTCGGCATCCGGCAGCGGGACTTTTGGCGGCGTTTGCCGCGTCGTTCTTTGCGATCGCCATGTATTTTTCGGCATATGTCATGGTGCTTCCGGAAATTCATACGCCGGATTTGGTTTCTTTGAAAACGGGGATGGATGCGATTCCGGCCGCCGTATTACTTACGATTGCCGCCGTGTGGACGCTTTCGACTTTTGCTTGGCGGCTTATCCGTAAAAAAGTGATGTATACATGGGAGGATCATATCTGATGGCACAACTTGTGAAAATGACGCATACGATTGATGAAATGCTGGAAAGTATGGGCGTGAAAATCGTCTTGGACGGAGCCGGACTTTCCGAAGAGGATCGCCGGGAGGCGGAAAAAAACGGAGATATTGTGAAGGTGGCGGGAGAGCCCGTCCGAAAGGATGAGGAAGAAGATGTCTGAGCTTCGGGTCAGAAAAATACAGGAATTTATCAAGCAGGAAGTCGGTAGCATGCTGCTCTCCGATTTGAAGGATCCGCGTCTCGGTTTCGTTACGGTGACGGGTGTGAAGCTGACGGGGGATTTGCGGGAAGCGACGATTTACGTGTCTCTTTTCGGGAAACCGGAGGAGAAGGAAGCGTCGATGGTCGCATTGAATAAAGCGAAGGGTTTCATTCGCAAAGAACTCGGGCAGCGGCTTCGCATTTATTACACGCCGACGATTTCTTTCGAAGAGGATACGTCGCTGGATTACGGTATGCATATCGAAGGGCTTTTAAAGAAAGTCATTAAGGAGGATGAGAGTGAAAATCGGGAGAGCGGAAGTCTTTGAATTTTTGAAATCGCACGAACGTTTTCTTTTGATCGGTCATGTGCATCCGGACGGTGATGATGTGGGCTCGATGACGGCGCTTCGAAATGTCCTTCTGGCGATGGGGAAACAGGCGGATGCGGTGCTGGAAGATCCGGTGCCTTCCTATCTGTCTTTCATCCCGAGCACGAAGGCGATTATGACGAAAATCCCGGCGGATGCGTCGTATGATGCGATGATTTTCACCGATTTGGCGAATATCGAGCGCGGCGGTGATTTCGCGTTTCCGAAGGTGGATTCCCTTTGTATCGATCATCATGAGACGAATACGGAATATACGGATTTGCTCTGGCTGGAAGCCGATTATGCGGCGACGGCGGAAATGCTGGCCGAGCTCTTTTTTGCCTATGATCTGCCGATGAATGAAGATGCGGTGAATGCGCTTTACATGGGTATCGGGACGGACAGCGGTTTCTTTAAATATTCGAATACGTCGGCGCATACGCTTTTGATGGCGTCGAAATTGGTGGAAACGGGAGCCCGCCCGGCTTTTATTTCCAATCATCTGGATGTCGTTTCTCAAAAGACGATGGAAGTCACGCAGCGCGTCTTGGATACGCTTTCTTATGCGTATGACGGGAAGCTTGCTTTCGCATATATGGACCGGGAGTCGATGGCGCTCGACGGAGAAAATGCGGATTATTATGCGGATATTCCGCGGCGTGCGGAGGGTGTAGAGCTCGCCGTGCTTTTGAAATATGAAGCGGATTCGCGCACGCGGGTGTCTTTCCGTTCGCGTGAATATGCGGATACGGCAAAGCTTGCGGCGGAATTCGGCGGCGGCGGGCACAATAGGGCGTCGGGTTGCACGATATTTCTTCCGATAGCTGAGGCAATGGAGGCTGTCCGTGAAAAGGCGGCCAAGGTTCTTTGATGGACGGGATTTTAAATGTTTTGAAACCGGCGGGGATGACGTCTTTCGATGTGATCGCATGCCTTCGCCGGATTTACGGGCAAAAAAGAATCGGCCACGGGGGGACACTGGATCCATTGGCGGCCGGTGTGCTTCCCGTGTTTTTGGGGCGTGCGGCCAGGCTCATCGAATATGCGCCGATTCATACGAAAACGTATGAGGCCGAGTTTCTGATGGGTTTTGAAACGGATACGGAGGATGTATCCGGTCATATTGTGACGCAAGGCGCATCGATTGCGGATGCGTCGGTGTGGGAAAAAGCGGCGGAGGCGTTTCGCGGCCGGATTTCGCAGGTGCCGTCTCTTTATTCGGCGAAATCGGTTAACGGGCGACGTGCGTATGATTTGGCGCGGGAAGGAAAAGAATTTACACTTCCGGCCAAAGAAATCGAAATCCATGCGCTTACGATTCGCGAAGTCAAGCCGCCGTATGTGCGAATTTCCGTCACTTGCTCGTCTGGGACATATGTGCGATCGCTGGGACGTGATTTGGGACGACGTGCGGGATGTCCGCTCACGATGTCATTTTTGCTTCGGTCGGCGATGGGACCTTTTATTGTTTCCGAAGCGAAAACGATAGAAGAAATCGAAAAAAATCCGGAAGGGGCGCTCATGCCGCTTACACCGGAATGGCTCACACTTCCGCTCTTTGCGCTTTCGCGCAAGGCGGCGGATGATTTTTTATTGGGGAAACGACTTCGCACGGACGCGGCCGATGCGGAGACACAAGTGTGGTGCGGGACGGATTTTCTCGGTATCGGGCGCATTGAAGCGGGCGTGCTTCACCCAAAAAAAGTTTGGAATTGAAACGGATTGTCTATGAAGTTGTATCATTCTTTTGAAGAAATCCCGGAAGGGAAATCGATCGTTTTTGCTATCGGCTTTTTCGACGGTTTCCATTTGGGACATCGTGCGATTTTGCAAAAAGCGCGGGACATGGCCGATGCGCGCGGCGCGGATATGGGTATCGTGACATTTTATCCGCATCCTTCCGCTGTGTTGTTTCCGGAGAAACATGTGCAAATTTTGAAAACGGAAACGGATAAGGAGCGCATGGCGGAAATGCTTGGCGCGGATTTTTCCGTCGTCTTTTCGGTGACGAAAGAATTTCTCTCGGAAAGTGCGGAATCGTTTCTGGAAACCTTGGCGCGGGTGCCGAATTTGGTCGGCATCGCAGTCGGCGAAAATTTTACATTCGGGCGAAAAGCGGCCGGGACGGCGGCGCATCTTTCGGAATTTTTCGAAAACGGCGCGGTTTCCGTATGCGTTTTGCCGCTCCTCATCTCCGAACTTTGCGGCGGACGCCCGGTGAGCAGCACGGAAATCCGTGCGTTTTTGCGTGCGGGCGATGTGGAAACGGCGGCAGCGCTTCTGGGACGGCGCTACAGTCTTTCAGGTGATGTGGCGCGCGGTTTCCGTCGCGGGACGGAAGCGGTCGGTTTCCCGACGGCCAATCTATCTTTTGATGCGACGCGCATTCTTCCTGCGGACGGCGTGTATGCGACGTATGTCAAAATTCGCGGGAAACGTTTCCCGGCCGTGACCAACATCGGAAATAATCCGACCTTCGGAAATATTGAGCGCACGGTCGAGACTTTTATTTTGGATTTTGATGAAACGATTTACGGAGAAATTTTTGAGGTGGAATTCGTCCGGCGGTTGCGAGGCGAAATGAAATTTCCCGATGCCAAAGCGCTCGCACGGCAAATAGAAACGGATATTCGCGAAGCGAAAAAATTTTTAAAATAAAATCGGCCGAATTCCGGTCGCGAAAGAAAGGAAGCTATAAAATTATTATGACACAGGCAGATCTCAGGCGTTTTTTATGGACAGCCGTTTTGGTCGTGCCGATTCCCGTCGGTGCCTATGCGGTGCATACGGTGGATTCGATTTTAATTTCGGCTGCCGCATATTTTTTGGCAGCGCTTTTCGTTCCTTGCTTTGCGCTTGCCAAACGCGGCGGGGAGGATACCGTCCGTGCGGCGGCGCATCCGGTGACGGCGACATGCCTCATTTTCCCCTTTTACCTCGTAGTCTTCACAATTCTGGTGCGGGAACGCATTGCGGATGTGCCGAATATGTTTCTTCACGGCGCTTGGGCGCTCGTTTCCATGACAGTGGTGCTCGCCGTGATGATGCTTGCGGATGATTTGTGCCTTCGCCTGTATCGGAAAATTTCGGAAACATCTCCCGCAAAAAAAGAATGGCTCGGGTTTTCGTTTTATACCGGGGCGATACCGGCCGTCATTTTTGTCTCATTGGCGATTCTCGCTTTTTCCGGGCTCGACCGAGGGTATGCGTCCTTTTTCTTTTTGGCTTCCGGCATGGTATTGGTGCTGTATTTGAAAATTGTGCTTGCCATGGCGACCGTCGCTTTTTATTTGTATCTCGGAAACAGCGGAAATAAATGGGTGCGCCTGACGCGTGCGGCTTTCACCGGTTTCTTCTGGCTCGTCCTCGTATGGATTCCGATGCTCATTTCCTATTCGATGGAAACGTACGGCGCGTGGCGGCTGTATTTGGATCCGAGCTATCTCGTGATTTTCCCGGTTTTGTCCGATTTGTGGCTTTCGGCGACCGCTCTTTGGCTTGGGAGGAAAGTGACGAATTGGATTTTCGTGGAAGATTAAATTTGACAGAAATCGTCTTCGGTGTATAATCTGAAATTGAGAACGGACGATCGTTCGACGGAAGGCTTAGGGGTTCCCGATTGCCGGTATTCGTAAGAAATCGGACAGCGGAGCAGGTAGAGCCTTTTCCTATTTCGGGCAGAGAAGGAAATTGCGAAAGTTTCCGCCTCTGTCATACGGCTTATATCTCAAGGGAGAATAAGAACGGAGGTTTTTAACCATGGAAAAAGTCAATCATGTACCGGTGCAGCACACGTTTCTGAACATCAGACAGCTGACTGTGGCGGGGTTCCTGGCGGCAATCACCATATTCCTGGGCATCACGGGATACGGATTTGTGCCGCTTGTTTTTATGCATGCGACCATCCTGCATATTCCGACCATCATCGGAAGTATTGCGGCGGGGCCTCGCGTCGGGATGCTGGTCGGGCTCATGTTCGGGCTCTTCTCTTTCATCCAATCTATTCGTGCGCCCAGTTTGCTTTTGCAATTCGCCGCATCGTACAATATCGGCTATGACGCCGCCGTGTGCATTCTGCCGCGCATGATGATCGGTCTCATTGCGTACCTCATCTACAAACATTTGAAAACAAAAGATTTCATCCGTATTGCGGTATCTGCCGTATTGACGACGGTGCTTCACACGGTGATGTTCCTCGGATTGCTCTTCATTTTGGTCGGCGCTCCGTATGCCGCCAAGCAGGGGATTTCCGTCTCCGCCGTCGGGAATCTTTTCCTCGGTATCACTGTGGCAAACGGCATTCCGGAAGCCATTGTGTCGGGTATCATCGTCACGCCGATTATCTTGGCGTTGAAACGGGCCGGTTGGAAGATCTGAGTCAAAACAATCAAAAAGAGGCTGTGACAAAACGCTTTCGCATTTTGTCACAGCCTTTTTGCGTATCATCTCGAGAAAGCTGGGGAACCACTGATTTAATCGAAGAATCTTGCTTTGCGGCATAATAATGCAATACT
>CAVHIJ010000033.1:0-14039 GCA_963635945.1 bacterium | reverse complement strand
AGCCGTCAGCCGTCAGCCGTCAGCCGTCAGCCGTCAGCCGTCAGCCGTCAGCCGTTTTACTCCAACGGCGGCGTTTCCAAGAATGTCACGTCGGGATTCCTTTGTACGAGCCAGCCGGCCTGCCAAGTATTTGGAAGGAGGTAGACGGGGCGGTCTTTGGCGTCCGTTACGACAAGGGCGCTTTCAATGCCGGTAAGAGCCTCGGGCAAAATATTTCCTTTCGTCCAGCGCGCGGTCGTATAGGTGAGCGGATCCAAGCGAACGTCCACATTGTATTCATTTTCGAGGCGATATTTCATGACTTCGAATTGCAACTGCCCGACGGCGCCGATGATGAAAGATTCCATGATGTAGGGTTCTTTGTAGACCTGAATGGCGCCTTCTTGGGCAAGTTGCGCGACGCCTCGTAGGAATTGTTTCCGTTTCATGGAGGAAACGGGGGAGAGGCGGGCAAAAAGTTCCGGCGGGAAGACGGGGAAATCGGTGTACGTGCAAGGATTTTTCTTGTCGCAGACCGTATCGCCCACGCCGAGCTCTCCGGTATCGAAGAGGCCGATAATATCGCCCGGATATGCTTTTTCGACGATGGTGCGCTCCGTGGCAAGGAACTGTTGCGGCATCGCAAGTTTCATCATTTCGCCGCTTTGGCGGTGGAGCACTTGGATGCCTTTTTCGAAAACGCCCGAGCAAATGCGCATGAAGGCGACGCGATCGTGATGCTTGGGATCCATATTCGCTTGAATTTTGAAAATGAAACCGGAGAACGCGGCCTCTTCCGGCGCGCGGCTTCCTTCACGCGTCTTGCGCGGCTGCGGCGGCGGGGCAAGTTCCAGGAATTTTTTGAGAAACGGTTCCACGCCGAAATTTGTCATGGCCGAACCGAAGAACATCGGTGTCAAAAGTCCTTTGGCGACTTTTTCGGCGTCGAAGGGATCGCCCGCTTCATCCAAGAGTTCCAAATCGTCCGAAAGCGATTGAATTTCTTCGGCGGAAAGGCGAGAGGTAATGGCTTCATCATCGATCGCGCCGGAAATGACTTCGAGTTTTTTCGCGCCGTGTGCGGTGTCGCGGACGAAAAGATGACAAATTTTTGTTTCCCGGTCATAAATGCCGGTGTAATTTCCATTGACGCCGATGGGCCAATTCATCGGGCAGGAGCGAATGCCCAAGACATCTTCCAAATCGGCCATGAGATCAAACGGATTTTTTCCGAAATGGTCGATTTTATTCACAAAGGTGAAAATCGGAATGCCGCGATCGGAGCAAACTTTGAAAAGTTTCTTCGTCTGCGCTTCGACGCCTTTGGCGACATCAATCACCATGACGGCGCTGTCGACGGCAATCAATGTGCGGTACGTATCCTCGGAAAAATCGGCATGGCCCGGCGTATCCAAAATATTCACGCGGCAGCCGTCGTAATCGAATTGGAGGACGGAAGACGTGACGGAAATCCCACGCTGTTTTTCGATTTCCATCCAGTCGGAGACGGCATAGCGTGCCGTTTTTCGTGCTTTGACGGAGCCGGCCAAATGAATGGCGCCCCCGTAGAGCAAGAGTTTTTCCGTGAGCGTCGTTTTCCCGGCGTCCGGGTGCGAGATGATAGCAAAGGTACGCCGGCGATTGATTTCTTCCGTATCGGTCATGATGAAAATCCTTTCGTGCTTCGTGATATAAATAATGAATTATTATACCATACTTCTTTTTTCTTTTTTTCTTTTGTTTTAGGAAACGATACTTTTTGAAACGATATTTTTTGGAAAACGGATTTTGCATCATGTGAAATTTTGCGTCATTTGGTCGTTTCATTTATAATATAAAATTAAGTGATGAGTGATGGGTGATGAGCTTTAGGATGGCGGGCGAATTTTTATGGCCGCCATATAAAAAATTATCGCCGAAGGCGACACCTGACCTCATGCCCCATGCCTCATGCCTTTACATTGATAATGACACAAAAATTTCAGAGGAATATATGAGAATTACCAAATTAGTATTGCAAGGTTTCAAATCTTTTGCGGATCGGACGGAGATTTCGTTTCCGGACGGGATCACGATGATAGTCGGGCCGAACGGCTGCGGGAAAAGTAATATTTCGGACGCGGTGCGTTGGGTGCTGGGCGAGCAGAATGTGAGAAACCTGCGCGGCGAGCGTTCGCAAGATGTCATTTTTTCGGGTGCGGCGTCGCGCCAACCGAAGAATGCGGCCGAAGTGACGATGGTCTTGGATAATGTCGGCCGCGAATTGCCGCTCGATACGGCGGAAGTTTCCGTCACAAGACGCGTCCTTCGAAATGGGGACAGTGAATTTTATATTAATAAAAGGGCCTGCCGCTTGCGGGATATTCAGGAACTTTTCGCCAATACCGGTCTCGGGCGCGGTTCGCTTGCCATTATCGGGCAAAATCGCGTAGATCGGATTCTTTCGGCGCGCCCGGAAGAGCGGCGTCTGATTTTCGAAGAAGTGGCGGGCATTTCCCGTTATCGGATGCGCAAAGAAGACGGTCTTGCGAAACTTCGGCGGACGGAAGAAAATACGAATCGCGTGAAAGATTTGGTCGCGGTGCTCACCGAGCAGGCCGAGCCGATGGCAAAAGCGGCGGAAAAAGCGCGTGCTCTTAAATCGTATATGACGGAGAAACGGGCGCTTTCGGCGACGGAGTCATTGCAGCGCCTGGCATCCGTGCGGCGTATTTCCGAGCGGATTTCGGCGGAAGTTTCCGATTTCCGAGATGCAAAACAGGCAGCGGAAACGAAAATTTCTCTTCTGGATATAGAGCGGGTAAAAATAGAGGAAACGCTGGCGGGTATCGGCGAATCGTATCGAAAATTTGCCGAGGCGGCGGCGTCCGCCGAGCGTGAGGAAGCGCAGATTCGCGGCGATTACCGCGTGAAAGAGGCGGAGCTCTCCCATCTTCGCGAGGAGATGACGCGCCTTTCGGAACTTGCGGCGGACGAAAGACAGAATGTATCGGATTTGGCGGCGGATATCGAGGAAGCGGCCGAAGATTTGCAAGCGGCGGAGCGTGAGCTCGCCTCCCGGACGAAAGCGCTTGCCGAAGCGGAAGCGGAAAAGGAAACGGCGCGGCAAGCGGCGAGCGTGGCGGAAGCGGCGTATCGCGCGAAATTGGAAGAAGCGCAGGAAAAGCGCATTTTGCGTGAGCGCACGGAGCGCGACGCGACTTTTGCCGAAAGCGAAAAAACGCGCTTGACGGCGCTTTTGGCCGAGGAGACGGAATCCGTTTCCCAAGCGGAAAAAGAAATGAAAGCCGGCCGCGCGGCACTTTCGGCGCTTGAAAAAGAAACGGCGGCCGCGAAAGAGGAAGCGGCGCGGCTCGATGCGGAAGGCGCGAAGGCGGCGCGCGCGCTGAAAGGGGCGGCGGAGCGGAGTTTCTCTCTCATGACACGCCGCAATACCGTAAAATCGGATTTGGCGCAGCTCATTTCCCATCGGAATTATTTATTGCAATCGGAGAAGGAGCAGGCGAGCTTTTCGAATGCGTCCCGCGCGGTGCTCCGGGCAGACGAAGCGTGGAGTGACGGCGTCATCGGCGCATTCGGCGAGCTCATTCGCGTGCCGGCGGAATTTACGGACGCGGCGGAGGCGGCGATGGGGGGCATGGTGTCTCACATCGTGACGGATACGCAGGAAACGGCGGGGGATATCATTCGCTGGATGAAGCGCACGAATGCGGGGCGGACGACGTTTTACCCGCTGGATGCAATGAAACCGCGTTTTAAGGACGATGAAGAAAAACGCGCGGTAAATGAAACGGGCGTCTTGGGCATTGCGTCCGAGCTTTTTGGTTGCGATTCCGATATCGTGGATTTGAAACGGGCGCTCTTGGGCCGGATTCTCATCGTGGAGGATTTGGAAACGGCGCGTCGATTGGCGAAAAAATACAATTTCCGTCTTCATATGGTGACGACGGACGGGCAAATCGTGCGCCCGGGCGGATCTATGACGGGCGGATCTTTGAAGCGGCGGGAGAATACATTCTTCGGGCGAAAGCGCGAAATCGCCGCTCTTTACGAAAAGGAAAAAGAAAAAGAAAAGGAAGCGGCGTCTCTGGAGGAAGCACGCAAGCGGGCGGAGGCCGAGCAGGCGGCACTTTCGGACAAAGTGAGCGACATTCGTGAAAAACGGCAGTGGCTCGAAGCGAATCTGGCGGCGGATGCGGCGCGGCATGAAGCGCTTTTGCGCGATGCGAAAGCGGCCGAAGCGCGCGTTTCCTCCGTTTCCGAAGAGAAAAAAAGGACGGAAACGCAGCTTACCGAGACCGAGGCGCGCATCGCGGAGCTTGCGGCGGCGCTGGCGGAGATGAAGGATATCGAGGTTGCGATGCCGGAAGAGCAGCGGGAGGCGCAGGAAGCTTTGGAGGCGGCCGCAAGCCGCGTGACGGCGCTCTCCGTCGCCAAGGCGCGCGCGGAAGAGGCACTTTTGCGGGCGCGGGAAATTTGCGACGACCGGGAAACGGAACGGCTGGAGCTCGTTTCTTCCATCGAAAATACAGAAAAGCAAATCGCGCAAAAGAAGGAGGAGGAAACGGCCGGGACGGCGCAGCTTGCGGCGTTGCAGGCGCAATTTGAAAAAGCGGCCGCGGCACGGGAAGCGGCATCGGCCGAGCGCGACGCACTCTCCGGCGGGCAAAATGAAGCCTTGGCGGCGAAAAGTGAGAACGATACATCCCGGCGCGAAGCGGAAGCGGCGCTGCTTGCGGCCGAAAGGGCGCTTGCCGAGCGCACACTCCGCCTCGAAGACGAGACGCGGCGTGCGGAAGAGGAAGCGGGGAAGCTTCGTCTCATGGGGCTCACGGAGGAAGCGGCAGAAAGTTTGCGGAAACCGGGGAGTGCAAAAGAAATTGCGGCGGCCGTTTCCAAACTCGATGCCGATATTGAGGCGCTGGGACCCGTCAATCCCAATGCGGAGGCGGCGTATGAGCTCGCATGCGAAAGGCTCAAAAATTATGAAGTGCAGCTTTCGGATTTGCAAAAAGCGGCGGAGGGACTCTCGAAAATCATTGAGGGCATCGATGCGGCGATGGCGAAGGAATTCACGGAAGCTTTCGATAAAATCAATACGGAATTCGCGCGGATTATGGGAATTATGTTCCCGGGCGGGCGCGGGAAATTGGAGCTTACGGAAGCGGAGACGCCGCTTGAGGCCGGTGTGGAGCTGTATTTGGATCTCCCGGGCAAGAAACGCCAGCCGCTCTCACTCATGTCCGGCGGGGAGCGCGCTCTCACGGTCATCGCACTTCTGATTTCCTTTTTGGCTTTTCGGCCGGCGCCTTTCTGTTTCGTGGATGAAATCGATGCTGCGCTCGATGATGCGAATGTGGAACGTTTCAGCCGTTTGATGGAAGAATATAAGAAACGCTCGCAATTCATCGTGATTACGCATCGCAAGAAAACGATGGAATTTGCCGATACACTCCAGGGCGTGACAATGGGAGAAAAGGGCGTATCATCGCTCGTGACGGTGCGCATGGAGGATTACGTAAAATAAAGTGATGAGTGATGGGTGATGGGCTATAGGTCGGCGGCCGAAATGGTATGGCCGCCATATAAAAGAAATTCGCCGAAGGCGAAACCTGCAGCGCATCAACGTATGAACCCGGATAGAAAGTGATTCATCGAAAATGAAAACAAAAGGTAGGAGAAAAGGGTCGAGGAAAGGAGACGAAGATGGGATTTTTTGATAAGGTGAAGAAGGGACTTGCGAAGACGAAGGCCAGTCTCATTCGGAACATTGAAACGGTCATTATCGGGTATGCGAAAATCGACGATGATTTTTTGGATGATTTGGAAGCGGTGCTTTTGACGGGCGATTTGGGTGTGCGGACGACCGATTACCTCATGCGCCAAATTCGACGCGGCGTGACGGAAGGGAAAATTTCCAATACGAATGAAGTCATGCCGTATATGGAAAAAATCGTGGCGGATATGTTGCGGGATACGACGCCGGATGCGGAAATGAAATCACCGCATGTCATTTTGGTCGTCGGCGTGAACGGCGTCGGCAAGACGACGACAATCGGGAAAATGGCATCGCAATTTCATAAAGAAGGGAAGAAAGTGCTCTTGGCTGCGGCTGATACATTCCGTGCGGCGGCGTCCGAGCAGCTTGCTATTTGGGCCGAGCGCACAGGTGCGGATATCGTGAAACATGCCGAAGGCGCCGATCCGGCGGCGGTCGCATTTGATGCGGTATCGGCGGCGGTCGCACGCGGTGCCGATGTCGTTTTGATTGATACGGCCGGCCGTCTTCAGACAAAAGTGAATCTTATGGAAGAACTCAAAAAAATCAGCCGCGTCGTGAAAAAAGTCGTCCCGGATGCGCCGCATGAGACGCTCCTCGTCCTCGATGCGACGACGGGGCAAAACGCCGTGAGCCAGGCAAAGACATTCGGCGAAATCGTCCCGCTCACCGGCGTCGTCCTCACGAAACTCGACGGCACGGCCAAAGGCGGCGTCGTCCTCTCCATCACGGAAGAGCTCCACGTCCCGGTGAAATACATCGGCCTCGGCGAGCGCGAAGACGATCTCCAAAAATTCGTCCCCGAAGATTTCGCAAAAGCACTTTTTGAAACGGAAAGCAGTACAAAAGGGGAGAGCACGAAGATATAAAAACAGTGCAAAGGCGCATTCGGTTGCAGTGCAACATTTGTGCGCGAGACTGTCAGGCATGCACTTCGCTGTAGTCCCTGCCGACGGCTTACAGCTTACGGCTGACGGCTTTAAGAGGTGTCGCCGTAGGCGACAACCGAATCGCATCAACGAATCAACGCATCAATGAATTAACGCTTTCATGCATATCTTTATACGGAAAGAGGAAACGGGAAAAGTTTCCTCTTTCTTTTTATTTTGCATTTTGATATAATAAAAGCCGACATTTTTTCGTAAACAGCAAAAGAATTTTCAAGCAGGAGACAGACATGAAGAGAGAAGATATTCGGAATATTGCCATCATTGCGCACGTCGACCACGGGAAGACGACGCTGGTGGATGCGATGCTGAAGCAGAGCCATATTTTCCGTGAGAATCAGAAGGTGGAAGAGCGCGTCATGGATTCCAATCCGCTGGAACGCGAGCGCGGCATTACGATTCTTTCGAAGAATACGTCCGTCATGCACAATGGCGTGAAGCTCAATATCGTCGACACGCCCGGGCACGCGGATTTCGGCGGCGAAGTGGAGCGTATTTTGAATATGGTCGACGGCGTCCTCTTGGTCGTCGATTCGCACGAAGGGCCGATGCCGCAGACGAAGTACGTGCTCAGAAAAGCCTTGGAACACAAGCTGAAACCGATTGTCGTCATTAATAAAATCGATCGCCCCGACGAACGTATTTCCGATGTCGAAGGGGAAATTTTGGATCTTTTCATGGAGCTCGATGCGGATGAAGATCAGCTTGATTTCCCACTCGTGTACGCATCGGCCAGAGCCGGTGTGGCCAAGCTTCACATGAATGACGAAGCGAAAGATTTGGGACCGCTTTTCGATACGATTTTGGAATCGATTCCGGCACCGGAAGGGGATCCGGACGGCGGGCTCCAGATCATGACGACGACGCTGGATGCCGATGATTATCTCGGCAAAGTCGCCATCGGTCGTGTGACGCGCGGCAAAGTGCATGTCGGTCAGCAGGTCGTCATCACCGACGGTGAAAATAAGAGAAACGACCGCGTCGGGCAGCTTTTCGTCTGGCAGGGCATGAAACGCACGCCCGTCGAAGAAGCAAAAATGGGTGACATCGTCGCTATGGCCGGCTTCAAAGACATCAATATCGGGGAAACGGTCGCCGATCAGGGAAATCCCGAAGCGCTTCCTTCCATTCACATCGACGAACCGACGCTTTCCATGGTGTTCCATGTCAATAAGAGCCCGTTCGCCGGACGCGAAGGGGATTATGTCACGAGTCGTCATATCCGGGCGCGGCTTGAAAAGGAAATTGAAACGAATGTCGCGCTCCGCGTGGAAGATACGGACAGCTCCGATGCTTTCACCGTTTCCGGCCGCGGCGAACTTCATATTTCCGTTCTGATTGAAATGATGCGCCGCGAAGGTTTCGAACTCGAAGTTTCCAAACCGCAGGTTATTTATAAAACGATTGACGGCAAGAAATGCGAACCGATGGAACGCCTCACAGTCGAAGTGCCGCAGGAATTCATGGGGGCTGTCATGGAGGGGTTGGGACCTCGCCGTGCGGAAATGATTTCCATGGAAGAGCTGGCCGGCTACATGAAAATGGATTTCTCTATCCCTGCGCGCGGACTGATCGGTTTCAGAAACGAGATGCTTACGATGACGCGCGGCACGGGCATTATGTATCACGTTTTCCAGGGGTACACGCCGTATAAAGGCGATATTCCGGAACGCACGCGCGGCTCTCTGGTCGCATTCGAAGCGGGCACGACGACGGCGTACGGTTTAAATTCCGTGCTGGACCGCGGCGAACTTTTCATCGGCCCGGGCGTCGAAGTGTACGAAGGTATGATCATCGGCGAAAATGCGCGCGATAATGATATGGACGTCAATCCGTGCAAGAAGAAACATCTCACGAATACGCGCGCCGCAGCTTCCGATGACGCCATCCGCCTCCCGCCGCCCCGCATCTTCACGCTGGAATCGGCGCTGGAATGGATTCGCGACGATGAGCTCGTGGAAGTGACGCCGACGGCGATCCGCATGAGAAAAGCGATTCTCTCCCGTCAGACGCGCTACAAAAATGCAAATGTAAAATATAAATAATGAAACCTTTTAAGAAACGGACGAACCTTTCGGCGCGTCCGTTTTTTTGCGTCCCGATCTCATGTGTATTTTTGCGAAGAGAAAATTGACTTTTTTCTTGACATTCTTTGGATGCAATGATATTCTATGTACATACGTTAGCACTCGCGATGAGTGAGTGCTAACAGCAAGTTTTGAAACGGAGGTTTTTACTCATGGATGCGCGGAAGAAGAGGATTCTTTGGGCGACGGTACAGGCGTACGTTTCGTCGGCCGAGCCGGTGAGTTCTCGGACGATTGCGCGAAATTTCGATTTGGGCGTTTCCAGCGCCACGATTCGAAATGAGATGCTCGATTTGGAAGATGAAGGATATTTGGTGCAGCCGCACACGTCGGCCGGTCGAATTCCTTCCATCAAAGGATACCGTTTCTACGTGGATTCTCTGATGGAACCGGCGGCGCTTTCTTCCGAAGAAGAAAATCGGCTTTTGGAAATGGTGGGATCGTCACGTGTGGATGAAGTTTTCCGCAATATGGCGCGTGTGGTGGCGACGCTCACGCAGACGTTGTCGGTCGCGGTGCGCGGCGGGAAACGGGCTTCCACATTCAATTATGCGAAGTTTTTGCCATTAGACGATCGGCGTGCGATATTGCTTGTCGTGACGGCCGAAGGCCAAGTTTCCAATCAGGTCGTGCCGATTCCGGAGGGGTCGTCTTTGGATGAGCTCCAATTTTTGGCCGACAGGTTGAACGGTTTCCTCCACGGGCGCGATGTGTCGTCGCTCTCCGAGAATTTGATTTTGTCTTTCCGAAAGGAAACGGAGCGGGATTTATCCCGTTTCACGGGGATTTTCGCGGCGCTCGAAAGTGCGATGGCGCCGGAGCGGAAAGTGTACACGGGCGGTACGGCCGGGCTCATGCAGCAGCCGGAATTCCGCAATGTGGATCGGATGCAGGATATCCTGAAGCTTTTGGAAGAAAGGGATACATTGGCGCATGTGCTCGATACGAAGGCGGATGCGCCGATTACGGTGCGTATCGGTTCGGAAAACGGTGAGGAGTCGCTCTCAAATTTGTCCGTTGTGCGGGCGGAGTTCCGCGCAGGAGGCGAAGTGGTCGGGACGATGGCCGTCCTGGGGCCGACGCGCATGGAATATGCGAGAATTGTGGGGCTTTTGTATTTTATGCAAAGGCGTCTTGAGGATTTGATTAAAGGCAGGGAGTAAGGCATGGAAGAAGAAGTAAAACAGGAAACGGCAGCCGAAAATCCGCAAAACGGCACGCCGGTCGATGCGCCGGGCGGGGATGCCGCAGAGACGGGAGCCCTCGATTTGGCGGCGGCGCTCGCAGCGGCACTTGAAGGGGAGGCGGCGGCGGAAAAACGCGCCATGTCGCTTCAAAATGAAAAGGAAGCGGCGGAATCGAAATTGAATCTCGTCATTTCGCAGCAGGTCCGCCTGCAGCAGGATTTCGATAATTTTCGCACGCGGAGCCGCAAGGAGCAGGCCGAGGCGAAAGATAAGGTGACGGCCGAAGTGGCCGCGTCATTCCTGCCGGTCGTCGATAATTGCGAGCGTGCGCTGGCGCATATGGAAAAGGATCCGGCGGGCGCGGCGTATGCGGAAGGTTTCGAACTTTTGCATCGTCAGCTTTTGAAGGTTCTCGCCGATTTGGGCGTGGAAGAAATTGCAGCGCAAGGGGAAACATTCGACCCGCATTTGCATGAAGCGGTCATGCAAATCCCGTCCCCGGATCTTCCCGATGAGACGGTGGGCGCCGTTTTCCAAAAAGGCTATCGCCTGAAAGAAATCATCCTGCGCCCGGCCAAGGTGCAAGTGGTGAATAACGGCTGAGCGCTGATGCGCGAGCGAGCGATTAAAACAGGAATCGTCGCGAAGCGACACCGATTTTTCTATGCACTATGCACTTTTGTCAAAAAAGTATTATATTCGAAATATAGGAAAAAATTTCAAAGAAAAAAGTTTCTAAGGAGGAATGCATTATGTCTAAAGTTATCGGTATTGATTTGGGTACCACAAATTCCGTTGTCGCGGTGATGGAAGGCGGCGAACCTGTCGTTATCTCGAATGCGGAAGGTTCGCGTCTCACGCCTTCGGTCGTAGGTTTCTCGAAGAACGGAGAACGCCTCGTGGGGCAGCTTGCAAAGCGCCAGGCCGTTTCCAATCCGCAGCGCACGATCGTTTCCATTAAGCGCCACATGGGCAGCGATTATAAAGTGGATATCGACGGAAAAGGCTATACGCCGCAGGAAATTTCCGCGATGATTCTGCAGAAACTGAAAACGGATGCGGAAGCGTATCTGGGCGAAAAGGTGACGGAAGCCGTCATCACTTGCCCGGCGTATTTCACGGACAGCCAGCGTCAGGCGACGAAGGATGCCGGCAAAATTGCAGGACTCAATGTTCTTCGTATCATCAATGAACCGACGGCGTCTTCTCTGGCGTACGGCCTCGATAAAGTAAAAGATGACAAAGAACATCTCTTCCTTGTCTACGATCTGGGCGGCGGCACGTTCGATGTTTCTATTTTGGATCTGGCAGACGGCGTCTTTGAAGTCAAAGCTTCGAACGGAAACGGGCACCTCGGCGGTGATGATTTCGACGAAAGAGTCATGAATTGGATTGCCGATACGTTTAAGAAACAGAACGGTTTTGACCTGAAGCGTGACCCGATGACGAATCAGCGTCTGAAAGAAGCGGGCGAAAAAGCGAAAATTGAGCTTTCGACCGTCATGAGTACCGAAATCAATCTGCCCTTTATCACGGTGGACGGCGACGGACAGCCGGTCCATTTTGTCGCGAATCTTTCCCGCGCCGAATTCGATCGCATCACCGAAGATTTGGTGGAAGCGACGGTGGCGCCGATTGATATTGCCATGAAAGATGCGGGCGTTTCCGCTTCCGATATCGAAAAGATTCTCTTGGTCGGCGGCTCGTCCCGTATTCCGGCCGTACAGGATATGATTAAACGTAAATTCGGCAAGGAACCGAGCAAAGGCATTCATCCGGATGAATCCGTCGCAGTCGGTGCGGCCATTCAGGCGGGCGTGCTGAAAGGCGAAGTGAAAGATGTCCTCCTTTTGGACGTCACGCCGCTGTCCCTCGGTATTGAAACGCTGGGCGGCGTCTTCACGACGATGATTAAGAGAAACACGACGATTCCGACGCAGAAAACGCAGATTTTCTCCACGGCCAGCGATAATCAGCCGTCTGTCGATATTCACGTCCTCCAGGGCGAACGCTCGATGGCGGCGGATAATAAGACGCTCGGTCGTTTCGAACTTTCCGATATTCCGCCGGCACCCAGAGGTGTACCGCAGATTCAGGTTTCCTTTGATATCGATGCGAACGGTATTGTCCACGTTTCCGCTAAGGATCTCGGCACGGGCAAAGAGCAGAAGATCGACATCACTTCTTCGTCCGGTCTTTCCGACGAAGAAATCGAAAAGATGCAGCAGGACGCCAAGGCTCATGAAGCGGAAGATCAGAAGCGCAAAGAAGCCGTGACGGCGAAAAATGACGCCGAAGCGCTCGTTTACCAGGCGGAAAAGACCGTCCGCGATATCGGCGATAAAGGCGATGCGGAAAAGGTGAAAGAAGTGAATACGGCCATTGAGAAATTGAAAGAAAGCCTCAAGGGCGATGACATCGATAAGATTAAAGCCGATGCCGAAGCTTTGACGAAACCGTTGCATGAGCTCACCGAGAAGCTTTATCAGCAGGCGCAGCAGGCCGCAGGTGCCCAGGGTGCCGAGGGCGCTGCCGGTGCACAGAGTCAGGCGAAGAAAGATGACGACAATGTCGTCGACGCCGATTACAAAGTCGTGGATGACGACAATAAATAATGTAGGAAGGTATCATGGCTGCAAAAGATTATTACGATATCCTGGGCGTCGGTAAAACGGCGTCCGAGGATGATATCAAAAAAGCGTATAGGAGACTGGCGCGCAAGTATCACCCCGATTTGAATAAGGACGACCCGTCGGCCGCCGAAAAATTCAAAGAGGTGAATGAAGCGTACCAGACGCTTTCGGACGCGGATAAACGCTCGCAGTACGATCAGCTCGGTCATGATGCGTATGAACAGGCACAGCGCGGCGGAGGCGGTGGCCCCGGCGGATTTGATACAAGCGGATTTTCCGGCGGTTTCAATTTTGATATGGGCGACATTTTCGACATGTTCACCGGCGGGAGTCGCCGGCAGCAAAACGGACCCGTCCGCGGCGGCGATATGCGCTACGATATGGAAATCACGCTTCGCGAAGCGGCCAAGGGTGTCAAAAAGACATTCTCTGTCCGCAAAGACGAGACATGCTCCCATTGTCACGGAAGCGGTGCCGAACCGGGGACATCGGTGGAAACTTGCCCGCATTGCGGCGGCACGGGGCAAGAACGCGTCGTACAGCGCACACCTTTCGGCCAGATGGTGAATGTCGTGACCTGTCGTCATTGCGGCGGACGCGGCAAAATCATTAAAGAAAAATGCCACACCTGTCACGGCACGGGACTTGAGAAAAAGCTCAAGAAACTGGAAATCAATATTCCGGCCGGAGCCGACAGCGGCGTACGGATGCGCATCGGCGGTGAAGGCGAGCCCGGCATGCGGGGAGGACCTGCGGGCGATCTCTACGTCTATATTTTCGTCAAAGACGATCCCGAATTTGAAAGAAACGGCGACGATTTGTATCGTCGTGCCGATATTTCCTTCCCGACGGCGGCTTTGGGAAACGTCATCCACGTCGACACGTTGGATGAAAAAGTCGAGTTGCAAATTCCCGCGGGGACGCAGCCGGGCACCAAATTCCGCATCAAAGAAAAAGGCATGCCCCGCCTCCAGAGAAGCGGTCGCGGCGACCTCTACGTCATCGTCAATGTCACCGTCCCGAAAAACCTCAAAGGCGAACAAAAAGAAGCCCTCCTGAAATACGCGGATATGTCCGGCGAGGATATCCGAGAGTACAAAGGGAAGGGATCTTCCTTCATCGATAAATTGGTTGACAAATTGAAACATTGAAACATCAAAAGAAACCCTTCGGGGTTTCTTTTTTGCTTTCGGCAAAAAGGCATTCTCGTTCTCTGCATTTGCGCTGAAATTGTGGCTCTGCGAGCCACTCTATCTTCCGGCGCTTCGCGCCACCTTCCTTCAAAGGAAGGCTTTAAAACAGGAATTGTCGCCGCAGGCGACACCTGAATTGTTAAGGAACCACTGATTAAATCGAAGAATCTGATTTTGCAGCATATTTATACAATGCTGCGTCAAAGGATTCCTTAAATAGCTTACTATTCTCGT
>CAVHIJ010000032.1:2633-14375 GCA_963635945.1 bacterium | reverse complement strand
GCCTTGCATAAATATGCTTTTCGCAAAATCAGATAACGCTTTAATCAGCGCTTCCTTAATTTCCCTGCGTTGATATTATTTTAACGGCTTTGCCGAACGTTTCAATTTAAGCAGCGCTTTTCCTTCAATTTGGCGAATGCGTTCACGCGTGACGCCGAAATGAGATCCGACTTCTTCCAGCGTTTTCATGCGTCCGTCTTTTAAACCGTAACGCAGCTCCAACACTTGACGTTCGCGTTCGGAAAGTTCGCCCATGAGCATCGCCAATTGTTCGCGGAGTAAAATCGAGCCGGCGGCGTCATCGGGAGATACGGCATCATGATCCTCAATGAAATCGCGAAGATGAGAATCCGCTTTTTCGCCGATAGGCGTTTCCAAAGAGAGCGGTTCCTGTGCGATTTTGCGGATGCGGAGCAATTTCTGCACATCCATATGAAGCGCGGCCGCAATTTCTTCATTTGTCGCTTCGCGGCCTAAATCTGCCAATAATTGGCGGGACGTGCGATTGATGCGATTGATCGTTTCCACCATGTGCACCGGTACGCGAATCGTGCGAGATTGATCGGCAATGGCACGCGTAATAGCCTGGCGAATCCACCACGTCGCATACGTGCTGAATTTGTAACCTTTTCGATAATCGAATTTATCGACGGCGCGCAAAAGTCCCAGGTTTCCTTCCTGAATCAAATCCAAGAATTGCAATCCGCGGCCCAAATATTTTTTTGCAATGGAAACGACGAGACGCAAATTCGCATCCGATAATTTTTTCTTGGCCCGAAGCGCTTTAATTTTATCGGCTTCCGTGGCATCCGGCGAAAGCCCCTGCTCAATCGTCTGCGCCAGTTCGATTTCTTCTTCCTGCTTCAACAGCGGGACCTGCCCGATTTCTTTTAAATAGAGGCGTACGGTATCGTCCGGCGTCACGTCCGAATTTTCGCCCGATAATTCCGCATTGGCATCCGAGAAATCATCCTCCGTTTCCGAATCGGATTCTACATCGGAAACAATATCGGAATCCCGATCCGTATAAGCTTCTTCTTCTTCTTTCGTTTCATCGTATGCGGTTTCAAAAGAAATTCCGATATGACGGGTAGCCAATGCTTCGTAAATAGCATCCTGCTCTTTTGGGCCGAGGCCTTTTCGCTGCAAAAACAAAATCACATCGCAATTCGGTAAAAGTCCGTTGGCATCGGCGAGCGTACACAGCTCTTCTATCCAAATATCCAAATTTCTTTTTCTTGCCATCTTTTGCTCCTTTATCGATTGCTTAACGAACGAATTTCACGGTTTAATCGGATGCAGATTCGCATTTCTTCTTTGGAAGCTTCCGGATCGGTCGACGCCAGACTTTCGGCGCGTTCCGTGTGCTCTTTATATTCGGCCTGCAATCGCGATAAATGCAAAGGCCTCACGTATTCTTCCTCCGGCATGGTGCCGATATACTCTTCCTTCATAATAAATTTCGCAAAATTTTCCGCATCTTCCGGCGGCAAATACGATTCTATCCGTTTTTCGTCCCAGGCCCCCGTTTCCGCCGCTTCATCAATAGCTTTCGCCACTTTGGCACAAAACGGATCCGCATAAGGGAAATCTTTCATTTCATCCCAATCGGCCGGCGATTTACGATAATGCAGACAATACCGCAGGAAACCTTCCTCCAATATTGTTTGCTTTTCAGTCGATTTATCGGAAACCGTTTCCTCTCGTCGCGGCTGCGGGACATACATTTTCGAATGATTCTTTTTGATATACCGCGTGGCCTCGCTTCGAATGAGTCCTTCATCCAGTCGGAGGGTCTGCGCCATTTTGCGAATAAAAGCGTCGAGCAAAAATGAATCGCCGCGCGCCGTCAATACCGCAAACATCGCCTGCAAAATCTGTTGCTGTCCTTCCAAAGACGTGGCATCAAATTCTTTTTGCAAAGACATAAACATATAATCCATAGCCGGCTGCGCCTGCGAAACGGCTTCCGAAAACGCATCCGCTCCGTGGAGATTTACAAATTCATCCGGATCTTTCCCCTCGCCCAAAAGCGCCACGCGAAGTTTCAAACCAACGGGCCCCGCAATTTCCAAAGCGCGGCGCGTCGCATTTTGCCCGGCCGCATCCATATCATAGCAAAAAACGACCTCATCGGCATAGCGTTTCAAAAGTTTTGCCTGCTCTTCCGTAAATGCAGTTCCCAAAGAGGCGACGACATTCGTCACACCGTGCGCATGAAGGGAAATAGCATCCATATACCCTTCCACCATAATCACCTGTCTTTTTTTGCGGATTTCGGGAAGTGCCTGAAACAGCGCAAAAAGAAGACGGCGTTTATTGAAAATAGGCGTTTCGGGAGAATTTAAATATTTCGGAGTCCCATCATCCATGACGCGACCGCCGAAAGCCACCGGTTTCCCTCGCAAATTCAGAATCGGAAACATACAGCGATTGCGAAACATATCAAAATAACGTCCGTTGCTGTTTCCGCAAAGACCGGCATCCGTCAATACTTTGGGTGCCATATTTTTCTTTTTCGTGAAATCGGAAAACAAACGATCCCAGGCCGGCGGCGCAAAACCGAGCCGAAACGCTTCAATCGTCTCATCGGATAAATGGCGGGCATGAAAATATTCGAGACCCGGTTTCCCCATATTCGTTTTCAAAAGACAATTATGAAAATAATCACAAGCCAAAGCCGTCGCATCGTACATAGCTTCTTTTGCGGCTTCGCGCGCGCGGTCTTCCGGCGACATTTCTTCGGACGGAAGATCGATATGCGCCGCATCGGCCAATTGTTTCACCGCTTCGGAAAATGTCAGATTTTCCATTTTTTGCAAAAAGGTGAAAACAGTCCCGCCGGCATGGCAGCCGAAACAATAAAAGAGGCCGCGATCGGGCGACACGGAAAAAGAAGGCGTACGTTCATGATGAAACGGGCAGCATCCCCAATACCTGTTTCCCTTTTTCTTCAAAGGAACGTAAGAAGAAACCACATCCACGATATTGATACTGTCCCGCACGCGTTCAATCAAATCCGACGATATCCGCATACAAAACCTCTCATCACTCTAAGGAACCACTGATTTAATCGAAGAATCTTGCTTTGCGGCATAATAATGCAATACTGCGTCAAGGGACTCCTTAAATAGCTCACTATTCTCGTCGTCCTTTTCCTTGTCTTGCATCATTATGCTTATCGCAAACCAAGGTAACGATTAAATCAGCGCTTCCCTAACGGAAAATAAAAACACCGACATCCATTCAAACGCCGGCTTCATTTTTATCGGCCGTCAATTCCCGCCATCTCGTAGCCAAAAATTGTACATATAAAGCGGGATCCAGCCCGAAACTGCGGAGACTGTATCCGTCGCTTGCTTCGACCAAAAGCGTACGCCCGTCATCGGTGACGCCGAAATCCAAGGCATACGCTGCGGGCGCCGATTTAAATTCAGAAACAGCCTGTTTCAAAATCTCCGCATCCGGGAATACATCCCAACGTCCCTGATACGGTGTGAGACCGATAATAGTTCCCTCCATGACCCACAGACGCCATTCGGAAAGGAAATTGACTTTTTCACTGCACCACACTTCGATATCTTCCACGCCGCCGCCCAATTTGATGGCATCTTCGGAATTATCCAAAATCGTTCCGGAAAAACGCTTGATATCGGAAACGGGTTTCACGAAAACATGCCACCCGTCCGTGCTGGACGTGATATTAAAAAGTGTAGATTTCCAAATTTTACGACCCAAAAAAGATGAAAGTTCCTCCGGATAATCCAAAAGCGGGAGCGAGAGTCCCAAAGATTCCATGGCGACTTCCGTATCCTGCAAAGACCCCACGATGGGATCCTTCGGATCATAATCTTCAATCGCATAGACCGCACGAAAAGGCACCGTCTCAATGGCAAGCTGCTCACAGCCTATTAAAGCATCGAAGCAATTTTGATTGAAGCATTCGCCGGAATGACGGACACGAATATATACCTTCATCTTACACCTCATATGAGAAACAACTCTGTCGATATTTTACCATATAAAAGAATAAATTCCTATATGCATGAACAGTATACAATCAAAGGAAAATTTGATACCGATATTTCCCTCGATTCAAAAATTGCGAATAAGATGCATATTATGACATTGCGAAAACCGGTGCTAAAATAATCTTGTGAAAAATAATTTTTAGGGAAACCTACTTCTTTTTTACTGAAAGACGGAGGACATTATGGAACATAAAAAAGAAAATCACGACCATGCATGCAAATGCGATCATCATCACCACGAAGAACATGCCCATGCATGCGAATGCGGATGCGGTCATCATCACCACGATGAACAAACGCCGGCACATACTCACGAAAACGATACCGAACTGGTTCTTTACGAAAAAGACCGTACGGACGTCATGAAAAGCGAATCCGAAATTGAGCTCGATGAAAGACGTGCCCTCGGACATATTCTTCATGAAGAAACGGAAGACAGCTGCGAAATATGCGGCAAAGATTTATCACATTGCAAATGCCTGTTTCTCGAAGAAGGCTATCTGCACATACATTATCGGCTTTCCCATTTAAATTGTCGTGACTGCGCGGCCAAATTGGAAGGAAAAATTCGTGAAATGCCCGCCGTATATTTTGCGTCCGTCAGCTTTATCACAAAAGAATTGCGTATCATTTCCAAAGAAGATCCCAATCGCCTGATTCCCGCCGTTTTGGAAACCGCACATCATATAGATGCCGACATCGGATTGCTGCCGGATGAATCGAATACAACCTACAAAACGGAAACGTATGCCATGCCGTCTCTCGATTGCGCCGCCTGCGCCGCCAAATTGGAACGTCTTATCAATGAATACCCCGGCGTATTATCGGCGACCGTTTCCTATGCGACAAAACAATTGAAACTCACGGCGGAAAATCCCGACGCGCTGATTCCCGATTTGATTCATGCCTGCAATACAGTCGAAAACGGAACTGTCATTGAAAAAGTTTCCGCCGCAAAAAGAAAACAAAAATCGGGCGATGAAACAATATCTCCTTTTGAAAAAGCGGCCTACATTACCGCGTTTCTCGCATTTATTCTCGGCCTGTCGGCGGAACACACATCGGGAATCATACCGTCTTTGTTTCCTTTTCAAAAAGAAATTTGTTTCGGCATTTCTTACCTGATTTTCGGCGGAGAAATTTTGCTGAAAGCCGGAAAAAATATACTCCGCGGAGAAATCTTCGACGAAAATTTCCTGATGTCCGTCGCCACATTAGGCGCCGTTTGTATCGGAGAAATGTCAGAGGCCGTCGGCGTGATGATGTTTTATCGCATCGGTGAATACATGGAAGACCGCGCCTCCGACAGAAGCCGCGACAGAATCATGGACGCAGTGGATTTACGCCCCGAAACCGTGCAGCGATTTTACGGAGAAGAAACGGAAACCATTCCGGCCGAAGAGGCGAAAATCGGCGATGTATTATTGATTCGCCCCGGCGACCGCATTCCGCTCGACGGAATTATTATCGAAGGAAATTCTCATATCGATACCTCCCCCATCACCGGCGAACCCAAACCCGTAACCGTCGGCGTCGGAGATTCCGTCGATTCCGGATGCGTCAATCAAAACGGCCTATTGAAACTGCGCGTCGAAAAAACGCTTTCCGAATCCATGGTGTCCAGAATTTTGGATTCCGTGGAAAATGCAGTGGCCGGCAAACCGAAAATGGATCGTTTCATCACGCGTTTCTCCCGAATTTATACACCGCTCGTCGTCCTTTGTGCACTACTTGTCGCCGTGCTGCCGCCGCTTTTGACAGATGACGCTTGGCAGCCGTGGATTTATACGGCCTTGACATTCCTCGTGATCAGCTGCCCCTGCGCACTCGTCATTTCCGTGCCCCTTTCCTTTTTTGCCGGCATCGGCGCCGGATCCGAAAAAGGGATTCTATTTAAAAGCGGGACATCCATAGAATCTGCCGCACACACGAAAGTCGCTGTCATGGATAAGACAGGTACGCTGACGGAAGGAAAATTTATCGTGCGCGACGTCCGTCCGGTCGCCGACGTGACGAAAGATGAAATTTTGGCATTCGCGGCGGCTGCGGAAACCTTTTCCACGCACCCCATCGCAAAATCCATTTCCGAAGCAGCAGCCGAAAGACATCTTCCCCTGCCTCCGATGACCGGCGTAAAAGAAACCGCCGGAAAAGGAATCGTCGGCGATTCGGACGGCGCCGTCATATCTCTTGGAAACGCACGTCTCATGAAAGATTGCGGCATCGATGTAACGGAATCGAAAGACTCTGCGGGCACCGAAATTTGGCTCGCCATGGATTCGATTTTACTCGGGAGCCTCATCATTTCGGATGGCATAAAACAAGATGCCGCGCGAGCCGTTTCCGCCTTGAAAGAAACAGGAATTCTTCCTGTCATGCTGACAGGTGACGAAAAAAAGAACGCCAATGCCGTCGGCCGCGAATTGGCAATAACTGAAATTTACGCCGGATTGCTGCCGGATGAAAAATTGGCGAAAATGAAAGAAATCCGCGAGAAACACGGCACCGTCCTCTATGTCGGCGACGGTATCAATGACGCCCCCGTCCTGGCCGGCGCTGATACGGGCGCTGCGATGGGAAGCGGTGCCGATGCAGCCATCGAAGCCGCCGATATCGTTTTCCTGCATACCGACGTGATGAGCATTCCGCAATCTGTCAAGATTGCCAAAACAGTCCTCTCCGTAGCCGGACAAAATGTCGTCTTCGCGCTCGCCATCAAGATCGCCGTCATGCTGATGGGACTCGGCGGATTCGCCAATTTGTGGGTCGCCGTCTTCGCCGACGTCGGCGTCACGATTCTCTGTATCATGAATTCCGTACGACTCCTTTATAAAAAATTTTAAGAAACAAAAAAATCGTGCTCTCCTTTCGCCAAGGGAAGCACGATTTTTTTTGCGTAAAATTATTTTGCGGCTAGCGCAGTTTCTTTATCGCCATTTTTATTTTTTTCCAAACGCGGCCCGATCGGATTCGGCATGACGACGACACTTCGCACCGTGCGATCTTTCCCGTTGATATAGAAAATCAAAACATCCTCTTCATCGGCAGAAAAATAAATATACGCCGGCTCCGGGATGCCGGACATCCGATTGACTTCCACCTTATCCGGCGCACCGTAGACCGTTTCCAAAGTGGAAACAAGATCCCCGACGGCAATTCCCCTCGTAGTCGGCATGGCGGGATCCGTCAAAAACATCGCATTGATTCGATGCGTTTTCACATTCGTATTAATGCCGTACCCCAAATAATAAATGATTTCTTCTTCGGGATTGGTCGCTTTGCGAAGCCAAGTTTCAAAGGAATGTTCCGAAAAAACATCGCGTAGCCGATACCCGGCGATACGAAAATCGGCAGCCGTCGTTTCCTTCGCCATTTCCTCCATAAACCGATCGTCTTTATAAGTGATACGGATATCTTTCACCTTCTCCTTTTCCACAGTGAAAAGAAGCATTTGATTACCTTTGAGATAAATCATGTAGAAACAGCCCTTCGTGCCGTCCCAGAGGACGCGCGCCGGCCTGCCGTAGAGACGAAGGATATTTTCACGGCGGCTTCCGACTGAAATGCCGCGCGCCGTTTTGACCGATTTTCCGGAAAGATAGACCGCATCCGCTCCCGCTTTCAGCTCGTCATCGTATTTGGCCGCCATTTCGGAAACAAAACGCACGGACATATCTTTCCATCCGTATTCACCCCGCACGGCACCTGATTTTTCGGAAACAGGTTTCCCCAGATGCCCTGCGGCCTCATGGAAAGATTGTCCCAAAGAAACGCCCTTTACGGTAAAATCAATCTGCTGCAACGGAGATGCATCAATATCGAAAATTTTTTCCCGCTCTTCCGTCTCCTTTTTTTCTTTCGCTTCTTTTTTATCTTTTCCGTCTTTCTTCGCATTTCCGTCTTTCTTCGCATCTTCTTTTTCCGCATCTTCTTTTTCCGACGGATCATCGGCCTTGATCACTTTTTCCTCATCGCCTTTTTGGGGCGCATCGGTCGATTCCGTATCGGCAATATGTCCGGCCGGCACTTTCGGCGCAGCAACATCGGCGGCCGATATCCAGCCTGTTTGAAAAAACGCCGTTAATAAAAGAACGCTTAAGATTTTATATTTCATAACTACCTCCTATACCGCGATGACATTCACGTTCCGTTCCGAATTCAATGTCCTTTGAAAATCCGTTGCAGAAAACTCGGGGAATCTATTTTTATATCAAAATAGGATTCCGTTTTATCGATTTCCATGGTGATATACGGTCCCTTATTCCATTGCACCAAACGAGAACCGTATTTTCTCTGAAAATCGCGGGCATCCCATTTGCTTTCAAAATTTATGCGGAGGAAATTGTGTTTCCGATCAATGATCCACGATTCATGATCCTTTTTGTAAAGCTCTACAAAATCTTTTATGTTTTCCTCTTCATTCGCACTCGTCATGTAATATAAAACCGTATAAATATCAACATACCTTTCATCGGTATATCCGAATTTTTGAAATATATCTTTCAGAATGCCGGAAGAAAGTGCAAAAATATCCGGAGCATACTTTCTGCTTTCATCGTGTAGGGCATCCAAAAATTTCGGATACGCTTCCAACATTTTTTTCAAATACAATTTGTATAATGCACCCGTCATATTTTGCAATGATTTCATGCGCATATTGTTTTTCAGATTACTGATACGTTCCGTTTTGATATTGATATCAAATGCTACCGCTCTTTTATTCAAAGCTTCGTCGATTTGGCTGACATCATTAGTCGTAAAAATCACCGGGGACAAATGTTCTTCATACGTGTAATCCGTTTTGATGAATGTTTCTCCGTATTTTTTCCATCGATCGTTACTCAGCTCATCGACGATAAGCGGCGTCCCTTTGCAAAGACGAATTTTCTTCTGTAATTTTGTCGGCGCGTTATCTTCCGCATGCGCCGTTTGAATCAAACCGTTTCTTCCGCTCACATTGACTTGGTATTCATTGAACATGGTATGCAAAATAAAACGCGTCAAAAAAGTTTTTCCCGCATTGGTAATTCCGTGAAGCAGCAAAAACATCGGGTAATTAATCACTTCCACATAGGCGGGACAGCGAGCACGGGTCACCGAAAGAAACGGTGCACTGAATGCATAGACAACGGTGGCGTAATATTTTCTGACACCGTTGATAATATCTCCGCAAAATTCCGATTCCGGATCGAAATAACCTTCGAAAAAATTTTTAAAAAGTGCTACATCGGAAGCTACATCCGCTTCGGAAATATTTTCCAAATCAACCGGTTCATCATTATAAAAAACAGTCGATTTCTCCACATCAAAATAAAATTGCGGATATACCTTCAATACTTCTTCTTTTTTCGTAAATGCGGTTTTGGCGTCGGACGTAAGTTTCTTGATATCTTCATACAAAATCAGGGACGTACCGTTTTTCCGTACCGGCAATTCATCAAGATCGATTTTATTCTCCTTCAAAAAATCGTTGAATTTTTCGGTTTGAATGTAATAGGCATCTACCGTCTTATTTCGCGGCGCCTCTTCGACAAGCAGGCATTTGACTTCTTTCACTTCGCGGACGGCCGGGAGTGTTTCCAAATGTTCCAAATCAAGTTCCCTGACCGTGTCCGCATCGATATGCTGCGTGCTTAATTGCTTTGTTTTTTCATACAAATCCCGATAAATATCATAGGTGCGGAAATCATCGGCGACACAAATCGTTTCCAATTGACGACCGCCGAAAGCCGTAAGCGAAAAATTGGCGCTCCCTGTAATCACTCGATATTTTCCGTTTTCATCATCGGAAAGCAAATAAATTTTCTGATGGCTCGTATGATCATTCAATTTGGTCACATAGAAAGAAAGCTTCCCATCAGCGATTTGATTGAAAAGAAAATTTTTGCTCTTCGAATTTTCCGCCTGGACATTTTTAATGATGGCGTATTGCTCAATCAATTTTTCTTTGATTCCGCCTAAAACATTCTCATTTCCGAATATAATTTCCACAGAATCGAAAAGCCGCACCATTTTCCGAATCATGGTTTCCCCGGATGAAAAAGTAATGACTTTGAGCGTTTTGAAACCGGCAAAAAGGGACATGGGATCGGAAACGGATTCGAGACCGATGGCTTGAAATTTCACAATATCGAGATTTTTATCGACGGAAGCGGTTTCGTTTTCATTTTCGGATTCGATTTTTTCGTCGGAAGAAAATAAATCGGTATCGTCTTCCGCACCGAATAAACTCAGGCTGTCATTCGATAAAATTTCATCTTTATTTTTCCTGTTTCCCGCCATTTCTGTATCCTCTTTCATAAAAAGTTGCGTATTCGGATAAAAAAGTGTATTGTTTCCGATTTTACGATTTGTCGAAATACCGACGTTTCAGCTGACCGCAGGCGGCTTGAATTTCATCGCCCATTTGCCGCCGCAGCGTGGCGGTCTTCCCCGCTGTTTCCAATATTTTGCGGAAACGTTCGCATTGATTTCCGCTCGGTGCAAATAATTTGATATGTTCCGTCCCGTTGATGGGAATCAAATTCACATGGCAAGGCATATCTCCCAAAAGTTCGCAAAGTTCTTCGGCGTTTTCGACAGATGCGTTCACGCCGTCTATCAAAATATATTCAAAAGTCACGCGCCGACCGGTCGTGCGGAAATAGTAAAGCGCCGCATCTGTCACTGTTTGAATCGGATACCGGCGGCTCGCGGGCAAAATTCTGTTTCTGATTTCATCATTCGGCGCATGAAGGGAAATCGCAAGTGTAATCGGCAAATTTTCATCGGCCAGCCGATAAATCTGCGGCACGATTCCGCAAGTCGATAGCGTAATACCCCGATACGAAAGATTTAAAATATCGGGATCGTGAACCAAGCGGATGAATTCCAAGACGTTTTCGTAATTTTCCAGCGGCTCGCCGCTCCCCATGAGGACGATGGAATGAATCGCCGCATCGGATGTTTCCCGAAAAGCGAAAAGTTCGGACAGCATTTCGCCCGCCGTGAGATTTCGCTCCAATCCGTTTCGCGTAGATGCGCAAAATACGCACCCCATGGCGCAGCCGACCTGCGTCGAGACGCAAATCGAATTCCCGTAATCGTGATGCATGCGCACAGTTTCTATCAAAGACCCGTCGGAAAGGCGCAGCAAAAGTTTTTGCGTATCGCTGTCGTCGGAAATTTCATGCCCCACCGTCACCGGTTTATCGACGGCGGCATTTTCGCAAAGCCATGAACGCAGCATTTCGGGCAATTGCAGCATCTCACGAAAATCGTAGACATGGCGTTTATATAAATAATCGTACAATTGTTTGGCGCGAAATTTCGGAAACCCGGCGCCCGTGATGATCCTTTGCGTCTCGGAAAGAGGAAGTCCCCATACATTGATTTTCATGATTTCCTCCGAAGTTTGGCCGTAAAAAATCCGTCGCATTCGTGAATGTCGGGCCAAAGGGTAAGCATGCCGCCGGGCGCCTCCAGTGTTCCGACGGAAAAAGGCACCGTTTCAAATTCGGTATGCGCATTCAAAAAAGAAGAAACCATATCTTCATTTTCCGCTTTTTCCAATGTGCAGGTGCTGTAGACAAGAATGCCGCCCGGCTTGACGTATGTCGCAGCCGCCCGCATGAGTTTTTTTTGCAAAGCGGGAAACGTTTCCAAATCTTTTTCGTTTCGGCGGTGACGAATTTCAGATTTTCGCCCGAGGACACCAAGGCCGGAGCACGGC
>CAVHIJ010000032.1:0-2623 GCA_963635945.1 bacterium | reverse complement strand
AGCACGGCGCATCCAAAAGCACTTTATCGTATGCGCCCGATTCCTTAATGTCCGGCACCGTCGCATCTTTGGCTTCGGCGAAAATGACGGAAAGCCCCATTCGTTTCGCATTCTCGCGGATTAATTTTACTTTATGCGGGTACAAATCCCATGCCGTAATCCGACCGGTATTTTGCATCATATCGGCCATTTGCGTTGTCTTGCTTCCGGGCGCCGCACACATATCCAAAATGCGTTCGCCGGCCTTGGGATCCAAAACCAAAGCGGGAATCATAGAGGCCCTATTTTGCACATAGGCTTTTCCTTCGCGCAAAAAATTTCCGCGGAAAAAAACACCGCCGTCCGCCAAGGTAAGTCCGTTTGCGCACCAAGCAATCGGGGCCGGCGAAGCATCGACCTCCGTCAGCTCGGCAAAAAGTTCGGAAACATTTGCTTTTTGCGTATTCACACGAATATCCACGGGATGTATTTCATTAAAAGCACGCAAGACGGAAAGCGCTTTTTCCCTCCCCCATGCCAGGCTCCAGCGGCGAATCAGCCACACCGGCATATTGAGCGCCAGACTGTCGCGAAGAATGCCGTCATCGGGAAGCTTGAGTGTTTCACGTTTCCGAAGAAAATTTCGAAGAACCGCATTGACGAATTTCACATTTCCCGCATGCGTCACTTTTTTCGCGACTTTCACCGTTTCATTCACAGCCGCCGAATCCGGGACACTGTTCATGTATAAAATCTGATAGAGCCCAATGCACAAAAGAATGCGGACTTTATCGTCAACGGAAGAAACGGGGCGCGCGGAAATTTGCGCCGCATTCCATTCCAGGACATTCAAGCGGCGGATCGTCCCGTAGACAAGTTCCGTCAAAAATTTACGGTCTTCTTTGGAAATTTCGGCACGCAAAATCTGCTGTAAGGCCAAGTTCGCATAGGCGCCCTTCACCAATACAGCATGCAATACGTCATAAGCAAGATGTCTTGCGGTTTTAGTTTCCAAATCGATCTCCCGTTTTCACCTGATACCCGTTGATAAAATCGGCGGTATCCATTTCTTTTTTATTTTCCGGCTGCAAGCGGTCGATGCCCAAGACACCGCGGCCCGCCGCCATGTAAAGCTTTCCGTTTTCCGTGGAAACGACGGTCCCCGGTGCTTCTTTCGTTTCCGAATCCGTAAGGAAACTGTGATGAATTTTGAGGCGTTTTCCGCGGAAAAATGTGTAGGTCCCGGGATTAGGATACATACCGCGAATCAAAGCGTGCAACACATCCGCCGGCTGCGTCCAATCAAGACATCCCATTTCTTTTGTGAGCTTTTCGGCATACGTCGCCGCCTTTTCATCCTGCGGCACGGCCTTTTCCATCGCTTTAGCCAAATTCGGCAAAATGCGCAAAAGTTCTTTCGCCCCGAGATCGGCCAATGTATTCAGTAAATCACCGGACGTTTCCGTAATACCGAGCGGGACGGAAACGCGTGAAATCATGGGCCCCGTATCCATACCGGCATCCAATTTCATGAGCGTCACGCCGGTTTCTTTTTCCCGATCGATAATGGCGCGCTGCACGGGCGCCGCGCCGCGATATTTCGGCAAGAGCGATGCATGAATATTCAAAGCGCCGTACGTGGGAATATCCAGCACGGTCTGCGGCAATATTTTCCCGTATGCGATGACGACAATGACATCGGGCGAAAGCGCGCGAAGCGTTTCCACCGTTTCCTCATCGCGGAAAGTCAGCGGCTGCAGGACGGGAATATCTTTTTCGAGCGCATATTCTTTCACCGGCGAAAAAGATATTTTCCCGCCGCGACGATTCACTTTATCAGGCTGCGTGTAGACAGCGACGGGCGTGTATCCGTTTTCGCAAAGCATGCGAAGCGGCGCCAATGCGAAAGACGGCGTCCCCATAAAAACGATGCGCAAAGATTTATTCATCGGATTTGGCTCCTTTGCGAAGCGTCACGGCTTTTTCGATAAACAAAATGCCGTTTAAATGATCGGTCTCATGTTGAATGCATCTTGCGAGCAATCCTTCGGCCTCTTTTTTTCGTTTCTTCCCGTGTCGATCCTGATAGGAAACCACTACCTTCGCATATCGATTCACATCCCCGTATAAATTCGGGACGGAAAGGCAGCCCTCCGAATCCAAAATCATCTCATCCCCGATCGGTTCCCATGTCGGATTGATGTATTCGTCAAATCCCGTTTCTCCGTCATCGGCGACGAATACGCGAAGGGAAACGGCGACCTGCGGTGCGGCCAGTCCCACCCCATCCGCTTCATATAGCGTTTTCTTCATTTGCTCCAACAAAAATTTCAGTTTTTTATCGAAAACGGTCACGGGTTCGGCGACGGCCGCCAAAATCGGATCTCCCGCCTGAATGATGTTCATACTGTTCCCTCTCTCCTTCTGTGCCTCATATACGACAATTTATTGTTTCATTATAACACAAAAGCCGAAAATATAAGGCAAAAAAGCCGAAAATATACAGCAAACCATCCTTGATTTTCGGCACATAAAAAAAGCGCCGCTTGGGCGTTTGGTGTATAAAGAAAATAGCCTGCGAAAATTTCTTTTTTTGCAAGAGCCGATTCTTATGAAATTTTCGGAAACGGACGTACGGTCTCTC
>CAVHIJ010000031.1:10497-14560 GCA_963635945.1 bacterium | reverse complement strand
CGCCGAAAGTGTTCCTTGGGACGTTGCGGAAATCGCATTCGCAGCTTCGGCCGTCATGATCGTCGTATCGCCGCCGCTTTCGAAAGTAAGCGAGCCGGCGAGAGATTCGATTTTTTTCGCATCCGTTCCGGCGGACAAATTGCCGCCCGCCGTAAGCGAAAGATTTCCGGAAACGGTCGCTTCGGTGACGGTGACATTTCCGTTTCCGGAAACGCTGCTCGCTTCGGTTCCGCCTGCCACAAATTTTTTCACAGAAAGATCCGTGTCGGACGTCATGGTGACTTTTCCGGAACCGGAGGAAACGGAAAGATCCGTCCCCGTCGCGGCGCCCGTTCCCGTGTACGTCAAATCGTTTTTCGCGCTGTATGTGCCGCCGGACATCGCGCCGTTTTCGCTGTTTGCGATCGCCATCGTGCCGCCCTCGGCCGTCAGATTCGTATTTTTGACCGTTCCCGTATTGGAAACCGTCAGGTTATTTTTCGCGGTGATATTCGTATTGTCAATCGTCCCCGTATTGGAAACGGAAACATCCGTATTCGCCGTGACGGCGGCTCCCGACATGGTGCCGGAATTGCTCACCGTCGCATTTTCCGTCGCCGTAAACATTCCGCCCGTGATCGTGCCTTTATTCGTGAGATCCGTTTTCTTCGAGGAATATGTCCCGCCCGAAATCGTCGCGTCTTTCGTGTTATAGACGGCAAGACTCTCCGTCCCGGTGTAGGTGCCGGCCGTTATCGTGCCGCGATTGGTGAGATTGGTTTTAGCACCGGAAATTTTCGTATCTGCCGATGCCGATTCACCGAAAATCGTCACATCGGCTGTGCCGGAAGTCTGGGCCGAAATTTTCCCGGCCGTCGTCGTGCCGTCATCATTCTTGTGGCCCGTCACTTTCAGTCCGATGGAATTTGTATTTTCCGCTACGCCTTCCGTCGCCTGACCCTGAATATTCGTCGCGCCGGAAACGGTGATATTTTCCCCTTCGATATTGAGGAATGTCGTCCCCTGCTCCGCGCCTTTGCTTTCGTCATCGTTTCCGGAAACGGCGAGCAAGCTTCCGCTGTTATTGAGATTCAAAGACACATCGCCCTCAGCGGCGTACACCGTATTGATGATGAGATCGCCGTCCGATTTGGAAATGTCGACGCCGCCTTTGGCGCGCGCCGTGAGGACGCCCGCTCCCGTCACCGTGACGCCGGAAATCGCACCTTCCCCGGATTCGAGGACCGTCTGCGTATCGGAGCCGACCGTGATATCCGAAAGATTCCCGGAGGTCTTGAGGCGAATTTCATCTTTCGCTTGGAAAGTGCTTCCCGCCGTAAATCCGCCGACGCCGGAGAGATAAATCGCGCCGTTTTCCGCAATCGCCGTCATGACGCCCGTTGTTTCCGCATCGATCGGGCGGATGCTTGTCACCGTGACTTTATTCCCGTTGACGGAGAAATCTCCGCGCTCGGCTGTCGAAAGTGCCAGCATTTCTTCGGCCGTAAGTTTCTCCGGATTCGACAAATCGACCGTGATGCCCGTTTTCTTTTCACCGATACTGCCGCTGCCCGCCGCTCCGTCATCCGAACCTTTTGCATGAAGCGAAACCGATGTCCCGGAAACATGCGGAGTTTCCTTGAGCGACACATTTGTATCCGTGATGCCTTCTTTGATGGAGCCCGGCGTCAGCGTCACGAGGAGCGCTTTGGCGGAAACGGCCGAGCCCACGAGGCAATCGGCTTTTTCATCCGCCGTGAGATACGTGTCACCGGAAAGCGCCGTCTTTTCAAGCGAGGCGTTTCCGAAAAGACCGGCCTCCGCGTAGTCATCCGTCGCATTTTCGATGGAAGAAAGATACGATTTGACGCCCACTTCCTCCCATTTGTCGACGCCGGCCCTGACCAATTCCTCATAGCGCGCCTGCTTTTCGGACACATACGTTTCGATATCCGCATCCGTCATGCCGGCCGTGCGCATCGTTTCCTTCGTCGCATCGTCCAACGCAAATTTTCCGTCCGTCACATATGTTTTGATTCTCGTGTAATCATTGTATTTTGATTTCACTTTGGCTGCGAGAAGATTTTTTTGCTTGGAAATCGTCGTATCCGCATTTTCCAGCACCGCTTCCTTCGTCCAATGCAAAAGTTTTTCCTTCGCACTCTCATTCGTGTAATCCGTGAAATTATTGTCGAGGAAACTGCCGTTCGTCGTAAGGCTCACGCTTCCGTTTTCGGAAACGACGCTGTCGATGTAGAGATCGCCGCTCGTATTTTCGATATTGATATCACCGACCGCATTCACTTTGAGCCCGTATGCTTCGCCTTCTTTTTGTCCGGTCGCGATCTTGAAGGAAACGGTATTTCCGCTTGCATCCGTCCCGTACACGGCGCCCGCCGCATTGAGCTCGACGCGATTTGCGGAAACGGTATTTCCCGCTTTTTGCAGGATATCTCCCGTCTGCGCTTTGACGGAAACCGTATCTTTTGCTGAGACGGTTCCGAGATTGACGGAGCCCGAAACGACATCGACGGCAAAATTTCCGCCCGTCGCGCTGCCGGACACATTCGCCGCATTCGTGCGAATCATTGTATCCGTCGTCCCCGCATTCCCCACAGCCGCAAGCGTAAGCGTACCGGTCCGAATGAGAGAAGTATCCGCCTTCCGTGTGATATTGTTTCCGGAAAGCGAGACGGTGCCCGCACCGGCATTGAGATCCCCGGAGAGCAGCACATTTTGATTGTTTCCGATGACGGAAATCGTGCCGCCCGTCGCATTTCCGAAGAAACCGATACCGATCTTATGATCCGCTTTCACGGAATATTGCGTGATATCCGTATTCGTCGCTTTTTCGACCAAGGTGTAATTAAATTTTTTCCAGAGCCAGAACGAATACCACAGTCGCGTGGATTCTTTGGTAAAACTGTCAAACGTCTTGACGCCTTTCACTTTTTTGGTGGAAATTTGATATTGGTCGCCCTCCGTCTGGATTTCTCCCACATTATTCGACGTCCCGACGAAAGCACCGCCCTGCAAAGCACGCGGATCACCGGCCGGCGTTTCTTCCTCTCGAGCACCCTTTTTTTTCATTTCTTCTCCGGTCGGCGCTTTATCCAAAATGCCCCAGAGATCGAAGCGGGTATCATTCAGCGTATAGGTATACGTCGCACTCTGGTCCTGCCCGATTTGATAATTGTAATAACTGCCGGAAGCCGGAGCATATTCGACGACATCGCCTGCGTCAGTATATTCAATGAGTCTCGAATCACCGGTCGGCGCTCCGTCGGAATATTCTTTTATATTTTCCGTGATATTTCCTTCATCGTTTCTCATGTAAATGGTTTTCCGAAGAATTTTTCCCGTCGAGCGGTCGAGATCCGTGATTTCAATCTTGCCTTCTTTCCCTTCACCGGTCGAAAGCGTGCCGAGTTCCAAATCTTTATTCGAATTATTGGTGACCTTGATGCTGCCGTAGCCGTCGAGCGCTTCGATTTTTGCGGCCGCCTTGCCGTCCCTTTCCGGTGTCGTATTCAAAATCGTCCCGACGAGAGAAATATGCCCGCCACGAATTTCCGTATCTTCCAAGACGAAACGGTCTGTATTCGCATCGTAGGTGAGCGATTCGATCGTGTTTCCGGCATTGTCCGCGACGTAAATCGTATGTATCGCGATATCCTCCGTAATTGCGTCAGCCGTCACGTATGTCTTATCGTCTCCGTTCATGTAATACAGTTTGTAATCGGCCGGAATCACGACATCGCGCGAGGCCGTGCCGCTTATAATATCCGAATTGATATTAAGATAGCGCGCCGTGATGAGAATATTGCCGTTCGCTTGGATGCCGGGGCCGACAGACGTTACTTGCGAGCCGTCCGCCGTGATCGGATTGCCGCCGATACTCGTGATGCTGCCGTTTCTCGCCGTGTCGTACGATTGGATGTAATCGCCGTTCTTCACATTGATGTCCACGGAGCCTGCATAAATCGTGCCCGTATTTTTTATATCGCCGTAATCGCCCGTCACCGTGACGGAGCCGTCCGGATTGTAAATATATCCGGTGAGCGATATATCGGAGGCCATATAC
>CAVHIJ010000031.1:1687-10487 GCA_963635945.1 bacterium | reverse complement strand
GCCATATACATCGGCGTGCCGTCTACAAGATGTGCACTCGGGTGGAAGGTATTGGAAATTATCACCTTGGCCGCCTCTTCCGTTTCCGCCGTGCGAACTTCCGCAAAGCCGACGGTTTTCGACGAATCTTTATTGAGCGCCTTGATTTGATCGGCCACAGTCTTTCCCGCCGTCTTCAAATGCTTGCCGTTGAAATACACGCCGCCGCCCTGGTCCGTGCCGCTCGTGCCGCTGCGCCCGATAACGGAAATATTTCCGATCTTGAGATGATTCGGAGAATTATTCGTCACCGTGACGGTCGCATCCCGCTCGGCATACAATCTCCCCGTCCCGTAGACATTATCACCTTCGAAAAGAATATCGCCCACGACCGCCGTCACATCGTCGACGACAATATCGTGAATCATTTGTTTGTAGACGTTTTTGTGTAGCAAATAGTATGCGCCTTCCGCACCTTCGGAAACGGGAGCCCCGGATACATCGACTGTCTTCACCGTCTCTCCGCCTTTGGAGAAAATACCGTCTTCGCTCTCGGTACCGCCGGCCGCAAAAAATGCTTCCGTCGCCGTGACCTGCTTTTTCAGCGTCTCGATATTATTCAAATAAGCCTGAAGCACGGATTGACAGCTCAGTTTCCGGCTTATCAATGTCCCCGTTTTCGAATCGTATTCCGCCTCACTGAAATCGGACGAATCGCCCGAAAGATTTTCACGATAAGCGGTATTATACTCTGTCACCAAGCTGCCGTATTCCTTTTTTGCATTCGCCAAATTCGTCTGCGCCGTCGTATTCTCGGCCTCCGCCGTATTATAAGCTGTCACATATTGATTGTACTTTTTCACTTTTTCCGAATCGGAATATTTCTCGAGATATGCGTCTCGCGACAGCCCTTCCCGCTCGGCCTCCGAATCGAGAATCATTTTGGCCACTTCCAAATCATGCGCGGCTTCATCCTTCAGATCGGCTTTTTTCATCGCCGTTTCCGAAAGAGTATCAATCGATTCTTTTTTCGTTTTAATGGCCGAAAGCGTAGTAAGCTCGGTATCAATCTTTGCGACTTCGCCGTCCATTTGTGCTTTGGACCTTGCAATATCGTCATACGTCACCATGACTTTCGCATCGGCAAGCTCGGAAGTGCCGCTGTACGACATCCGGACAAAACGTTTCTTCGTCACCGTTTCGTTCGTCACCGAATCCGTCGTCGTCGATGTTTCATAATATCCGAGACCCGATTCGACCATTTTTTCTTCGAGGAATTCGAGCTCCGCCTGATATGCCGCTTTCGCGCCCTCATCGCCGCCGTAATCGGAAATAAGACGTTTGAGCTCGTCGTAGCGCGTAAAGAGATCGTTGTCGACGGGTTTCGATTCGCTGTATGTATACGAAATATCACCGTCGCTTGAGACGGTCGTCACCCAGCGTCCGTCCGCATTCATTTCACCGCCGATTGTGATGGATTTACAGCGATGAATTCCCGTTTGCGCCAGCCCGTTCATCACGACATCGGCACGCTCGGTTTTTTCCGTCTTCCCGACTTTATACCCATCGGTAAATAAATCGCGAAGCGCCGTCGTCCAAGATTTTGTATCTCCGGATGCCGTCGCTTTCGCCGTCCCGTTTTGCGCCCGCAAATAAATATCGCGATCACTGTACAAATTCGCATCACTTCCGACGGTAAGCGTCGCATCGGAAGAAATTTTCGCAAAGGGATCTTGTCGATTCGTAATCGGAACGATAGAGAAACTCAAAATATCACTCACCGCATTGACAAGAATCGTCCCGGCACGACCGGCGGAATCGCGCCCGGCGGAAATCGAAATGTCGCCCAGAGCCGTTTCCGCATAACCGGAAAACGTGGTGGATTGATGATTATTGTACGTGACATCATTCGTCGAACCAGCTCCGCCGACAATGCCGACCACATCGACTATCGTCCCCGAAGACAGCTCGGCATCGTTTCTCGTCCCGATGGCAATCGAGCCGCCGCGATACGAAGGTGCATACGTCTTGGCCGTCGTACCGAAATATTCATTCTGCTTCCCGATGCCTCCCACTTCACTCGTATCGCCGGCGAAGAACGTGGAATCTTCAGCCACATTGACGGTCGTATTGGCCGTCACCGTATTCGTATTGGAAACATGCGCCCCGGCGACGCCCGCAGCGCCGAGCAAATTATGATCGTCTTTGGAAACGACATTACTCTTCGCATCGATCGCCACCGCATTTTTATCGTAGAGAGTCTTTCCGATTGCTTTTTCCGCCGTCGTCAAATCGGAAGCGGAAGCCGTCACAATGACGCTGCCCAAATTGACAGCCGTATTGTGCGTGATATTCGTGACGGCTTTTATCCCGGATCCCGACGCAAAACCCGCTCCGGTCCCTTCCGTCGAATGATTGCCGCTATATCCTTTATTACTGTCATTCGACGCCGAAACGACCAATTCTTTTTCAGAAGAAAGAAGCACCAAATTACCGACGGTCACGTGAGAGTCCGAAACAATTGTCTCCCGCACGTCCGCCCCGTTTCCGCCCGCAAGCCCCGCTGCGACGGATCTCATGTAAATTTCGGACGAATCTTTATGATCGGATGCAAGCGCAATCGTATCCCCGAAGAGGGAAATCCGATCGCCTATCGTGACGGACGTTTCCGTATTCATATCCACTTGGGAAACGGCGACCGCGCCCGATACGACACCGCCCGCACCGGCCGTGGCAAAGGCATAAGCATTCCGATTGGCGGCATTTTGCGGCGTATTCATGACAGCACGAATATCCAATCCTTTGACTGCCAAAATCGTGCTTATTTTTTCATCTTCGTTTCCGACGATCTCGACGAGCGCTTTATCTTTGGAATCCGTCTTAGCCACCGTAATACCGACACCGGACGCCGGGCCTATGCCGTAAGCATCTGCCACCGCTTTCAAAATCGGCGTATTTTCCGCTTTAATATTGACTTTATTCCCGTACACTTCGGCCAGTTTCCCGATTTTGACTTTCGACGTCACTTCCGAGAAAAGCGAAGATCCGGTCCCGGTTCCTCCGAAATATAACCCCGCTGCCGCACCGAAAGCTCTCGCATCCATCGTCGTTTGGGCGGCGGCATGAATATCCACGTCCGGTACATTTCCGTTTTCCGTAACCACTTCCGGATTCTCTTCGGCACCGATAAGCGTTTCCTCATCGATGACGGTTTCCGCATTTCCGGAAACGGATCCCGTAAGGACAGCGCCGTTGACTGCGCCGTAGAGCGCTGCGGATGCCCCGATCAAGTTAGCATCGTAATTTCCGGTTTTAGCAGCGGCAATCGTGACTTTTCCGCCGTTACCGCCGATGATTTCGGCCTTTTTGCCGATATACGTCTCCACCACATTGTGATCGGTCCATGTGCCCACCGTGCCCTGTCCGCTGACGGCCGCCGAAACCGAAGCACCGACCGTCGTATTTTTCATCGTGTGAACGGAATCCGACGTCACGGTCACATTTTTATCCGCATCCACCCAAGCGAGATCTCCCACTTTGGTTTTGGTTTCCGTATCCGTATGCACGACGGAAACCGATATCCCGGCGGCCACTGCGCCGGATACGGAACCGCTTCCCATCCCGTTTGTGACGGAAAGGCTTTCATCGGAGGTGACGGCGATATTTCTTCCGCTCACGTCCGACCCGGCGCCGACAGATGCCAGCACGCCTTTTTCGCCTGCCGTGGACGGCGCTTTCGAAGAAATTCTGACTTTCGTCTTCTTTTGAATATTATCCATGATGGTATACGAATAATTATCCATCGCGGAAGACACGTCGGATTTATTGATTTCTTCATCCACCCAATCATCGACGGATTTGACGTCTCCACCTTCTTTTTCCTGTGCGGAAATAAGTGCTTTGTCATCTGCCGAAAGCGTATTTCCGAAACTGTAGACGGAAATACTGCCGGAAACGCCCACCATACCGACGGAAGCGGCGACGGTGTTCGTGAGAATATTATTCATGTGCTCCGTGGCCGCAATCGAGACATCTCCTTCGGCGATGATGGTATTGCCAGCCCCCAGATACGCATTGGTCTGCGTGCGGATGACACCGACGTCAATCGCCGCGCCGACACTCGCGCCGCCCGAGCCCGCGGCGCCGTATACGCCGCTCATCATACTCTCGATTTCATGCGTCGCATCCACCGTGACGGATCCCGTCTTGTTTTCCGCCGTATCGGCGCCGACGCGCATCGTATTGATCTCCGCATTGCTGTCCGTGAACGCCTTGGTGATAATCTTCATCACATTCACATTGACAGCGCCGGCAATCCCCGCTCCCGAGCCGCCGGAGGCCTGCACGCTGATATTTTTGATTTTTTCCGTATTTTTCGCCGTGACGGAAACGCTTCCCGCACTCGCGGTCACTTCACCGCTGTCTCCGATATAACTTTCCGTATCTTTGGACAATTTCATCACGCCGAGGGCGACCCCTGCGCCGCCGCCGCCGAGGCCGATGGCAGCTCCGCCGTTTCCGCCTTCCAGAATCGTCTCATCCGTCGCGGAAATAAAAGCCCCGGATTTTGTCGCCACATCCGCATTTGCGGAAAGATACGCTTTCGTCGTCGTATCAACCACATTGGCACCCGCCGTACCCGCGACGCCTACGGTGCCGCCGATTCCGCCGGCGACTGTCGCATACGTGAGATCCGTCTTGTGATCGGCCGCAACCGTCAGCGACTCTCCCGTCGCTTCAAAATTTTGGCCCGCATACGCTTCCGTCGTCCCGGTGAAAACGACCGTCGAATTTGTGAGTCCGATACCGCCGTTTGCACTGCCGCCGAGGCCGCCCGCTCCCGCACCTTGCTTAAATACGGAATGCGCTTTCAAAATCACCGCGCCGGGTGTCGTTGTCTCCGTGCCCGTACCGGTACCGATTGCGTCCTTTACATCGATTTTTACATTGTCGCCCGCATACGCTTTCGTCGTGAAATCCGCCGACGTCACGGACGCACTGCCCGCAATCCCGGCCGCGCCGCCGCTGAGTCCGAGCCCTGCCGCCGCCGTGGTCGAATCCCCCGTATTTTCCGCCGAAACGGTCACGGACGACTTCTTGGCCGCCGTCCCCGTGATCGTCGTATTTTTCCCGATATACGCCATCGCCGTCTTATTGACGACTTCGACCGCAGCCGACAATCCGGCGCCGACCGCACCTTCAAGCGAAGCACCCGCCGCGCCGCTTCCCGTGGCAAGACTTGTCGTATCCTTGGCCGTGACGGAAACCGTGCCCGCATTTGTGAGCGATGTCGCCGCCGCATCTTTTTCATCTTCCCCGATATACGCTCTCGTATCCGTCGTCACATCGTGCGCGCCCGCCGCGCCCGCGCCGCCGTTCTGGAGCCCGAGCCCCGCCGCCGCCGCGACCGACGTCATTTTTTCCGTCGACGTCGCGTCCACCGTGACATTTCCCGGATTTGTGAGCGTAAGACCGCTCTTCATGCCCGCATGCGTGTGGCCCGTATATTTCTGAATATCGATTCCGGCGCCGATTCCCGTCCCTTTGGAAACGGAAAGCCCACCCGCCATGCCGAAGAGCCGCGCCGTATTTTTCGCCGTGACGGAGACATCGCCGCCCGCCGTATCGTAGTTTCCTTTTCCGAGATACGCATCCGTCGTCTGCTTGATATGATTTACCGTAAGCGACCCCGCGCCGGAGAAAGAGCCGCCGCCGCCCGATGCGCCGACCGCGACGACTTTCGACGTGCTGTCCTCATCGGAATCCGTCGCCGAGCCGTTGTACGAATTATCCGCCGCAATCGAAAGACCCTTTGCTTTGAAAATATTCTCTTTATTTGCGTCGCCCGTCACATGCGCATCGACCGTCGAATGATTCACCATGACGGCCAAGGAGGCACCGACCGCCGAATTTTTGGAAACGCCGAGCGCGCCGACACCGACCGTCGCCGTCCCGTGATTTTTGGCGGAAACGGACACCGCGCCCGCATTCTGCGCTTTCGCGCTTTCCGCATACGCTTTCACCGTGTTGTAAATCGCATTTCCGGAAATGGAGAAACCGCCCGCAAAATTTCCCGTGCCGGCCGCCGAGGCCACAATTGACGCGATATCGCTCTTTTCTTCCGCGGAAATCGTGACATGCCCGGAAGCGACGTTTTCCGCCGTGCCGGCAAAAGACGAATTCGTCGCGTAACTTTGCGTATCGGTCGAAATGCGATTCACGGCAAGCGAGGCGCCGAACGCATTTCCTTCCGCATCCGTCGAAAGGGCAAAGGCACCGGTGTACGAATTGATATTCGCGTCATCCGTCGCCGTCACTTTCACGGCTTCATCCGCTTTCACCGTCGCATCTTTCAGATAGGATTTCGTTTCCGAATCGATGAGATTCACGCTGATTTGGCCCGCGACGGCATTTCCCTTTGCATTGCCGCTGCCGCTTCCCGCGACATTGGTGATCGTTTCTTCATTATCGGCGGAAACGGTCAAGGCTTCGTCGATTTCTTTTTCTTCATCGCCCTGCTTTTCTTTTTTCTTCGTACCCGTGAGCGTGAGCGTCGCGCCGTCGATGTACGCTTCATTCTTGTTGTCGATGGCATTGTAGACGAAACTGCCCGCAATGGCATTTCCCTTTTTCGTCGATGTATCTACCGCAATCGCACCGGACGTCGCCACGATGAGACTGTCGTTTCCGCTCGTCACGCGAAGTGCATCGGCCGTGACCTCCGTCGCCGTCTTATCTTTTTTCAGTGCGACATAGGCTTTGGCCGTGTCGTAAATCGCATTGAGGGACACATTGGCCGCGACCGACCAGCTCTTTTTCTCGGCTCCGACTTCATCCGCATTCGCAAAATCTTCGTCACCCATCTCTTCGATGGCATTTTCCGCTTCCTCCAGCGGATTTTCACCTTCGTCAAAAAGTTCCTGCATCATCACGCCGATGCCGTCTTCCTCGCCGTCCTCATTCTCGCCGGCCGCTCCGGGCAGACGAACGCCGCGGCTTCCCGCACCGTTTCCTTTTTTACTGTCGTACGTCACGGCGCCCGCGACGGAAACGGCCGCACACCATCGTCCCCGTATTTTTCGCGCTCACATCCGTATCGCCGGAAATATTAAGATTTCCGGACAGAATCGCATTCGTCGTGCGCGTAATGCCGTTGTAGGCAATAGAAGCGCCGATACCCGTCGCACCGGAAACGCCAACGCCGCCCGCGAGATTGATATGCCGCGTCCAATCTTGGGACACGAGCGACAACGCCGCCGCATTCACCGTCGCATTTTCAATCCGCGCATTCGTTTTGTTTTTGATTCTCGAAAGGCCAAACGATCCGTCGATTGCGACCGACTGCGCCGAGCCGCCCGCGACCGTCATGCCAAGATTGAGGGCATTCGCATTCGCTTTCACATGGACGTCTTTAGCGGCCGTGACTTCGGCGCCGTCGTCGATGTAGGCATTCGTTTCATTTTCTTGCAAAATATACAGCAAAGCGCCGCCGATGACATCTTCGCCCGCTTTTGTCGGATCGATTCCCGTTGCATTGAAATAATTCGCGAATTGCTTTCCTTTCCAAATGTTGATAAACCCTTTATTGAAAAGCGTCGGGACGCTTCCGGTAAAATTCACCGTCGTGATATCCGTCGTCCCCAATACATTGACATTTCCGCCGGCATACACGGTGGGCGTCGTCGTCTGTTTATCATCCTTTTTCCCGATATACGCTTTGGCCGAATTATTGTAATTCATCCAGACGATCGAGCCGGAAACCTGCGCATCCGTGCCTTTCCCCGCCGACTGCGCCCACGAATCCACGAAATGCTGGAGCAATGCGTTTTCCGTCGAAAGCAAATCGAAGAACCCTTTCAACAAAATATCCGTCACGGACGATTGCAATATATTCTTCCACGGAATGTCCGTCGTCGCTTTGACGGTCGTATCGCCGATCGTTTTCGTATCGCCCGTAATCGCCGCTTCGGAATGATTGGTCTGCATCGAGAACGAAAGCGCCAAAGCACCGGCATTTTCTTTTTCGACGGATTGCCCGTCCGCCTTCGTCGTCTCAAATTGATACGCACCGGAAATATTACTCGTCCGAGAAAGTGTATGCGCATCGACGGAAAGCGATTTTGCGCCGCTGTCATCATTTCCCGTATATTTCCCGTTCTTCTTCGCCGTATTAATACCGCGGACTTTACCGGAAACGGTCGCATGCGAATCATTTTTACTGATTAAAAGAGATAACCCGGCATTGACGGCCGCTTTATCCGAAAGCGCACTCTTGGCCTGATCCTGTACGGGATTTCCCGCCGCTTCCGCTTCACCCAAAAATGTTTTCTTTAACCATTTTCCAAAATCCCCGGCAAGTTCTTTCCCTTTATCTACCGACGGTTTAAGTGTCGAGTCCCCGTTCGCACCGATAGACGTCACGCTGTCCGCATAGTAATACGAACTGTCCGCACTCGGTTTCTCCAGCGTCGTTTCCGCATTGACGGATACATCACCGCCGGCATACACCGTCCCCGCCATCTCGGCGTCGGCATGCGTTTCCACTTTCCCCAGCGTAAAGGAAACGGCATACATGGCCGACGCATTCGACGCCGTCTCCGAGCGCCGCTCCGAAAAAGCCGTGACGCTCACGTTATTTCCGCTCGTGATTGTCGCAGTTTTTCCGACTTTCGCATCGACATCGGTTTCCAGCATACCGATACCCACATCGATCCCCGCGTATGATTTATCGTCAATGAAATTCAATTCTTTCATCGAGACGGACACGTTATTGTGCCCGGCCGCTTTGATCGTCGTATCCTTTTCCGCATAAAGCGCGGAA
>CAVHIJ010000031.1:0-1677 GCA_963635945.1 bacterium | reverse complement strand
GCGCGGAATCGTCCACATGAAGTTGCGAGCTCACGCGGGATTTCCCCACCGCAAAGCCGAAACCGATGGGCCCCAAATTGAGCGTGGAAATTTCTCCCTTCGCATCGGATTTAATCGTGAGATTTCCATGCGTGCCTCTCGTTTCCGTAGAGCCCACCGCGGACATATCCGTCTTATCGATATCGACATCGGCCGCCGAATTCGTTATCGTGATCGAAGCCAGCGCCGTAAAACTTTTGCCGAGTGCGGCGACCATATCCCCAATCGTCGTTTCATCCGTGTTTTTGATCGTCGCCGCTTTTTCCGCGTCCGTTTTTTTATGCTCGTCCGAAGGAACGCCGACCGTCCCCTTGGATCCCGACGCCGCCATAATGTCCACATTATCGCCGATGATCGTATTTCTCTTTGTGCTCTTCTGCCCCATTTTGATTTGAGCGTAAGCGCCGTCTCCGATATCCCAATTCCACAATTCCGTCTGCGCCGTCGCATGAATCGTCACGTCACCGGCATGATTTTCATTTTTGCCCGCAGCCGTAATTGTCGTATCGTCGACATCGACGCGCGCCACGCCCATCGCCGTCCGCACCGCCGTCACTTCGATATCGCCGGCATCGCGTTTCATGGAACCGGAATCGATATACGCATCTTTGATGACAAGGAAACCGCCGTTTTGCGGATCTTTCGTGGGATCGGATTGCAGCTTCGCCTTACTCGTGGAGGCCGTCAGCGTAATTTTCCCGCCGTCGGATTTAATGGTTGCACCGTCGATCGTCGTGTTGATCCCACGGATGACAATCTCCTCTCCGGCGACCGGACCCCCGCCCGTTTCCGTCTTCACGTGCGTGGACACATTCGTCGAAAGCGCCCCTTTGACCGTCACATTTTCTCGTCCGTAGAGTACAATACCGCCTTTTGTCACTTCCGCTTCCGTCGCATCCACAATGCCCGCCGTACTGATGAGAGGCGCACGGTACTCCGCATACGTCGACGTATCCGCCAATGTATTGAAAACGGCGCCCGTCGAAATTTTCCCGGTCGACTCCACGGTAATGGTATTATTTCCCATCAGCAAAACGCTTTGCGCCGCATGAATCGTCCCGTCGACGGTAATCGCTCCGCTGTTTTCGATATACCTGGGTCCCCCATTGTCAAATGTCTTATAGACACCCGCCAATTTGGCCGCGCGCTCCGACACCGACGCCTTGTAAAATGCATCCGAATCAAAACTCGTCACGAGAAGATCTCCGCCGCGTCCATGGTAAATGATACTGCCGATGATGGTATTGCTGCCGAGCGTAAGCTGCCCTACATTGATGACGCCCGTCTTTCCGACGGCGATGCCGCTGTCGCTGAAGAAATAGACATCACCGGCGATTTTATTGTTTTTCAGTGCATTCACAACGCCGTCGATATTGATTTTCGAATCGACGAGATTGATCTGATGCGACACCTCGCCCAAGCGAAGATTCGCGACATCCTTCTCCGCGATATCAAATGTTTTGAAATGATTCAGCGCACTGTCATTCTTCGTCTGCTGATTTGTGATTTCGTAAATCGTCCCTCCGCCGGCCTGCGTCGAAGAAGTCACGGTATTCGCATATTTCGAATCGTGCACCGTGACCTCCGCGCGCGCGACACCGCCTGCGGAAAAAAGTCCGAGCGCCCCCAGCACAATGG
>CAVHIJ010000030.1:0-14642 GCA_963635945.1 bacterium | reverse complement strand
TGGTATTTTTCTCCGCGCCTTTCGTTTCCTGTCCTTTGATATTTTTCGCATCGGTAATCGTGATATTTTCGCCTTCGATATTGAGGAATGTCGTCCCTTGCTCCGCGCCTTCTTTTTCATCATCGTTTCCGGAGACGGCCAAGAGGCTTCCTTTCCCCAGAAGATCAATCGCCACATCACCTTCGGAGGCGTAAATCGTATTGATGATGAGATCGCCGTCAGATTTCACGAGATCGACGCCTTCTTTGGCGCGCGCCGTGAGGACGCCCGATCCCGCCAAGTATACATTTTCAATCGCCCCGTCTCCCGATTCAAGGACGATTTGTCCGCCCTTAGCCGTGGCGACGGAAATTCCGTTGAGATCCCCGGATGTCTTGAGACGCACTTCGTCCTGCGCCGTAAAAGAGCTGCCGGAGGCGAATCCATGAAGTCCCGAAAGATAGATGGAACCTTTCGACGCGGAAATCGTCGTCGTCCCCTGCGTTTCTATATCGATCGGACGAATGGTGGATACAATGACCGTATCGCCGATGATATTGAAATCGCCGCGCTCGGCCGTCGAAAGAGCCAAAAGATCGGCTGCGGTGAGTTTCGTCGGATCCGACATATTAATGATGCGCCCGACCGTCTTTTCGCCGACGTTGCCGGAAGAATCAATCGCCATACCGGAGGAATCCGTCTTTCCCGTAGCGATCAGCGTCACCGCCGTACCGGAAACATGCGGCGTTTCCTTGAGCGACACGTTCGTCTCTGTGATGCCTTCCTTAATGCTGCTCTCCGTAAAGCGGATCAGAAGCCCTTTAGCCGAAATCGCCGATCCCAGCAAAATATCGGATTTTTCTTCTTTCGAAAGATATGTATCGCCCGAAATCGCATCGGCTTTCAAAGAGGCATTCCCGTAGAGCGTCGTGTCCGCCGAATCTTCGATACTTTGGATGTACGTCGCAACGCCCTCTTTTGTCCACATATCGACGCCACCGGCCACCAATGCATCATAGCGCGCCTGCTTTCCGGCTACGTATTCTTCGATTTGCGCCTCGGTCAGCCCGCCTTGCAAGAGCGAGGATTTCGTGTCATCGTCCAACGTATACGTACCGTCCTTCACGAATGCCGAAAGCGCTTGGTATTCGCTGTACTTTTCGGATACTTTGGCCGTGAGTAAATTCTTTTGTTTGGAAACGGTTTCCTCCGCCTTTTCGAGGACGGCGCGATTGGCCCACGACAACAATTTTTCGCGTGCACTGTCATTGGTATAATCGGTGAAATTATTATCAACGAAGCTGCCGTTTGTCTTGAGATTGACTTTCCCGCGCCGCGCCGACACGCTGTCGATATACAAATCTCCGGACGTATTTTCGATATCAATCGCATTGACGGCGCTTACTTTGAGTCCGTACGCTTCCGTGGATCCGGCTCCGGCACTGATGGCAAAATAGGTCGCCGAGCCACCTTTATTTGTCCCATGCACCGCACCGCCGGACGTAAGCTCGATGCGCTGTCCGGAAAGAAGATCCCCTTCTTTTTGCAAAATATCCCGGTCGGCTTTGATCGCCGCCGTCTTGCCCGCCGTCACATTTCCGACCGTCACGGATCCCGAAAGGACATCGACGGCAAATTGTTTCCCCGCCGTGCCGGAGATCGTATCGGCATCGGTGCGAATCATCGCCTTCGTCGTGCCCGCATTTCCCGTCGCATCCATGGTAAGCGACTTTGTCTGAATCAAAGACGACGCCGACTGCTGCACGATATTGTTGCCGGAAAGCGAGATGGTGCCCGCGCCGCTATTGACATTGCCGGCCAAGTATACATTTTGATTGTTTCCGATGACGGAAACCGTCCCGCCATCCGTATTGCCGGAAAATCCGATGGCGATATTGTGATCCGCTTTGAGGGAATATTGCTTGATATCCGTGCTGTATTCGCGCTCCACCAATTTATAATTATATTTTTTGGAGAGCCACAGCGTATACCAAAGACGAACGGAAGATTTATCAAAGGAAACCGTCGTCCGATCCCCCGTTTTCGTGGCCGAAGAGGTTTTGTAATTCTCTCCGGTGGCCGTCGACGAATTGATATCATTGGACGTCCCGATAAAAGCGCCGCCTTCCAAGACACGCGGATCGCTCACCGAATCCACATGCTCTGTCGCACCCTGCTTTAGCATTTCCCCATGCGTCGGTGCCTCATCGGCAATGCCCCACCAATCGAAACGCGTATCATTCAACGTATACGAATAAATTGTGCTCTTATCCTGCCCGGTCTGATAGTTGTAGAAACTGCCGAAGGCCGGTTTGTAGACACCGTCTTTTCCCTCTTCGTATGTCTGTGTGATGGATTCATCACTTTCGATGCCGTTTACGTAATTTTGCACGTGCATTTTGATTTGTCCGTTCGTGCGTGTATACGTCGTCTTTCTCGTGATTTTTCCCGTGGACCGATCCAAATCCGTGATTTCGATTTTTCCGGCTTTTCCGTCGCCGGTCGAAAGCCCGCGAATTTCCAAATCTTTATCGGATTGATTGTCAATCGTAATAGTGCCGTAACCGTCGAGCGCTTCGATTTTCACGCCGGGCGTACCATCCGCTTTTTCCTCCGTCGTATTCAAGATGGTACCGACAAGAGAAATATGCCCGCCGCGCGTTTCCGCATTTTCCACGACAAAGCGATCGGTTTTAGCATCGTACGAAATGCCTTCGATAGCGTTTCCGTCTGTATCGGACACCAAAATCGTATGCGATTTAACTTCCGCCGTGATCTCCGTCACGGGCACTTTCGTCGTACCTTCCATATAGTAGAGCCGATAATCGGCCGGGATTTCCACATGTTGCGTTGCGATCCCGCTTACGATATCCGAATTGATATTGAGATAACGCGCGCTGATGAAAATATTTCCGTTCGTCTGAATGCCGGTCCCCGAAAGAGAGGCTTTGGATCCATCGGTATTGAGAGGATTGCCGCCGATGCTCGTGACGGTACCGCTCTTATCCAGATCGTACGACTGGATGTAATCGCCGTTTTTGACGTCAATGCTTGCCGTTCCCGCATACATGGTGCCGCGATTGGAAACGTTTCCGTATTCGCTCGTTACCGTGACGCTCCCGCGCGGATTGTAAATATATCCTGTAAGGTTTGTCTCGGAGGACGTGTAAAGCGGTGCGCCGTCGGTATCGACATGATCTCTCGGCTTGAAATTATTTTGTACGGAAACGGAAGACGACGCCGTCCCCGTATCAACCGTAAGTCCCACCGTTTTGGCGCTGTCTTTATTTCGCTCGGCCATTTGCGCCGCAACAGTCTTTGTCTCATCGTTTAAAGCGTACCCGTTGTAATACACACCGCCGCCCGAAGAGACGCCCGTCGTGCCGCCCCGGCCCATAACTTTGATATCGCCTATGACTAAATTATTCGGAGAATTATTCGTGATTTCCACGCTCGCATCATGTTTCGTAATCAGTTTGCCGCTGCCGGACACATTATCCCCTTCGAAAATCACATCACCGACTACAGCCGTGATATCGCCGACTTCGATATCATGTGTCATTTGCTTGTAGACATTTTTGTGCAAGAGATAATATGCGCCCGCATCATCTGCGTCTACGATTTCACCCTTTGTATTGACCGTCGTCCCCGTCTTGCCGGAAGCATCCGTAAAAATCCCGTTCGCATTTTCAGTGCCGCCGGCCGCAAAAAATGCTTCAGTCGCGGAAATTTGCGCATTCATTTTATTGATATTATCAAGATAACCGACAATGCTCGACTTATACCCTTCTTTCTGGCTGTCCAGCATGGCATCTTCCACCCAAATATCCGCCCTTGTCACTTTCTCGGCATCCGTATCAAAAGTCACACCGTATTGATCGTTGTACGTCGTCGCAGCCTGTGAATATGTCGCCCCCGCCTGCGTCAAAGCGTCATCCAGCCCGTCGGCGGCTCTCGCTTCTTGTAAACGATTGTATTCGGCAAGACATTTTTGATAATTCTCTGTTTTCGAGGAGTCCCGATTTTCCGCCGCATATTCTTCGCGCGTCTTTCCCGCCGCTTTCGCCGCTTCATCGATCAAAATTTCGGCCTGATTCAATTTGTACTCTGCCGCACGCAACGCATCGTCGGCCGCATTGACGGCATCTTTTGCCGTATCGTAGGCCGTCTTGGCCGTTTCCACCGTTTTCAAAGCCGAAATTTGCGTATTCACCGTTTGAAGTTTTTCATTCATTCCGGAAACATAGGCATTCCGATCATCTTCCTTCGTCTGCACCATCACTTTGGCATCGGCAAGCTCGGACGTCCCGCTATACGCCATCCGGACAAAATGTTTATTCCCTGTTTTCTTGTCTGTTTCAAAATATCCGAGCCCCTGCGCCACCATTTCTTCTTCCAGGAAAGCCAGCTCGGCCTCATACGCCGCCTTCGCGGCCGGATCAGCACCGTAATCGGAAATCAGACGTTTGAGCTCATCGTAACGATTGAAAAGCTCGCTGTCGACCGGTTTGGATTCGCTGTATCGATAGGAAATATCGCCGTCGCTTTCGACCGTCGTCACCCAGCGTCCGTCCGCACCGACAGCACCCGTCACCGTCATTGTCTTTTTGCGATGAATCCCCGTTTGCGCCTCGCCGTTCACCACGACTTCGGCCGACGTATCCTTCACCGTATCGCCCACATCGAAACCGTCGGCAAAAGCATCCCGCAAATGGCTCGTCCAGGATTTTGTCTCCCCGGAGGCTTTCACGGTCATCGTCCCGTTATTCGCGCGAAGATACACATCGCGATCACTCATCAATTTCGCATGTTCCCCGATCATAAGGGTGGAAGATGCGACTGTTTTAGCCAGCGGATCCTTTCTGCTTGTAATCGGGACAAGTGCGACCGATAAAATATCACTGTGCGCTTTTACATTGACCGTTCCCGTCTCTCCGTCCGAATCACGTCCGGCGGCGACGGAAATATCACCCTTAGCCGTCTCGGCATAGCCGGAAAATGTCACGGATTGTTTATTGTTGTACGTCACATCATTGTTCGATCCCGCATAGCCGACCATGGTAACCACATCGACCATCGTATCACTATCAATATCCGCATCGTTTCTCGTCCCGATAGCAATGGCGCCGCCCTGATACGACGCATCATACGATTTCCCATCCGTACCGGTATAATCTTTTTCTTTCCCCGTCGCATTGGCCGCATCCGTATCGCCGGCGTACAAATGCGCGCCGCCCGCCACACGGACATTGGTATCGGCCGTCACGGTATTTTCATTGGAAACATGCGCCGCCGCCATACCGGCGACACTCACCAAATGTTGATATTCTTTGGAAACGATACGACTTGCGGCATCAATGGCAATCGCTTTTTTATCGTAATCCGTCACGCCATTGGCGATTTCTTCCGTCGTCGGCTCGGGAGCATGGGCCGTAATCGAGACATTTCCCAGATTGACATCGGTCTTGTGCGTGATTTTCGTCACGGAGACAACTCCGTTTCCGCCTTCGAGACTTGCGCCGACACTGGATGCGTTTTCTTTACCGCCGTTATCTTTGATGCTTTCATTCGTCGCGGAAATTTTGGTTTCCTCATCGGATGAAATCAGGACCTCATCTCCGATTGTCACATGAGAATCGGATGTAATCGTCACGCGAAGATCTCCGCCGTTTCCGGACATGGCACCGGCACCCACCGAATTCATGGAAATCTGTTCACTATCTTTGTGCTCGGAAGCCACCGTGACTTTTTTCCCGAAAAGATACGCGCCGCTTCCGATTTCGACTGCCGTCTTTGTATTCATATCCACTTGCGAGACGGCAACCGCGCCGGAAATGACGCCGCCTGCGCCCGCCGTGGCCGATGCATATCCGTTCTGATATTTGCTGTCTGTCGGCTGCAACATCCGTGCCCGAATCTCCAATGCATCATTGGCAAAAAGCTGCGCCGCATCCGCTATTTGCACTTGGGCGGTATCTTCGGAAACCGTCTTGGCGACCGTGATACCGACGCCGCCCAATCCCAACCCGTAGGAATTGGCCGTCGCTTTTAAAATCGGCGTGTTTTCCGCCGTAAGAGAAATTTTATTTCCGCTGATTCCCACAGCTTCGCCGATCGTCACTTTCGCATCGACTTTCGAGGAAAGGGACGCACCCGTCCCCGTACCGCCGAAGGCACCGGCAGCTGCGCCGACGGCCCCTGCGACCGACTGCGTATCCGCTTTTGCATGAAGATCCACATCCGGATTTTGCGAAACACGCGTTTCTTCATCATAAAGACCGCCGATCGTCGCGCCGTCTCCTACGGAAACTTCCGAGCTCCCCGTCAACGACGATGTGATAACGGCCCCATTTAAAGCACCGTAAAGTGCGGCCGACGCTCCCGCCAAAGCCGAATCGAAAATACGCGTATTGGAGGTGCCCACCGTAATGGTTTTCCCCGTTATCGCATGGACACCGGCTCTTTCGCCAATCGCCGCCAGCACCGTACTCTTATCATTCCAGGTTTCTTCCGTCCCTTGCAGTGATACCGCGCCGGACACGGAAGCACCGAGCGTCACATTGTCCATCGTATGACGGGAAGCGGCCTCGATATCGACATCGCCATTCGCATCGATATAGGCCAATTTCCCCACTTCGGCTTTTGTCTTTGTATCCGTATTCACGACGGATACCGAAACGCCGGCCGAAGCGACCGCACTGCCGGACAGGTTTCCCATCACATTTTTCATTGCAATGGTATCATCGGCCTTCACCGTCACGTTTCCGGCTTCAATTTCCGTTGCCGCACCGACAAAAGCAACCGTCCCTTCCTGCCCGGGTGTTTCCGGCGCCGCAGAAGAAATCTTTTCATTTGCTTTGCTCTTAATATTCCCCAGCATGGAAAGATGATACGCATCCAATGCTTTGGCGACATCGGATTTATTCATTTCCGCATCCAGCCAGCTTTCCAGCGTCATCTTTTCGCCGCCCTCTTCTGTTTTGGCGGAAAGAAGAGCCTTGTCACTATCCGAAAGCGAAGAGCCGAAACTGTAGACGGAAATACTGCCGGAAACGCCGACATTTCCGATCGAAGCCGCAATCGCATTCGTCGTGATATCTTTCATATTGTCCCTGGCCGTGACGGAGACATCCCCAGCGGCATACACACTGTTGGCCGTGCCCAAATACGCATTCGTCTGTGTGCGGACGACACCGACATCGATTGCCGCGCCGATGACGGCGCCGCCCGATCCGGCTCCGCCGTAGACGCCGCTCATCATGCTCTTGATTTCATGCACCGCATCCACCGTGACCGCGCCGCCTTTCTTCGTCGCTTCATTGATAGATACATTACTGTCCGTGAATGCTTTCGTGATGATATCCATATAATTCACGTTCACTGCGCCCGCCAGGCCGAAGCTCGATCCGCCCGAACCCTGCACAGTGATATTCGTGATTTCTTCCGTATTTTTCGCTTTAATGGAAACGGGCCCCGCTGTCGCCTTAAGTGTTGCGCTGTCACCGGCATAAGCCTCTGTATCTTTCGTGATTTTCGTCACCCCAAGAGCCACGCCGCCGCCGGCACTGCCGCCGATCGCAAGCCCCCCGTTTCCGCCTTTCAAAATCGTTTCATCTGCGGCCGAAATCGCAATCCCGCTATCGGTCGATACATAGGTATCCGCAGCCGTATACGCTTTTGTCGTCGTATTAATGCGATTGGCACCTGCCGTGCCCGCGACACCGTATGAGCCGCCGACACCGCCGGCGACTGTCGCATAGGTGATATCCGTCTTATGCGCGGCTTCAATATCGGCCGATTTGGCAATGACACTCGATGCTTCACCGACATAGGCTTCCGTCGTCCCGGTGAAAACGACCGTGGAATTCGTCAGCCCGACGCCGGTATTCGCACCGCCGCCGATGCCGCCCGCGCCGGCGCCCTGCGTAAAGCGCGAATCGGCTTTGATCGTCACTTTACCCGCATCCTCTGCAGTGCCCTTGCCCAAAATGAGCTCCGTATCATCGCCCACATAGGCTTTGGTGGTATAAGAAACCGACGTCACGGACGCACTGCCCGCAATGCCGGCCGTACCGCCTGTCGCCCCCAAAGCGGCGGCCGCCGTAGTCGAGTCTCCCGTATTTTCCGCTTTCACCGTGACGGATGCGTTTTTATCATCTTTTCCGGTCAAAGACACATTTTTCCCGATATAGGCCATCGCCGTCTTATCGACGACTTCGACGGCAGCCGAAAGCCCGGCACCGACCTTACCCTGCCCGGAAAGACCGGCCGCGCCGCTTCCCGTCCCAAGTGTCGTCGTATCTTTGGCCGTGACGGAAACGGCGCCCGTGCGTGCGATCGTCGTATCTGCGGCATCCTTTTCATCTTCGCCGATATAGGCTCTCGTATCCGTCGTCACATCATGCGCACCGGCCGCCCCCGCGCCGCCGCCGTCCTGAATTCCGGCACCCGCCGCAGCCGCGACCGAGGTCAGCGTCTCCGACGACTCCGCATTCACCTTGACGATCCCCGGAAGATTCAGCAACACGCCGCTCTTCATCCCGGCATACGTGTGCCCCGTATATTTTTGCACATCCACGGCCGCGCCGATCCCCGTCCCTTTGGAAACGGAAAGTCCGCCCGCCATGCCGAATAATTTTGCCGCATTTTTCGCTTCGATCGTGACATCGCCGTTCGCCGTATCGTAGTTTCCTTTCCCCAGATACGCATCCGTCGTCTGGGCGATACGATTCACCGTAATCGATCCCGATCCCGCAAAAAGACCCTTGCCGCCGGCCGCACCGAGCGCGACCACTTTCGCCGTGCTGTCATCTGCCGAATCCGTCGCCGATCCGTTGTACGAATTGTTCGCACGAATTGTCATACTTTCAGCCGATACCGAATTGGCTTTCTTTGCATCTCCCGTGATATGCGCATCCACCGTCGAATCATTCACCATGACGGCAAGAGACGCCCCGACTGTGGCCGCATCTTTGGAAATCCCGACTGCACCGGCACCGATTGTCGCCGTCCCGTGATTATCTGCCGAAGCGGAAAGCGCGCCCGTATTCATCGCCTTGTCACTTTCCAGATAGGCTTTCACCGTATTATAGATCGCATTTCCGGAAATAGAGAAACCGGCCGCAAATTGCCCCGTACCGGCCGCCGAAGCCGTGATCGCCGTCAAATCACTTTTTTCTTCGGCTAAAACGGATACATCACCGGATGCCGCGTCGTCCTTTGTCCCGGCAAACGACGTATTTTTCACATAACTTTCAATATTTCCCGAAATGACGTTGACGGCCAAAGAAGCACCGACTGCCGATCCTTGGGCATCCGTCGAAATGGCGACCGCCCCGGTATAAGAATCAATCTCGCTATTTCCAAGCGCTTTCACCGTCACCGCTTTATCCGCTTTCACCGTCGCATCTTGCATATACGCTTTCGCGTCTGTATCGATGAGATTTAAACTGATTTGCCCCGCGACGGCTTTTCCTTTCGTATTGCCGCTGCCGCTGCCCGCGATATCGGTGATGGTTTCCTCATTTTTTGCAGAAATCGTCAAAGCTTCATCGATTTCCTTTTCATCCTTATCTTTTTTCTTCGTACCCGAAAGCGTAAGGACCGCACCGTTCACATAGGCTTCATTGGTATTGTAAATACCGTTAAAAACAAAACTTCCCGCAATGGAATTTCCCGCTCCCGCAGTCAGATCGGCGGAAACGGCGCCCGTCCCGGCAAAAATCTCACTGTCATTGGATGCATTGACACGAAGCGCATCGGCTTTGATTTCCGTCGCCGTCTGATCCGACTTTCCCTTCACATAGGCTTTGGCCGTATCTTTCATATGATTAATGGATACGTTGGCCGCCACGGCCCAGCTCTTGCGGGCATCGGCGATTTCCTGCTGCCCGGCCATATCATTCCCGGCCATATTGTCAAAAGCATTTTCCGCATCGGCCAGCGGATTTTCTCCTTCGTCAAAAAGTGCGCGAAGGAAATCACCGTAATCTTCATCATTATTTTCTTCATCCGGTGCATGGAGCCCGTTTCCGCCGCCGCCATTGACCGCATTGGGATTGGTATTGTCGTACGTCGCCGCCCCCGCAGCCGATACGGCGACAATGATGCCCGTATTTTTCGCCGTGACATCCGTATCGCCTCCGATGGTGAGATTTCCGGACAAAATCGCTTCCGTCGTCCGATAAATACCGTTATACGCAATGGAGGCGCCGATCCCTTTGACGCCGGAGACCCCGACGGCGCCGGCTAAATTGATATGACGCGAATAGTCCACGGCCGAAAGCGCCAGGGAATCCGATTCGATCGTCGCATCTTCAATCCGTGCCTTTGTCGTATTATCGATACGTGAAAGCCCGAGCGTCGCATCAATCGCCGTCGATTTGGAAGCGCTGCCCGCCGCCGACATGCCGAGATTTAATGCTTCCGTATCCGCATCGACCGTCAGCTTTTTCGACGCCGTGACCTTGGCACCGCCGTCGATATAAGCTTCTGTCGTATTTTCCTGCAACAACCACATAATGGCGCCGCCGACACCCGTATCCGCCGCTTTGGCCGGATCAAGTGCACTGACATTGAAAAGATTCCCGTTTTGTTTCCAGAAATTAGGCACCGAATATTTAAGCAGTGTCGGAACGCTGCCGACAAAATTAGCCGTCGTAATATCCGTCAGGGCTTTCACATCGATATTTCCGCCCGCGGAAACGACAGGTGCCTCCTTTCCGGCGGCCTTCCCGATATACGCTTTGGCGCTGTTGTCGTAATTTGTCCACACCACCGAGCCCGAATAATTGGAATCACTGCCTTTCCCGGCTGCCTGTGCCCAGCTGTCCACCAACGGTTGGAACCATGTATTTTCACGCAAAACCGTATCCATCCCGATTTGCTTAGCCAGCTGAAGCCAAGAAGAGGATGTATATTTCGTCTGCCAGGGAATATCCGTCTTCGCTGTGACCGCCGTATCCCCCGTCGTTTTTGTATCGCCTGTAATGGCCGCTTCACTGTGATTGGTCTGCGATGTAAAAGATAACGCCAGCGCCAACGTATTTTGATTCAGTTCCTCCCCTTGATTCCCCTGTCCGTCGGTGCGCGTTTTTTCAAATTGATACGCGCCGGAAATATTACTCGTACGGGAAACCGTATAGGCATTCACGGTAAGAGAGCGAGCTCCCGCCTCATCGCTTCCGACAAACCGTCCGTTTTTATCTTTCGATTCCGAAAGACCGCGCACTTTGCCGCCGACATAAGCTTCGGCTTTATTATTTCCGATCAAAAACGATGTACCGCCGTTGATTCCGTATTTATGAGAAAGAAGCTGCAAGGCCTGCGGCTGCTCAACAGCCGCTTCCGATCCGAAAAACGCTTTGACCTTATTCCAAATTCCTTTCCCGACGCCAACCATTTGATCAATGATCGGGTTCGTCACCGGCGACAAATCCCAATCCCCATTGGTCCCGATCGCCGAAACGGTATCCGGGTAAAGTACACTGTCTCCCTCCGAAAGCGGATTGATGACCGTTTTCGCATCGATTCCTACATCCCCGCCGGAATAGACATCCCCGTCCATATTCACTTTGGCCGACGTATCCACGACACCGACCGCCACCGCAAAGGCATAGCGGCCATACGAGGTCGCCGTCGCGGAAAACGTGCGATGCGCATACGCCCACGCATCAAAATCTCCGCCGGTCGTGATTCGGGTGTCTTCCCCGACCGCCACGCTCACGTCACTATTCAAAAAACCGATCGTCACATCGACCCCTGTATGCGATTTATCGGCCAAGACACTGGGGTCTTTTAAAATCATGGAAACCGTATTTTTCCCTTCGGCCGTCACTTCCGTATCATTTTTGGAATACAAAGTGCTCGCATCCACTTTGGTTCTCGCATTGACCGTACTATCGGCGGCATTTATCGCAATCCCCAAAAGTGTAAACGTCCACGTCCCGATTTCGCCCTTGGCCGCCGTCGCAATTTCTAAGTTTCCGTGTTCTTTTCCGTCGTCGATCTCACTTCCCACCGCATACATATCCGTATTGCGAATGTCCACATCCGAATCGGAAGTCGTGACCGTCACCGAAGAAATCGCATGGAGATTTTCCGCAAAATCGGAAAGCACATCCCCCAAATTCGTTTCATCCAAATTCTTGATGGCCGCCTTATACTCGGCATCCGTCTTTGGGTGATCGTCCTGATTATCGCCTAAAGACCCGCGCGTCGTAGAAGCCGACGTGATATCGATATTATCCCCGATAATCGTATTTCTCTTGGAAACGGTACTGTCATGTCCCATTTTGATTTGCGCATAAGCACCGTCTCCGATATCCCAGTTCCACAAATGCGTAGAGGCCGTCGAATGAATCGTCACATTCCCCGCATTGTGACCTTTCTTCCCTTCGGCCGTAATCGTCGATCCGTCCACATCGATACGGGTAATCCCCATCGCCGTACGCACCGAGGAAATTTCGATAGCCCCCGCATCATCGGTTTCCGAACCCGAATCGATATACGCATTTTTAATGGACAGATACCCGCCGTTTTGCGGTACATTTTTAGGATCGGCCTGCAGATCCGACACATCCGTCACCGTCGAAAGAGCCACTTTCCCGCCGGAAGATAAAATCTTGGCGCCGTTTATCGTCATATTTCTTTCGGCCGTCGCCACAATCGGAAGCGCCCCCGAAGACAGCGTCCCGCCCAAAGCGATATCCCCGCCGGTATAAAGCGCAATGCCGCCGCCCGACACCTTCGCCGCCGTCGCCGACGTAAGCCCGATCGTATTGATAAGAGGCGCGCGATAATCGTCCGCCGTCGCACCGGTGGGATCATTGAAAGAAACGCCCGTCCGAACGGCGCCGTTAATTCCGATCGCGCCTTTGCCCGTCCCGATGACGACCGCTTCCGCCGCATTGATCGTCCCCCCAATCACGACGGTGGATTCACGATAAGGCGCCGTTTTCTTTAATTCTTCGGCCCGTTCTAAAGCGGATTTATTGAAATAGTTGTCCATCGTACCTTTACTCAGATACAACGGAGCCGCCGCATTGACATTCGTCCCGATCGAAAGACGCCCCACATTGATGACGCCCGTTTTCCCAACCGCCATGCCGTTATTGCTGAAGAAATAGACGTCGCCGGCAATTTTATTATTTTTGAGCGCATTCACCACGCCATTGATATTGATTTTTTCATCGACGACATTGATCACGTGCGCGGCATTCCCCATTTGAATATTGGCAATATCCTTCTGCTCGATATTAAAATTCTTAAACAGATTCAGTGCGCGCTCCCCGTCATCGGACACCTGCTGATTTTGAATTTCATACTTTATCCCGCCGCCGGCGATATCCGTCTTTGTCACCTTATCGGCGTACTCGGAATATTTCACCGTCACATCGGCATGCGCGGCAAAACCGGGCGCCAAAACGCCCAACACACCCAATGCCAACGCCACGCGCGTGTGAAGAGACGAACGGTCATTCTTTTTCATAAATCATTTCTCCTTTGTCGGAAACGAAAAATATCCGGACTCGTTTCCTTTTCTCTTTAAAGCTTTGTAATAAATATATTATACTCCGTATGCATCATTCTGTCATAACAAAAACCATACCCGCCCCCTATGAAAAGATACGATTTTCAAAAGAAACCGCTTTTAAAAATCGCAAAATCGCCCCCATGACAAATATGCAAAAATCGCATATACTGAAAGCGAACATTTTCAAAAAATTTTTTGTTTCCAAAAGGAGGACGAATTATGAAAATCATTCATTCCGAAAACGCACCGGCCGCCATCGGGCCGTATTCGCAGGCAATTCGCGCCGGGGAATTTTTATACCTTTCCGGCCAAATCGGCATCAATCCCGAAAGCGGAAAAATCGAAGCCGCCACCGTCGCCGAGCAGGCCGAGCAAGTGTGTAAAAATATCGAAGCGGTCCTTTCCGCTGCCGATCTTTCCATGGAAAATGTCATCAAGACGACGTGTTTCCTCGTCGACATGGCGGATTTCGCCGCGTTCAATGAAGTTTACGCAAAACATTTCGTAGGGAAACCCGCCCGCAGCTGCATCGCCGTAAAAGCCCTCCCCGCCGGTGCCCTCTGCGAAATCGAATCTATTGCAATTGGGGAATAATCGTGCACACATTGAGATAAAAGCCGTAGTGCGACATGGGTGCTGCGGCTATGGGCTATGAGCTTTGAGCCGTGAGCTTTTACCGGTGTCGCTTCGCGACGATTTCATTTTAATCGGCGCTAAAGCGCCCAGCCGCCGAAGGCAGCAGAAGCCGCGCGCAGCGCAAGCGAGCATCGCGAGCGATTACAAAAATGCCGCGCAGCGCACAGCTTTTAGCCCACAGCTTTTAGCCCACAGCTTTCGCACAAATATCGCACTAAATCTCTCGTCATAAAAAAGACAACAAAAAAGCAATCCGCATATTTGCAGATTGCTTTTTTTACTGTCTGGTGGGCGATAACAGGATCGAACTGCTGACATCTTGCTTGTAAGGCAAGCGCTCTCCCGGCTGAGCTAATCGCCCATGGTGACCTGTGGGGGATTCGAACCCCCGAACCCGCCGTGAAAGGGCGGTGTCTTAACCACTTGACGAACAGGCCATGGCTCCTGAAGTAGGACTCGAACCTACGACCGATCGGTTAACAGCCGATTGCTC
>CAVHIJ010000029.1:808-14831 GCA_963635945.1 bacterium | reverse complement strand
GTACGCTGCGCGGCATTTTTTATGCCGGCTACGCCGGCGAGGCGCTTTGCGCCAATTAAAACAGGAACCGTGCCCGAAGGGCACACCTCTTAAAGCCGTCTGCCGTAAGCCGTAAGCTGTCAGCCTCAGCACAAATGTCGCACTAAATCGATCGCGCCTCTTTCCCCTTCACTCTTTCCTATTTCCTACTCCTTCTCCCCGATTTCCTGCTCAATCACGGACGCAATATCATTCACAATGCGTTCCAATTGGTCCGGGTCGGGGCCTTCGCCCATGACGCGGATCAAGGGTTCCGTGCCGGATGCGCGGACGAGGATGCGGCCGTCGCCCGCGAGTTCTTCTTTCCCCGCCGCAATGGTTTCCGCAATCATTTCATTCGTTTCCCAACCGTTCTTGCTGTAGACGCGCACATTTTTCAGCACTTGCGGATAATCCGTCATGAGCGCGCCCAGCTCGGAGAGTTTCTTTCCCGATTTTTTCAATACGGAAAGCGTTTGCACCGCCGTGACGGAGCCGTCGCCCGTCGTATTGAATTCCGTGAAAATGATGTGCCCGGATTGCTCGCCGCCCAAAGAATAGCCGTGCGCGAGCATTTCTTCCAGGACGTAGCGATCGCCGACTTGAGTGGAAACTGTTTTCAGCCCGCGGCCGGCAAGTGCTTTCCCGAATCCCAGATTGCTCATCACCGTCCCGACGACCGTATCGCCGGAAAGGCGACCTTCTTCCTTCATGTGAATCGCATTGATGAGCATCAGGTGATCGCCGTCCAGCGTGTGTCCTTTTTCATCCACAAAAAGGCAGCGATCCGCATCGCCGTCATTGGCAATGCCGCAATCGGCATGCAGGCGCACGACTTCTTCCGCCAGATGTTCCAAATGCGTCGAGCCGCAATTTTCATTGATATTCACGCCGTCCGGCTCGCATGCCGTCGCAATGACATTCGCTCCCAGGCGCGCCAAAATATCCGGCAGGAAATCGCCGGCCGCTCCGTTTGCCGAATCCGTCACGATGGTGAGACCTTTGAAATCACAGGAAACGGTCGACGCCACGAAATCGCGGTACTCCGCCGCCAAATCCGACGCATCGGAAATGACGCCGATATCCGCCCCGATGGGCCGCGGCGCACCGCCGTCGTCCAAATGGCGCAGCAAATTTTCGATTTCCTCTTCCGTCCGGTCCGAAAGCTTATGACCATTCGCATCGAAAAATTTAATACCGTTGTCCGGAAACGGGTTGTGCGATGCCGAAATCACGACACCGGCATCGTACCCGTGTTTTTTTGTCAGATACGCGACCCCGGGCGTCGGAATCACGCCGACCAAATCCACATCGGCGCCGGAGGAGCAAAGCCCGGCTGCAAGCGCCGCCGCAAGCATCGTCCCCGAAATGCGCGTATCACGCCCGATGAGGAAACGCGGCCGCCCCTCCTCCCGGCAAAAATACGCACCCGCCGCACGACCCATCTGATACGCCAGCTCGGGCATAAGCGTCCGATTGACCACACCGCGCACACCATCCGTACCGAACAAACTGATCATAAAAAATTCATCCTCCCGAAATGTTTCTAAAAAAGTTCCTGTCTAATCGACCGGTAGCCGTCACGTCCGCTGATTTTCCCCGTCTACGACAATCGTCACTTCCGCCTCGGCCGGCGCAGCCGTGAGACCCTCCGGCACCGGCACCGTGAACACCTGCGTCACATCATCGGCGGCACCCGTCACATCCACCTCGCCCAGCTCGATATTTTTGAGCTCACCGACCAAGCTGTTCGGCCCTGTGACCGTCACATTCGAAGGCCGAATGGAAATTTGCGTCACACTTGCCCCCTCGGCCGGCGTCCCTTTCGCTTTCGCCGTCAGACTCACCGTCCCCGACACCGTTTTCTCCGTCATGGAAACGGTGATTTTCGCCTGCGTCGGCATGATTTCAATGCCCGAAATCGTATTGCCCGACGCGTCGACCACCGTGATGGAATCAAACTCCGAGAAATTCTTCGTTTTCCCATTCATATTTACGGAAACGAGCGCCCGATCCACCTTGGCGATCGCTTCCGAACTTCCCGTAATCGTGAGCGCTTCCGGCGTCACATTTTCCAATTTCGACGTATACCCCGAAGACGGCGTCCCGTAGAAATTCACCGTAAGAGGCATCGATTTTACCGCATACGTATCCAATTTTAAATTGCAAAACGACGGCACGACGCTCGTCTGTCCCTCTCCCGGAACAGTCGCGTAAATCCGCGTATTCGGATACTCCCCGTCCGCGAGACCCTCCGCATCCACATACGCTTTCACATTATCCGTGCGAAGCTGCATGAGTGCATTGCGATTCATCGTCACCCGCACCTGCACCGATTCCGGTACATTCAAAGCGACCAGCGAACGATCCAAATTCCTGACCGCCACCGGCACCGTGTACGTCCCCGTCATGATCGGATTCTGCTCATTCATGACGTAAAACCAAAAACCCGTCGCCGCCAAGAGACACACCAATTGCGGCAAAAGAGCACGAAATTTCTTCTTATTCATCTGCTTTTCCGCCCCTCCATTTCCGAATCATGCCGGAAACGGCGCCTGCGTGGCTCTGCTCCAGCAAGAGGAAGGAGCGCAGGCGGTTTCTGAGCCCTTCTCCGTCCATATGCCGATAAATATGTCCGTCGTACGCATAGGAAATCGTCCCCGTTTCCTCACTCACCACGACGACGACGCAATCGGCCACCTCGCTCATCCCGATCGCCGCACGATGGCGCGTGCCCAGCTCGGACGAAAGCGAGCGATCCTTCGTGAGCGGCAAAAGGCAGCCCGCCGCCATGATGCGGTTTTCGCGTATAATCACCGCTCCGTCGTGAAGCGGCGTATTCACGATGAAAATATTTCCCAAAATTTCTCTGGAAACGATGCCGTCGATGCGAATCCCCGTATCGATATAATCGTCGAGCCCCGTCGAACGTTCAAAGACAATCAGCGCACCCACGCGATTTTCGGCCATCGTTTCGGCCGCATCGGACACCGCATCAATCACTTCCGCGCGATCCGTTTCCAGCATCTCCGCGCCCGGCCGAATAAATTTCCCGCGCCCGATCTGCTCAAGTGCACGGCGCAGCTCCGGCTGAAATACGATCGGCAGTGCGACGATAAGGACCGCCATCAATTTATCCAAAATCCAAGCGAGCGCATGCAATTGGAGCCAGCCCGTCACCAGCGTCAATCCGCCCAAAAGCAGCAGCCCCTTCACCAGCGCCGTCGCCCGCGTATTGCGAATGAGTAAATAAATTCTGTACAAAAAGAATGCGACGACCAAGATATCCAAAATATCCCACAATCGCATCGTCATCAATAATCCCTGCAGCTGTTGCACCATGCCAGACCCTCTGTATTTCGTAAAACTTTTCTTTTTCCGCTTTATCTCAAGGTTATTTTTATTATTATATCATAAAAAGATATGAGGTATGAGGATAAATAAAAGGCATAAGGGCAGATATCGCTTCGCGACGATTCCTGTTTTATGCCGGCGCAGCCGGCGAGTGAGCGAAGCGAGCGATTATAAAAATGCCGCGCAGCGCACCGATTAAAGCCGTCAGCTGTCAGCCGTCAGCCGTCGGCAGAGACCGCAGCCGGCGAGGCGCTTCGCGCCGATTACAACAAAATTCGTCGCCGCAGGTGACACCCGCATCGCATCAACGCACCCGCGCATCAACGCATCAACCTACTTGCCCACCGTTTTCATGCTATAATGAATCCAAAAGAAAAACGCAAAAAGGAGGATATTTCTTATGCTCAATTTAGATGTGGATACGCAGCATTATCGGTATCCTTCGCGGCGCTCGGTCGTGTACGGCGCGCGGGGGATGGTGGCGACGGCGTCTCAGCTGGCGGCGCAGGCGGGACTCGACATGTTGAAACATGGCGGAAACGCGGTCGATGCCGCGATTGCGACGGCGATTTGTCTCACTGTCGTCGAGCCGGTTTCCAACGGCATCGGAAGCGACGCATTTGCGATCGTGTGGATGAAGGATAAAATGGTCGGCCTCAATTCGAGCGGCTGGGCGCCGGCGGGAATTTCGGCGGAGGCGGTGCGGGCAAAAGGGCATCGGGATATGCCCAAGCGCGGCTGGATTCCCGTGACGGTTTCGGGGGCTCCGGCGGCGTGGATTTCTCTTTCGAAACGTTTCGGCCGCCTACCTTTTGCAAAATTATTTGAGCCGGCGATCGGCTACGCGGAGAGCGGATATCCCGTTTCCTCTTTTGTCGCCGACGAATGGCGGAAAGAATGGGAAGAATTATCCCGTTTCAAAAATAATCCCGCCTTTGCCGGATGGTTTGAAACGTTTGCGCCCGAGGGCCGGCCGCCGCATGCGGGAGAAATCATTCGCCTTCCCGATCACGCAAAGACATTGAAACGTCTGGCGGAAACGGAATGCGAAGCGTTTTACCGCGGCGAGATTGCCGAGGCGATCGATACATTTTCGCGTGAGACGGGCGGATACGTGCGCAAGGAGGATTACGCCGCGTGGCAAAATGAGTGGGTGACGCCCGTTTCCGTCAATTACCGCGGGTATGATGTGTGGGAGCTTCCGCCGAACGGGCACGGGATCGTGCCGCTGATGGCGCTTCAGATTTTGAAAGGTTTCGATTTTTCCGCGCGCGATACGGCGGAAACATTGCACCGGCAATTTGAGGCGATGAAAATGGCCTTTGCCGACGGGATGCATTATGTGACGGAGCCTTCTTGTATGAAAATCTCCCCCGCCGAGCTTCTGTCGGATGCCTACGGCGCCCATCGCCGTGCGCTCATCACGGATCGCGCGGCGGAGCCGGCGTATGGGGATCCTCGCTGCGGCGGGACAGTCTATCTGGCGGCGGCCGACGGCGAAGGAAATATGGTTTCCTATATCCAGAGCAATTATTGTCATTTCGGAAGCGGCATCGTCATTCCGGGCTACGGGATTGCGCTGCAGAATCGCGGCATGAATTTTTCTCTGGAGGAAACGCATGCTAATGTGCTGGCGCCGCACAAGCGCACGTATCATACGATTATTCCGGGATTTCTCACGAAGGACGGGGCGCCCGTCGGGCCTTTCGGGGTGATGGGCGGTTTCATGCAGCCGCAGGGACATGTGCAGGTCGTGACGAATGCAATTGATTTCCATATGAATCCGCAGGAAATTTTGGATGCGCCGCGCTGGCAATGGACGGGCGGCATGCATTTCGATGTGGAGCCGGGAATTCCGCTTGCCGCCATCGAAGAGCTGCGCTGCCGCGGGCATCGGATTACGATTTCGGACGATATGTCGCTTTTCGGCCGCGGAGAAATTATTTGGCGCACAAAGGACGGCGCCCTTTGCGGGGCAACGGAACCCAGGGCCGATGGGGTGTGCGCGGCGTGGTAAAAAATTTTTATTAAATTAAGAAATCAGCCGCCGCATCCGGAAATCGACCATTTTTTCTTTACATCGATTATTACACAATAAAAAGACTGTCACAAAATGTTTGTTTCCATTTTATGACAGTCTTTTTTATACGGTTTACTTTTCCGTCAATCGGAAACCGCGCGCTTTTGCACCGTGCCGGACATCTCCAACACTTTCATCACTTGCGCCAGTTGCGCTTTTATTTCCGCATTTTCCCTTTCAAGTGCCGCAATCCGCGCCGCCTGGTCGGTATCGTTGGCTTTCAACGTATTCATCTCGCGCACCAATTCCAAATTCGAGCTGTAAATCCCCGCGCCTTTCGTGCGTGTTCCGATCTTGAAGGAGACGCCCATATTCACCATCGGATTTCCGTTTCCGAATGTCGAGCCGGCGGAAACCGTCGTATCCTGATTGGGCTTATAAAAAGCGCCGAACGCACCCGCATTCGCATTTCTATAATGCCCATAACCGACTGCAAAGGACATCTTGTCATTCGGATCGAACCCTTCGGGATGGAGCGCCGCCAATGCTGCCGCACCCGCACCGACTTTATTGATTTTCCGATCCAAATCAACCGTATTTCCCAACATCGCATCTTTGAGCTGCCCGACATTCACAGCATCGGTATCCTTTTCACCTGCCGCGACATTGGTAATCTTTCTTTCATTGCCTTCACTTCCTACGGAAACGACACCGTCTTCCGTCGCAGTGGAATTATTCCCGAGAATAACTGCATTATTCGCACTTGTTGTAATGTTGTTCCCGACGACGAAAGTATTATCTCCCGTTACCGTATTGTTATTCCCGACGATGAATGTATTATTCCCAATCGCGCCATCTCCGGCATCGTGGTCGCCAATCACGTTATTGTTCCCGACGGAATAACTGTTGTCTCCGTGAATATTGTCCGGATCGCCAAACGCACCGGAATTATTTCCGTGAATGATATGTCCCGTGCCGACGGCAATGGAATTTTCCCCCGTCACGGTCGAGCCGGTCCCGAAAGAAATCGCATTGGCTCCATCGGCCGTGCTGCCTTTCCCAAGGGCCAATGAATCGGTTCCTTTTGCCGTTGCGCCTTCCGAACGGGTGATTTCTTTAAGGTGCGACACATCCGGCGTCACGGAGCTTGTGATGGCATCGTCCAAGAGCGCGAGATTTTCGGAAACATTCTTGTCCGCTTTGATGACATTGTATGTCTTTTGGCTGTCCAATTTTCCGATTTGCCCGTCCAATGCGGAAAGATTATTCGCCGTCGTGCTGTCCGTCTTGATATAATTTCCATTCGTCGTAGGACGGACTTCGTCATACACTTTCTTTCCGGAAATCAGACCCGTATCATCACTCTTCACTTCCCCATTGCCGGAAAGTTTGAGTGTAAATGCTACTTTTTTATTGGTATCCGTGCTTTCATTCGTTTCAATTGTCGCAACGCCATTCGAATCAAAGGTATATTCCGTATTTTTTATAATCTGCCCATATGTCGCCGCATCGGTATTTGACGTGCCTGCCGCCACATTGACGATTTTACGCTGCAAGGAAGAACTGCCGACGGAAACGGTATCCGCCGTATCGGCGACACTGCCGGCACCGAGCGCCACCGCATTCCCGGCCGAAACGCTTGCACCGTACCCAAAGGCCAAGCTCTTATCTCCCTCTGCATTGGCCATCTGCCCCAGAGCGATGGCAGCTGTCCCGTCTGCCGTCGCGCCGCTCGTTGCGCCCGCATCTGTACCATCGGCTCCCATCGCCATATTTTTAACGGCAATCGTACTGGTCGTGCTATCCCCCGACCCCGCTGTGACGGTGATCGTATCGCTTCCCTGATATTTGCCGGCGTTATTCGCCACATAATCTTTCAGCTGCTTCACATTGACCGCATCGTAATCATCTTCGCCTTCATACACATTTTTCAAACGAGCAAAAAACTTATTTCCAGTCCCCGTATTTTTACCGAAGGAAACAGTCGTCATCCACGTATTATTTTGCAAATACACACTCGCATCCTCGATGGAATCCGTATATGCCTGATATCCGATAGCCGTGGAGCTCTTCCCGTTCGCCTCCGCCTGATATCCGATCGCAATCGCATTATTGGCCGACACTATCGCAGAATTTCCGATAGCCACACCATACGATCCGCCGTTCATCTTGATGGAATTACCGATGGCGATATTGTATGTATAACTCTTATCCGTCTTCGGCTTATAGTTTTCATAAGCCACGTTATTGTTAGCACCAATAACCGTCGAAGAGCTGGATCCGACATTATTCTGCGATCCAACTATTTGGCTTTCCCCACTAAAATTGTGTGGAGTCAAATAGTTTTTATATCCGAATACCGCGTTTTTATCGGTAGAATATGTCTTAGTATCAATCGTTTCACCGACATGATTATACGCACCCATCACGGTATTATTCTCACCGAACACATTTTGTCCTAAACTGTCATCCGTGACTTTATTTGTCACCGTGATTTCCGTAAGCGAACCGGCATTATTATATGTTGGCTTTACGATAACATTCGTACCATATTGCACATAAGCCAAACCGAATCCATTTCCCAATCCGCAAAATATCATCGCCAATACCGCCGATTTCAACATTCCTTTTTTCATCATAATTTCCCCTTTTCTGTAACCGTATTTGGTGTACTTCACTTCTACGCACACCATTTCAGAAAGGGTAAATCACCCCCCCCCCTACAAAGTCAATTTGAAAATTTTTATAACACGGTTATAGGTTAATTTATAACAAAAAATGTCCGAGAAAAATTCTCACGAGATGGATGCCTCTTCACTAATCGGCACCATACAAAAATCCATCACCGATGGCGGCACCTGCAACGCATCAATCTTTTCCTGTCATTTCGAGCTTGCCCCGGAACCTCACTGCGCAAACGACGCTGCGTCTTGGCTCCCCTAAAAGGAGAGCCGGCGCGAGCGAAGCGAGCGACTGATGGGTCACCCTCTATGTGTGAGCATAGTCATAGGAGACTGACCCCTATAAGATAGAGTTTTCATAGAGCCTGACCCCTCAGTCAGGCTCTGCGTGCCTGACAGCTCCCCTTTCAGGGGAGCCGAGATACAGGTGGCGCTTCGCGCATTTTCCGGCCGCGCGCAGCGCAAGCGAGCGTCTAACGTCCCCCCCCCCCATCTGACAGTCTTTTATCTCACAGTCTCACACACAAAAAAGGATTCCCGAAAAGGAATCCTTTTTTGTGCACTATGCATTGCTTTATTTATAGAACATCGTCGCCTGGATGCGGAAAATATTGTCCATGCTGCGACCGCCCATATCCTCGGCACCGAAGCCGTATTGCGCCTCCAAAATGAGACCCTTCACCGGGACATATTGAACCTTCGCGAGATAGAATTTCGCGCCGCCGTAATTTTTATTCGGCATCTCCATATCTACCCCCTGCATCTTTGCTGCCGCCACTTTCAATGCATCATCCATCTTATCCGCGACATATGCCGGCATGCGCTGTCCGTGCCAATTCGCATACACGTGTCCCATGTATTGATCCGCCACATCGGAAGACGAACCGCCGAAATACGTACCCGCCTGGCTGTACACATAATCGACGCCAATCGAGAAAGAGCGAGGCTTCAGCACATTCGCTTCCCCGTAAGAAATACCCCAGTTCCAAGAATGCGGACGTTCGTCATTCAGCGGAAGTTTCACCAAATTCTTCGCAAATTCACCGTGAATTCTCCATTTCGGCATAAAGTTATACGAAAGAGCGAAACCATATGCTTTGGCAATATTATTGACCGGACCGCATGCTTTCATACCGTACAAATGGATTTCATATTTATTCGGATTCTTATACACATACGATGCGTAGGCAACCGGTACATCCTCATCCTCGCCCTCGGTCATACGCACGTCATCCTTCGGGAAATACGTATCCGTCGCGGCATCATATTTATTCATAAGAAGATTCGGCAACATCCGCTGTGCCATAATCTTGCCTACCTCCTGATTTGGTGCCAATTTATTGCTTACCAACGCATCGCCGACGACATCACTCATATTCGGAATGCCCCTCATCATCGGAGACGTGTAATTATAATTAATATTCGTCGCATTACCGTAAGCAAGCGTCAGCCGACCACCCTCATGCGCATCACCGAACTGCACCGACGCCCCCTTGATCTGGCCGTCATACGTATACCCCGTATTCCCGATCGAGCACGGGAACATACCGATCGCAATCACATCACGCGCCGGCCCGTAACCGCGATCATGTCCATCACGACCGCCGAAATGATACGTCATGAAAAGACGATTGACCTTGAGTTTCCCATCTTCCGAATTATCATCGATATAATTCTTATTCGACAAATCATAATAATCCATATCATGATACGCCGTGCCGCCCAGCGACAATTTCGTCTGCAGCTGCCCATAGAGAGTGAAACGCTCATTCACCCGAGTCACCGTATTCAGACGAATCCGCGCGCCGAACTGATCATGACTCTTCCCCGTGAACACATTATCATACACCGGCATATAGTGGAAACGCGCTTCCAAAATCACCTGCGTATTCGAAGCTTTCTTCTCCAGATTCGAGAGACGCACGCCCAGATTTTCCAATTCCTCCGAATATTCTCTCGAAAGTTTGGAAACATCCGCCCGCTGCGCTTCCGTCAAATCATCGCGCTCGCGAAGCCGCGCCACAATCTGAGCCAGCTCATAGCGCGTGATATTCTTGTCCCCTTTGAAAGACCCGTCCGGATATCCGACCACCAATCCGTCATCGGCCAGCTGCGACACACTCTGATACGCCCAGCTGCCCTGATCCACATCCGTAAACGGATTTGACGCCGACGCCACGGTCGCCATCCCCGCCAAAACACCGGCCAGCAAAAGCTTCTTTCCCAAATGCTTCATTCTCAATCTCCTTTTCTCAAATCCATTCTCAATTAGAAAGGCAAAATCAAACGCTATGTAAGAAATTTGTAATTTTAGACGTCTCATTATACCGCCGCCTATGCTTCCTGTCAATACGCAACGAGAATAGAGAAATGACTAAAAAGCAAAGGAAACGGAGAAAGCGGAGGAAAACAAAAAATCAAACATTATGAATATTTTTTTTAATCGATTAATGTGTGGGTGCGTGAGTGCGTGGGTGCGCGGATGCGCGCATCAACCCTTTCCCCGTCATTCCGGGCTTGACCCGGAATCTCTGCAGAAACGACGCAAAAATAAAATGCGTCTTGGCGCACCTTTCAGGGGAGCCGAGACATCGGACGCGCTGCGCGGCTTTTTTTATGCGGCGCAGCCGCCACCTGATAAGCCCTCTTTTGAAAGAGGGTGCCTCCGTAGGAGGCGGGAGATAGAATGCGCCGCAGGCGACACCTGCGACGCATCCGCGCATCAACGCATCAACCCTATCCCCTATCCCGTAAGCCGTCGGCAGAAGACTATCGCCAAGCGCGCGTCTTTCGTCTGACAGTCTGACAGTCTCACGCACAAATGTGGCATCAAAAAAGGATTCCCGAAAAGGAATCCTTTGCACATTTCAAAATTCTATCAACGTGCTCTCCGGCTCCCTTGCCGGATCATGGAAAGGAATCACCTTGGCGAAATCATTTTGCGCCGCCAATTCCCGCATCTCACGCGCCGTCTGGTGATTCGGCCAAATCGTCTGCACCGCGCGGCCGCTTTCCAAAAATTTCCTCGCGCGGCCGTAGCCGTGCGCATTCCCTGTGAGAAGAAGCGATAGATCCGAATGCCGATCCAAAAGTGCCCGCGAGCCCGGCCGCCCCAGCTGCGCGTCCGAAAGGAAATACACGCCCCCCGGCGCCACCGTTTCCTCATCCCACTCCGAAAAAGCCTCGAGCGGTATCTCGAAAACGGCGGGATTCACGAAATACGCGCGCCGTGCAAAACGCGTCCATTCGCGGTGAAGCTTCGGCGACATGTAAATCGGATGCGCCGCGCCGAATTTCTCCCACAGCATCATCGCCATCGGAAGCCCCCGCCCGAAATGCGGCACCGGCAAGAGAAGCGGACCGCCCGTTTCCAAAAGCTCTTCGGATTTGGAAAGGAAACGCGCGCGCATCTCGGCCGCCGTTTCCTCCGTCGGATACGCCGCGTCAATCACCGCCACCTGCGCCGAAAGATCCCGCACCGCATCATTTCTGTAAAAAGGATCCCCCTCCCGGTAATCCCCACTGAAAAAAGCCGTCTTTCCTTCGCACGTGATCGCGTACCACACCGCCCCGCAGCAATGCCCCGAGCGGCCCCAATGCACCGAAAAATCCGGCAAAAGCTCCACCTCCGGCGCCGTGGAATCGAGAATCGTCGCATTGTGGGGCTTGTAGTGCATCTGCCGATACGTTTGCGCACTCATCAGCACCGTCGCCGTGCAGCCCATCCGCTCCAAATACTCGATCGCGCCCGTATGATCCCGATGCGAATGCGTGAGAAACACAAATTCGGCACTCCGTATTTCTTCGGCCGTCAAATCCGGCACCCGATCCAGCCCGTCCGTCGACGTACCGCAATCGACAATGTAACTATGCTGTCGCCCCGATACAAAAAAACAGCTGCGTCCGTGATCGCCGCAGCCCCCCGCTATGCCAAGTCTCATTTTCATCTCCGCAGATATAAAAAAAGACGCAGGAAATCCCGCGCTTCCATCTCAAGTACCCCTTCGTACAAGCTTATTACTTTATTTATTTATTTATACCATAATTCCGATTTTTTGGCAATGGAAACGAAAACGCGGATGCGTGATACGTGAATGCGAAACAGGATCCGTCGCCGCAAGGCGACACCTTTCAAGCCCTCTTTTGAAAGAGGGTGCCTCCGTAGGAGGCGGGAGATAGAATGCGCCGCAGACGCATAACTTCTTCCGAAAATAACTCATCGCATTGAAACGAAAAGTGCCATCTTGCATTCTATGCGGTACTGCCGGAATTGTGGCTCTTCGAGCCACTCTATCTCCCGACTCATGGACAGAAATATAAAAATCTGTTACTACGAGGCCGTAGGATGCCTGAAGGACGGGCGCCGATTCCGCTCCCTGATATTTGAAGGGAGGTGATGGCCGTGGATCGCATACTCATATTGATGCTTTTAATCGATATATTTCTGTTTTTCCTGACAGCCATCATTGTGGCTGTCAATTAACCGACACAAGGAAAAAGCCGCCCGATTTCCAGAGACGGCGGCTGATTCCTTGATAACAACTTATTAGGGAGCCGGCACTGTCGTGACGGCATCCTATTTCTATTGCCATTATAACAAACTAAATCTCATTTCGCAATGGAAACGAAAACGCGGATGCGTGATGCGCTTCGCGCATATCGTGTCTTATGCCTCAGGCGCCGGCAGGCTCGCCCACTTTCCTTTCCCCGTCATTCCGGGCTTGACCCGGAATCTCACTGCACAAACGACGCAAAAATAAAATGCGTCTTGGCGCACCTGTTAGGGGAGCTGTCAGGCACGTAGTGACTGACTAAGGGGTCTCGCACTATGTATGCACACAGCTGCAGGGGATTTCTCCTATAAGACAGAGTTTTCATAGTGCCGTGACCCCCCCACCGCTTACGCGGTCCCCCTCCCCTTTCAGTGGAGGCAAGACACAGGTGGCGCTCCGCGCATATTTTTTTACCGGCGGAGCCGGCGAGGCGCTTCGCGCCGATTAAAACAGGAATCGTCGCAAGGCGACACCGATTGCCCTATGCACTTTGCACTTTGCACTATTTTCTCAAAATTCCTTTTATCTTCCCCTTTTCATCCGCATCGAAAGCAAAGAAATACATCATCACTCCGTACACTGCCGTGTAGAGCACAATTTTGAAGATGAAAATCAGCGCGGTGCCGGTGGGGAGAAAAATATTTGCGGCATAGCCCAGCGCCCCCACTATCGCCGCGGGGACGGTGATATTTCCTATTTCCTTCCAGAAACGGCCGATCGCAAGGCCGATTTTTTTGGCGTAAAACCAATTCATGATGAGCCCGTTTCCGATGAACATCGAAAAACCCGTCGCAAAAGCGCAGCCCGTCCCACCGTATATTTTAGCGAGCGGAATCGCCAGCGCCAGATTCAAAATACCCACCGCCAAAAGCACCTTGGCACGAAAGCCGTAGCGATTCATCGCCTGCAAAATCGAGTTTCCCATATTCTGAATCAAATCGATCGTGAAAGGCAAAATGATGAGAAGCGTCATCTCATACGCATCCGAAAAATCGGGGCCCGCCCAGAGCGTGATAAATTCACGACCGAAAATGATGAAACCCGTCGCCACCAGCGCCAAAAGATGATATTGCCAGCGCCCGATCCGAATAAAAAGCGCCGAAAAGGCCTCCGCCGGCTCCCCACGTGCCGCCATCTGCGACACGTGAGGCAGATACACCCCCGAAATCGCCGTCGAAAGATGCATGTAATTCATATACACCAGCGAGGCTATCGAGTACACCGCCACCGCTGCCGTCCCCGAAATGATTCCCAGAATCACCTGATTCGTCTTCCAAAAAACCTGATCGATGACGGAAACGAAGAAAAGCGCCAACGCCAACTGCGCAAATTCACGGAAAAGCGGCCCGTCCATCCCCCGATACCGGAAACGAACGTGCAGTCGCCGGAAAGCATAC
>CAVHIJ010000029.1:0-798 GCA_963635945.1 bacterium | reverse complement strand
GCATACCCCACACGCAAAACCGCCAGTACCGCATTGAGACTCGTCTGCGCCAAAGCCACCGAAAAAGCCGAAGGACTCGCCATCAAAAGAAAAAGCACCAAAAACGGTTGCAGCAAATGTTGCACCGTTTCCATACCCTTTAAGAATACGAAACGCTCCTCCGCCTGGATAGCCGCCCGGAAAGGCGTCGTCGAAAAAGAAATCGCAATATTGAAAAGAAGCAAAAGAAATATATCCTCCGCCTCGGAAATCTCCGGCGCCGAAAGCGAGCCCGCGAAAATATCCGCCAAAAAGAAATACATCGCGCCGCCCGCCGCCAAAAGAAGCGCCGTGAGCACCGCATATCCGCGCAGTGCAAAAGCCAGTATATTCTCCGCACCCGCCGTATCCCCCTTCGCCCGATAACGCGCATAGAAACGCACCACCGCCGCCGAGAGCCCGAATTCCATCACCTCGAAATACGCGATGAGAGACCCCATCAACTGATACAGCCCGTACTCATTCTTCCCGATAAAATGCAAAAGAAGAGGCACATACAGGAAACCGATCGCCGCATGGAGCAAAATATTCAAATAACTGAAAAAAATCCCCGCCCTACGCTCACTCATTTTTCATTCTTTTCTTCTTTCCCGAAAACCATAGCATACCCAAGACCGAGCAAAATCCAAGTACCGTAAACAACCGTTACGCTGTTATTGCATCCGGCCGCCATAGAAGAAATCAGCGCCATCAGCATCACCAGCGCCCCTGCACTTCCTATCCGTATTTTTTTGAAAAGATAAACCATAATATACAGAA
>CAVHIJ010000028.1:0-15058 GCA_963635945.1 bacterium | reverse complement strand
CAGTCTGACCGTCTCATCGTCTCACAGCCTCGCGCACAAATGTCGCACTACAGCCAAACGCGCCTTTGCAATCTGCACTCAGAACTTGTATCTGTACGAAATCAGATAATTGAACGGCGTCGCGTAGTAATCACTGGAAGTATGGCTCGTGACGTCGCGGCGGGAGAGGACGTTGTCGATCGTGAGCGTGATATCGCTTTCGGCATTCGGCGCGTATTTGGCGGTGAAGGTCGTCAGGAGATACGGTTTCTGCTCGTAGGAATGTGAGGACGAAGGACTCATGACGCGATCGGCGAGATAGGTGAAATTGAGCGCTGTGCTCCATTTTCCTTTTTCGTAGCCGACACCGCCGTTGATCATCCAGCGGCCGAGCGAACGATCCCAATAGGTCTTGGCCGATTTCTTTTCGGTCGTCTGTTTTGATTTCGGATCCTGGAAGGTGACACCCAAATTCCAGGTGAAGCCGTTGTGCTGATTGCCGCGGACGGAGAGCTCAATCCCCTTGTTTTTAAAATCTTCATTGACGGCATACCAATGATCTTTGAGGTCGCCCGAAGTGATTTTGGAGAAGGAAATATTGTCCTTGATTTCTTCGGAGAAGAGGGCAATTTTGTATTGACGGGATTTTGTTTCCTTTTTCCATCCGATTTCATAATGAGTGCCCTTTTGCGGATTGAGATCCGGATTGCCGATGATGAGATTTGTGCTCGTGATGCCCACGCGCGAATACATTTGCGAAAGTGTCGGCAATACGAAGGATTGACCGGCGGACACGTAGAGGCTCTGATTGTCATTGAGCTTATGCAGATACTGTGCTTGGGCGCTGAAATTGTGGAAATTTTTCGCCGCTCCCGTCGTCCAAGTGCCGCGGAGGCCGACGGAAAGAACATCGCGCTTTCCGAGTTTTCCTTCCCAGGAGCCGAAGAGTGCCGTGATATTTCTGCCGAGGGTATCGATTTCTTCACTGCCGTAGGTTTCCCGTACAACGGAACCGCCCAGGAGGAAGGTATGTTTCTTTGAGGTGTCCCAAACTTTTTGAATATCGAAACCGTAGGTGCGGTTTATTTCATTCGAGGACGAGGTGGTCGGTGTGGTATTCTTTTTCCCTTTGGAGGTGTAGTAATCGATGCCGTCGGTGTCGAGCGTATTGCGATTATAGAAAACGTGTCCGCTGATGCCGTTAAGGTCATGATAATTTAATTGTGCGAAATCTTTTTTGCGGGTGTAGTCGCGGGTATAGCGCGCCTTTCCGTTCATATCAGTGTATCCGTCTTTTGTGATGCCGGCGTATTGATAGGACCATTTCATGGTCGATTCATTGTGATTGTAGAGAAGATCGAATTTATCATTGATTTTATAAGTCATGAAGAGATCGTTTTTCTCGGAGCCCTTGAAATTCTGCTGCATGTGTACTGGGACATTGACTTTCGATGTAGAGGTGAAGCTCGTGTTGTAATCGGAAGCTACGCCCGTTTCTCCCCATTTATTGTAATTGTAGCCAATGGAGAAACCGCCTTCGGAGAGCGTGAGTTTATAATCCTGACGGCCGAATTTTCCGAATCCTACACGGACGGTATTGGGCATTTCCTTTTTCGTGATAATATTGATGACGCCGCCGGTCGCCTGGCTGCCGTGCATGACGGCTGCGCCGCCGCGTACGACTTCGACGCGCTCGACCGCTTCGACGGGGATATTTTCCAAATTGTACAGATTGCGCCAATTGATCGGGGTGCCGTTAATCATGACGACGGTGCCGTTTTCTACGCCGCGGATCATGATTTTACTTGTCATGGAAGAAACAGAAGCGCCGTTTGGTCCCATGCCGGATTGGACGACGCCGTCCAAATATTGCAATGCGTTGTACATGTTGTCCGCACCGGTCTGCTCGATTTCTTTGGCGGTGTAGGTCTGCGTGCTGGCTGCGACATCGATGTCTTTTTTGAGATAGCGATTGGCCGTGACGACGACGGGATCGAGTTCGTAATCATCCGTTACGGGAGCCGCCATGGCGCTTGATGCGACGCACGCCAAAATCGCGGCACAGAGAATGCTTGTCCGTTTTCTCATTTGAATTCCTCTTTTCTTTGAAACAGCGGAATGCGGTTTTCCCTTCCCGTCATTCCTCGGACACGGCAGAATTGCCTGAGAAAATTATACTATGACTTTAATTTCTTTTCAAGAAACGAAAACTTTTACCAAGAAACTCAAATTTTTTTCGGAAACAACTTTAAGAAAATGTTTTGTAAATTAAAAGACGCAGCGTTTGCTGCGTCTTTTTGTGCGTTGATGTGTTGATGCGAGAAGCGTTGATACGTTGCAGGTGTCGCCTTCGGCGATCCTGTTTAAAAGTGATGGGTGATGGGTAATGAGTGATGAGCTTCAGGATGCGCTTCGCGCATATCCTGTTTTATGCCGGCAAAGCCGGCGAGCGATTACAAAAATGCCGCGCAGCATATCCTGTATCTTGTCTCCCCTGAAAGGGGAGGGGGACCGCGTAAGCGGTGGAGGGGTCAGGCACTATGAAACTCTGTCTTATAGGGGAAGTCCTCTACCGCTATGCTCTCACATAGTGAGCGACCCCTCAGTCGCTCGCTCCGCTCGCGCCAGCTCCCCTTTCAGGGGAGCCGAGAATAAAACAAGAATCGTGCCCGAAGGGTACACCTCTCACCGATTAGCGAAGCGTCCGGTGCCATATAAAAATTTCGTCGCCGCAAGGCGACACCTTTTAAAGCCGTCAGCCGTCAGCCGTCGGCAGAGACCGCGGCCGAGCGCGCGTCTTTCGTCTGACAGTCTGACAGTCTGACGTCTCGCGCACAAATGTCGCACTACAGCCGAGCGCGCCTTTGCACTTTGCACTCAGAACTTGTAGCTGTACGATACCAGATAATTGAAGGGGCTTGCGTAGTATTCACTCGAGCTGTGGCTGATGACGTCGCGGCGGGAGAGGAGATTGTCGACGGAGAGCGTGATATCGCTTTCGGCATTCGGAGAATATTTCGCCGTGAAGCCGGTGAGCAGATACGGTTTCTGATCATAGGAATGCGCGTCGGATGGGCACATGACGCGGTCGGCGAGATAGGTGAAATTGATTGCCGTGCTCCATTTTCCTTTTTCATATCCGAGGCCGCCCGTCACGACCCAGCGGCCGAGCGAGCGATCCCAATAATCTTTGGCGGATGTCTTCTCGGTGACTTGGAGAGATTTCGGATCTTGGTACGTGATGCCCAGATGCCACGTGAAACCACTCTTCGGTTTGGCGCGGACGGAAAATTCGATGCCGCGGTTTTTGAAATTTTCGTTGATGGTGTAATACAGATTGTCTTTTTGCGAGAAGGAAATATTATCCTTGATTCTTTCTGAGAAGAGCGCAAGTTTGTATTGGCGGGAATTTGTTTCCTTCTTCCATCCGATTTCGTAATGCGTGCCCTTTTGCGGTTTCAAATCCGGATTGCCGACGATGTACGTCGAATCCGAAATGCCGACATGCGAATACATTTGCGACAGGGTCGGCAGCACGAAGGATTGGCCGGCGGATACGTAGAAACTTTCGTTTTCGGAAATTTTGTGCAAATATTGCGCCTGCCCGCTGATATTACGGAAATTTTCGTCCGCGCCGCTCGTCCACGTGCCGCGAAGACCGGCGGAGAGGAAATCTTTTTTCGTCAGTTTCCCTTCCCAGGAGCCGAAGAGGGAGAGGACATTTCGGCCGAGATCGACTTGCCCGCTCTTGTACATTTCACGGACGACGGAGCCGCCCAAGAGGAAGGTGTGACGCTTAGATGTATTCCACACTTTTTGCATATCGAAGCCGTACGTCCGATTCGTTTCCGAAGAGGTCTTGACCGAAGGCGTCGCATTTTTCTTGCCGGAGGATGTGTAATAATCCAAGCCGTCGGAGGAAAGCGTGTCTCGATTGAAGAAGACGTGGCCGGAAAGACCGGACAAATCCCGGAAATTGAATTGCGCAAAATCTTTGGTTTTATCGTAGGTCCTCGTGTAGCGCGTGACGCCGTTCAAATCGGCGCGCGACGGATCCGTGATGCCGGAAAATTGATAGGACCAATGCGACGAAGATTCGTTGTGATTGTAGAGAATGTCGAATTTGTCGTTGATTTTGTACGTCATGAAGACGTCGTTTTTCTCAGAGCCGAGGAAATGATTTTGCATGTGTACCGTCGGCCCCTTTTTGGAGAGCGTGGTGAAATAATCGGAGGAAACACCGGTTTCGCCCCATTTATTGTAGCTGTATGCGATGGAGAAACCGCCTTCGGAAAGGGCGACTTTATAATCTTGGCGTCCGAATTTTCCGAATCCCACGCGAATCGAATTCGGCATTTCTTTTTTCGTGATAATATTGATGACGCCGCCGGTCGCCTGGCTGCCGTGCATGACGGCCGCGCCGCCGCGGATGACTTCGACGCGCTCGACTGCTTCCGTCGGAATATTTTCCAAATTATACATGTTGCGCCAATTGATCGGGGTGCCGTTCAGCATGACGACGGTCCCGTATTCGACGCCGCGAATCATGAGTTTGCTCGTCATCGTGGAGAAAGAGGCGCCGTTTGGGCCGCGGCCGTTTTGGACGGCGCCGTCCAGATATTGGAGCGCGGTGAACATGTTGTCGCCGCCGGATTGCTCGATGTCTTTGGCCGTGTATGTCTGCGTGGATGCGGCGACTTCGATATCTTTTTTGAGATACCGATTGGCGGTGACGATGACGGGATCGAGATCGTATTCGGAAACGGGCGCCGCGTAGGCATCCGAAAAGGCGCAGGCCAAAACGGCAGCGCAAAGAAGAAGATGTGTCCGGTTTCTCATATGAATTCCTCTTTTCTTTGTGAAACGGCGAAATGCGGTTTTCCCTTCCCGACATTCCTCGGACTTTTTTATTGTATGAAATTATACATGACGGAAAATATTTTTCAATTATTTTGGCGAAAATTTTAGAAAATCCGAATGTTTTCCAAATCATTTTTTATTTTCATTTGAATTTCCATATCGTTTTTTGAATTCGGAAACGGTATCGATGGAGGAAACGGGACGCGCGGGAAAAATTTCCTTTTCCGGACTATTTCATAAATATTCACGGAAACGAAAATTTATGCAAGAAAGAGTCATTCGTTTCCGCAAATTTTCTTTTATATAAAAAGCGAATGTCGGAGGAAACGGAATTTTTTCGCATTTCTCTCTTGCAAGATTTATGCACGTTGCTGTATAATGACACATGCTTTAAATATTTCATTCAAAAGAAAAAGCGATTTCATTAAAAAGGAAAGGCGGCTGTTGTCATGGCAGAAGTTAAAAAAGTCGTATTGGCATATTCGGGCGGTTTGGATACGTCCTGCATTATTCCGTGGCTGAAGGAAAATTATGATTGCGAGGTCATCGCGTGTACGGTGAATTTGGGGCAGCCGGAGGATTTCGATGCGATTCATCAAAAGGCACTCGATTCCGGCGCCGATGTCGCGGTGACGATCGATGCGCGTAAAGAATTCATTGAGCAATATGCGTACAAAGTGCTGCGCGCGGACGGCCGCTATGAAGGGAAATATCTTCTCGGCACGTCGATTGCGCGTCCGCTCATCGGGAAAATTCTGGTCGATGTGGCCAAAGAATACGGCGCGGATGCCGTTTCCCACGGCGCGACGGGTAAGGGCAACGATCAGGTTCGTTTTGAACTTGCGGTGAAAGCTTTGAATCCGCATCTTTCGATTATCGCGCCCTGGCGTCTGTGGACGATTAAGTCCCGCGAGGATGCGATGGCGTATGCGGCGGCGCACAATGTGCCGATTCAGATGTACGACGAAAAGCAGACGGACGAAGAAAAGGCGGCGCAGAAATATCCGTATTCCATGGACTGGAATATTTGGCACCTTTCGCATGAAGGCGACGATCTGGAAAATCCCGCGAATCCGCCGCACAAAGATATGTTCCTCGTGACTTGCGATCCGGAAGATGCCAAAGATGAACCGGAACTTGTGACGCTCGAATTCGAAGCGGGCAATCCCGTCGCGCTGAACGGTAAGAAATTGGACGGTCTTGCGATGATCGAAGCGCTGAATGTCATCGGCGCTCGGAACGGCATCGGCATTGACGATATCGTGGAAAATCGCTTGGTCGGCATGAAGTCCCGCGGCGTGTACGAAAATCCGGGCGCGGCGATTCTTTTCTACGCGCATCGCGAATTGGAATATCTGTGCCTCGACCGCGCGACGCTCCATTACAAAGAATCCGCGGCGATTCGTTACAGCGAACTCGTCTACGACGGCATGTGGTTTGCGCCGCTTCGTGAAGCGCTCCAGGCTTTTGCGGATGAAACGAGTAAAACGGTGACGGGCAAAGTGACGCTCCGTCTCTATAAAGGAAATATTATGTCGCACGGCTCCGAGTCGCCGTATTCTCTCTATAATGAAGAATTCGTCACCTTTGGGGAAGACGATGTGTACAATCAGGCCGATGCGGGCGGTTTCATCAATCTCTTCGGACTTCCGCTCACCATTCGCGCCCTGATGCGGGAAAAGAACGAAAAATGAGTGAAACGATGTGGGGCGGCCGCTTTTCGAAAGCGGAGGAAAAATCGACGCAGGATTTCAATGCATCGATTTCCTTTGACTGCCGGATGTATCGGGAAGATATCGCCGGGTCTTTGGCGCATGCGAACATGCTCGCCGATTGCGGAATTATTTCCGAGAAAGATTTGAAGGACATCACAGCGGGTCTTTCCGAGATAAAGAAACAGATCGACGCGGGGCATTTCGAATTTTCCGTCACGCTGGAAGATATCCATATGAATATCGAAAAGCGGCTGACGGATGCGATCGGGGATGCCGGGGCGCGGCTTCATACGGCGCGCAGCCGAAATGATCAGACGGCGGTGGATACGCATATGTATGTGCGTCGCCACATCGGTCTTGTCGCGGAAAAGCTCGTAAATGTGTGCGAAGCGCTGCTTGCCGTTTCCCGAAAATATCACGATGTGATTTTGCCGGGATATACGCATCTGCAGCGTGCGCAGCCGATTCTTTTTTCGCATCACATGCTCGCGTATTTTGCGATGCTTGCGCGGGATTTCCGGCGCCTTGAAGGTTGCTATGCCGGGGCGGATATGTCGCCATTGGGTGCAGCTGCTTTGGCCGGGACGACGTATCCGACGCGGCCGCAGGATACCGCCAAAGCGCTCGGTTTTTCTAAATGCTACGGAAACAGCTTGGATGCCGTCTCCGACCGCGATTACATTCTGGAATTTTTGTCTTTTGCTTCGATTTGCATGATGCATCTCTCCCGTCTTTCGGAAGAATTCATTCTGTGGAGCACGAGCGAATTCCATTTCATCGAGCTTGACGACGGCTATTGCACCGGGAGCTCCATCATGCCGCAAAAGAAAAATCCGGATATCTGTGAACTCATTCGCGGCAAAACCGGTCGCACCGTCGGGCATCTTATGGCGCTTCTCACGACAATGAAGGGATTGCCGCTTGCGTACAATAAAGATATGCAGGAAGACAAAGAAGGCGTCTTCGATGCAATTGATACGCTGGGATTTGCGCTGGATATTTACGACGGCATGATTCGGACCATGACCGTCGACGGGACGCACACGCGCGCCGTCCTTGAATCCGATTTCTCCAATGCGACGGATATGGCCGATTATCTGGCGAAGAAAGGACTTCCTTTCCGCAAAGCGCACGCCGTCGTCGGGCGCGCGGTCGCTAAATGCATCGAAGAGAAAAAAGTGCTGAAAGATTTGACGCTTTCCGAATTCCGTGAGATGAGCCCGCTTTTCGAAGAAGACATCTATGATGTGCTCGATATCGAAAATTGTGTAAAAAACAGAAACGCATACGGTGGGACGAGCCCGGAAAATGTGCGGCGCCAGCAGGACGAGGCGGAAACGGAAATCGCCCGCATGAAAGACATCACCGAAAAATGGCAGGCCGTCAGCGCCTTTTTGGAATAATCGGCGCTTTCTCGGAATCATCGCTTCAAAAATTCGGATATAGATTCGGAAACAAAAATTATCCCCCGCGGAAACTTTTGAGAAAAAAGTGCGCGGGGGATTTTCGTTTCCCGAAAATTTTATTTTTTGAAAGAAACGGACGCTTTTGTCCGAAGATATAAACGAAAATATAAAATAAAAATAAAAGTGACCGTTAGTACAACCTGTCTGCCGGGCTGTAAGGCGCAATCGACACGGTAAATCGTATTGTTAGGCGGGTATTTCTTTTTTATAGAAGAATTCCATGCCGATATACAGAAATTTTTTAATACGACTTTTCATGCGCCGGGGTGTATAATCTGTTTATAAATAGTTTTCGGCTACTTAATGAATTTTCGATCGGTAGGAGGCGATTGGCATGGATATCGATTGGGCCGGCGATATAGTCATGATTTTGCAGGTCATTTTATTGGATCTTTCGCTCGGCGGAGATAATTCCATTGTTATCGGGATGGCGGCGAAAGGTCTACCCGTACACCATCAGAAAAAAGCAATCATGCTGGGGGCGTTCGGTGCGATTGTCGCCCGTTTCGTTTTGGCGGCGATTATCGTGTGGCTTTTGGCCATTCCGTATTTGAAGACCATCGGCGGATTGATTCTGATTTATATCGGTATGAAACTCATTGGGCAGTCGGATGCCGGTGAAGAAGATGTCCACATTGAAGCGAAGGATTCTTTCTGGGGTGCGATTCGGACCATTATCATGGCAGATCTCATCATGAGTCTGGATAATGTCCTGGCGATTGTCGCCGCGACGAACGAACACCTCGGCCTCCTTATTTTCGGTATGGCCATCTCCGTCCCAATCATCATCGCGGGCTCGACGATTATCGTCAAAGTCATGGATCGGTTCCCCTGGATTATTTACGTCGGCAGCTTGGTCATCGGCTGGGCTGCGGGTGGTATGATTGCCACGGATAAACACGTGGGACTCCCCGAAGACATTGCGCTGGAGCTTAAGATTGCGGTGACGCTCATCGTGGGCATCGGCGGCTATCTGTGGAAACATGCGGTGAATCGCAAAGCGGCGAAAGCGGCGGCCGAAAAGGCCGCAATCGCCGAAGAAGAAAAATAATTTCGGCGTGTGATTTTCCGTTTTGTCAAATTTCATTTCGTTTTTTAAGATTTTTCGATAACATTATGGTATAATAAAAGAAAAATACCGATGGTTATAATTTGGAAACATATTAAACCCCGCTCTTTCGGACTCTGCCTGAACCAACGGGGTTTATACGTGTTTTCCTTTTATGGAGATGCCGATTGATTCGCCTTCGGTTCGAATCGAAACGCTATCCTTTTGGTCCTACAGGAGGGTTACACCATGGACTTCAACTTTATGGAAGGTGCATTGATGTTTCTGCAGATCATCCTGCTCGACATTGCGCTTGGCGGCGACAATTCCATCATCATCGGCATGGCGGCACGGAGTCTTCCGCATGAGCAGCAGAAGAAAGTCGTGCTGTTCGGTACGGCGGGGGCGATTCTGGCGCGTATTGCGCTGGCGATTGTGCTTGTATGGCTCTTGGCCATTCCGTATCTCAAGACGGCGGGCGGTCTCATTCTCGTCTACATCGGGATGAAGCTCATCGCGCATCAGGGAGCGGAAGAAGATGTGGAAGTCAAAGAGCAGACGTCGTTCTGGGGCGCGGTATACATCGTCGTCGCAGCAGACGTCATCATGAGTTTGGACAATGTCCTTGCCATCGTGGCGGCGACGAACGGCAACATTTTCATGCTGGCCATTGGGCTTCTCATTTCCGTACCGATTATCATTTTGGGCTCGACGATCGTCATTAAAGTCATGGATCGTTTCCCGTGGATTATTTACGTCGGGGCGCTCGTCATCGGATGGGCGGCCGGCAGTATGCTTGCGACCGATACGCATCTGGGTCTTCCCGTAGATTACGAATTGCCGCTTAAAATCGGCATGACGATCCTCACGGGTGTCGGCGGCTTCGTTTGGAAGAAAATGTGCACCAAAAAGGAAGCCGAGGCCAAATAAAAGGAAACAGAGGACACAAAATCACTTATGGATTTATCACCGAAAAAAGACTGGTTGTTGGTGCTGGTGGCGGCGTATGTCATTCAGCAGATTTTTTGGGGCGACGGCTGGACGGAGACGAATATCGCACTCGTCGTATGTCTTGTCGTAGCCGTCGGGACGGGCATTTTCCTGAGAACTCCCTATGGGCAGAGAATGGAGCAAAAGCGTTTGGAAGAAAAGAAACGCTATCGGGAAGAGCAGGAACGATTGAAGAAACAAAAACCGCTCACGGCCAAGGAAGAAAGGAAACGCGATCGCCGCGAAATGAGACGTCTGGAACGTGAAGCGAAAAAGGAGGAAGCGGAAGAAACGAAATCCGAAGAAACGGAAGAAGTTTCCGAACCGGTTTCCGAAGAAGTTTCCGAAGAGGCCGCTTCGGAGAAAAAGGAATAAGCATTCTCGAAAAGGCTGCGGAAGTATCCGCGGCCTTTTCGAGTGCAAAGTGCAAAGTGCGCGTTTGGCTGTAGTGCGACATTTGTGCGCGAGACGTCAGACTGTCAGACTGTAAGACGTCAGACGCGCGCTCGACTTTAGCCTTCGCCGACGGCCGACGGCTTACGGCTGACGGCTTTTAATCGGTGCGCTGCGCGGCATCATGTTGTAATCGGCGCTTCGCGCCTCGCCGGCTCCGACGGCATAAAAAAATCGTCGCCGGCGGGCACCCGCACCTCTTTCTTCTTCGCCCTTCCCTTTTGCACAAATGGAATATGAAGGCGGTTTACATTATTTTGAATTTCACACTTATTTGTGATATATTGAAAGGGATGAGATTCGTTTCGTAAATTCCGAGGAGAGTGGGATGAAAGAGGAAGGCGAAAAGAAACGCGGTCTGCTTCTCATCGCTCGGATTTTGAAGGAGCGGACGGATGCCGATCATCCTTTGGCGCAGCAGGATATTCTGAATATTTTGGCCGAGGAGTACGATGTGCATATCGACAGAAAAAGTGTGCGTCGCAATTTGACGGCTTTGATTGAAGCGGGCTGGCCGGTGCGCTGTTTCGAAAAGAAACGGACGCTTCGGGGGGAACCGGCGTCCATGGCGACGGGCTGGTATTGGCAGGCGCTCTTGGGCGAGGACGACGCGCGTCTTTTGTTTCATCTTTTGTATTTTTGTCCGCTTACGGCGAAGATGCGTAAGGATCTTTTTGATGTATTTTCCGGTGTTGTCGGGCCGTACACGGATGTGCGGCGTGTCGATATCGCGGGGCTTTCGGATTCGGCGCGTATGGAGCTTGCGTTTTCGCAGCAGGAAACGCTTCGCGCGCTTTCGTCGGCCATGCGGAAACGGGTGAAAATCGGTTTTCTGTATTGTCATTACGGAATTGACGGGGAGCTGCATCCGGATATGAATGCGGACGGGGAGCCGAAGCGCCGTATGGTGCATCCTTTCCGTATTTTGGCGGCGGGCGGGCGATATATGCTTCTTGCCAATGATGACGGGACGGAAAATTTGCGGGTTTATCATGTGCCGCTGATGGCGGATGTGCAGGCGACGGAGGAACCGCGGCGGCCCATTCGCAGTATGAAATCGCTTCCTTTCGGCGTGCGGCCGGAGGAGCATGTGACGTGCGGCGTGACGTTTTATGAAGGATCGCCGGAACTTTGTACGTTGGAAATCGATCCTTCGGTGTTGACGGCTTTTATGCTGAATTTCGGAAAAGATATCCGCATTGAATCGGCGGGGGAGAGCCGCATCCGCATTGAGGTGACGGCGCCGCTCAAGCGGGTGCTCGCATGGGCGCTCGCATACGGGGATCGGGCGCGTGTCACGGCGCCGGTCGCGCTTGTGCGTCAGGCGAAGGAAACGGCGGTGGCCGCCGCGCGGCAATATGAGTACTCATGATGGAATGGTTGCACTATATCGGCACGGCCGTCGCGGGAATTCTTTGTGTCCTCTTTCTTCTCACGGCGATTCCGATACGGTATCGCATAGAGATCGAAGGGACGGAGGCCGCGATACGCGTTTCCTGGCTTTTCGGACTCGTTTCCAAAAGATTTTCGGGAAGCGATGTGGGGAAACGGGAGGAAACGAAGTGTGCGGAAACCGTTTCCGAAACGAAAGCGCCCGCGGCGGAGGAGAAGCGGACGAAGCCGGCTTGGAAAGTGTTTTTCTACGCGCTGGAGAACGGCACGGTCGCGATTGTCTTTGATGCGATGCGGAAAATTTTGCGCCACAGCCGATTTTCCGAATATGTCCTCGAAGGGCGCGCGGGGACGGGAGATCCGATGAAAACGGGGATTTTGGCGGGGTTGGCACTTTGCTGTTTCCCGGAATGCCGCGTGGAATGGGATTATGTGAATCGATGCACGGAGCTCGTTTTTCGGGCGAAGGGGCGCATTGTCCTTTTGTATATTTTGTATGTTTTGGTTCTGCTGGCCATGGAGAAACCCGTGCGGCAGACTGTTTCCTATCGAAGGAGGGCGTCATGGACGACACCGCAAGAAAGCAGATTTTCGAAGAATTCAAGCAAATGATTACGTCGGAATCGGTCGTGGGCGAGCCGATGTATGTGGGCGATGCCACGATTATTCCTTTCGTCGATATCAGTTTCGGTTTCGGCACGGGCCGGACGGGCACGGACGGATCTTCGGCGGGCGGTGCCGGCGGCGGGCGCGTGGTGCCGACGGCTGTTCTCATCATGAAGGGTGAGCGAATGGAGCTTTTCTCCATTAAAAATGCGATGTCTTCGACGACGGTGGATAAAATGTTGAATTTGGTGCCGGAAGTGGTATCTCGTTTCCAAAAGAAAACGGAAATCCGCAAGGAAGCGCGACAGGCGGCGGAGAAGGAAATCCGCGAGACGATGGCGGAAGAGGAAATGATGGAAAAGACGCCCGATGAGCAGGATGCGATTCAATAAAAGGAAACGATCTTATGTGGGGAATGCTTTTGCGATTCATTTCGAGAAGGCTATGCGCCGTGAGCTGTGAGCTATGAGCTTTGAAGGTGCGCTGCGCGGCATTATGTTGTAATCGGCGCTTCGCGCCTCGCCGGCTCCGCCGGCATAAAACAGGATTCGTGCCCGAAGGGCACACCTGCGCCTCCCCTCTTTTCCCTTCGCTCTTTGTACAGCCCACGCCTCATGCCCGATTTTTTAATTTCTCATGCATAAATCAGAGAAATATATGCAACATTTAAAAAATGATTGACACGCGGGCGCCATCATATTACAATGACGTACATACATTTAGGGGGAATCCCCTGTTTCACAGGAGGTAGAATGATGAAACTGAAACGCACTATGGCAGCGGCTCTTTGCGGCATGCTTGCTCTCGGCGGCGTATTCGGCGCTTCGGCGGCCGGCGTCGGTTATGTCAATACAAGTCTTTTGATGCAATCGCATCCGAAAATGGAAAAAGCGCAGCTCGATATGAATGCGGCGGCGCAGAAAGCTCGTCAGGAATTTGATTCCAAGAGCGCCGGCAAGACGGATGCGGAAAAGCAGAAAATCGCGGCGGATCTCGAAAAGTCTTTGGCGGAAAAAGAACAGTCCGTCATCGGACCGATCATCCAGGATATCCATAAAGCGATCGCGGAAGTCCGTGCGGAAAAAGGGCTCGATATCATCATCGATCAAGTCGCTGTCATCGACGGCGGCGTGGATGTGACAAGCGAAGTCGGCCAGAAGCTGCAGAAATAAGAAACGCAAACGAAAAGCACTCTCGAAATATGGGAGTGCTTTTTTGCGTGGGGAAGAGGGAGGGGGAAAGGGGAAAGGGGAAAGGAGCACGCTCGGCTTTAGCCTTCGCCGACGGCAGACGGCTTACGGCAGACGGCTTTGATAGGTGTCGCTGCGCGACGATTTTTTGTAATCGGCACTTCGTGCCTCGCCGGCTCCGCCGGCATAAGACATGATATGCGCGTAGCGCATCCTGAAGCTCATCACCCATCACCCATCGCTTATCACTTCATAATGACTTCCAGCGCCGCGACCGACGCTTCTTTCGGCGTGATGTATCCTTCTTTGGCCATAAGCATGAGGACGATGGTCATGCGCTTGGTGCCGGCTTCCGGATTCTCGATGGGATCGTAAATACTGGGCGCCGGGGGAAGACCGGCCAAAAGGGCGCATTCGGAAAGAGTGAGATCCGCCGGTTTCTTATGGAAATATGTACGGGCGGCTTGGCCGATGCCGTAGGCGCCGTGGCCGAAATAAATCGTATTGAGATAAATTTCCAAAATTTCGTCTTTCGTGTAATAGCGCTCCAATTGCATGGCGAGCGCGAGCTCGTGCGCTTTGCGTGTAAAGGTGCGCTCTTCTGAAAGAAAAATATTTTTCACCGTCTGCTGTGCAATTGTGCTGCCGCCCTGCACCGTTTCACCGGAGAGAAGATTCGCGGCGGCGGCGCGTGCAATCCCCATGACATCGACGGCGCCGTGTTCGTAGAAACGACGATCCTCGGCGGCGACGATGGCATCTTTCATCAATTTCGGAATGTCTTTTGAGGAAACGAATGCGCTTCTGTCGATGCGGAATTCGAGCGCATCGCGGAATTCGAAGACGTCATTGATTTGCTCTTTGAGCGACGCGGACGTTTTCGGGCGAAGCGGCTCGGCATCGGCATTGCCGCCGGCGACGGAAGGCATCGCGGCGGGCGTTTCCGTTTCCGTTTTTTCCGCATCTTCCGTCATGGCTCCTTCGGCCAGCGTTTTAAACATATCGACGATCGTTTCCAAAAGGAAACGCGGGAAATCTTCCTCGGCGGAGATTTTTGGCGTGCTTTCGGAGACGAATGTCGTATTTTTTTTGTCGTCGAATCCGAAATACGTCGGTCCGTAAAAATAACCCCAGAGGCCTGCGCCGATGAGTAGCAGAAATAAAAATTTTTTCATACGTGAACCTTCGCCTCTTCTCTCTTTCCTCTTCGCTCTTCCCTTTTATAAAATTCGCCGCAAGGCGACACTTGAATTGCCAATTGTCGATTTCCTTTCATCTTACCATGAAATATCGCTCTTGTCATTTTGCAAAATGCGGTGCGGAATTTTGTTTTTACGGCATATATATGGTATAATATAT
>CAVHIJ010000027.1:0-15596 GCA_963635945.1 bacterium | reverse complement strand
TAAACATCTCGTCGGCAAAACGGTCATGCTGCCGATACTGAATCGGGAAATTCCGGTCATCGCCGATGATTACGTCGATCCCGCATACGGCACGGGCTGCGTGAAAATCACGCCGGCACACGATCCCAACGACTTTGAAGTCGGCCAGCGTCATAGCCTTCCGACGATTCTCGTCATGAACGAAGACAGCACTTTGAATGAAAATGCCGGAAAATATAACGGCATGATGCGCGAAGAAGCACGCGAGGCGATTATTTCCGATTTCAAAGAAGCCGGACTTTTGGTGAAAGTCGAAGAAACGAATCACGCCGTCGGCCATTGCTCCCGCTGCCACACGACGGTGGAGCCGATGACGACGAAACAATGGTTCGTCAAAATGGCGCCACTGGCCGGTCCGGCGATGGAAGCCGTAAAAGACGGCCGGACAAAATTTGTCCCCGAACGTTTCGCCCACACCTACATCCAATGGCTCGAAAATATTCACGATTGGTGCATTTCCCGCCAGCTCTGGTGGGGCCACCGCATCCCCGTCTGGTATTGCGATGATTGCGGCAAGGCCTCCTGCTCGCGCACGGATCTCACCGTCTGCCCGCATTGCGGGAGCGCCCACATCCATCAGGATCCCGACGTCCTCGATACATGGTTCTCCTCGGCGCTTTGGCCATTCTCCACGATGGGCTGGCCTGAAGATACCGCCCTTTTGAAGCAATGGTACCCGACGAGCGTCCTCGTCACCGGTTACGATATTATTTTCTTCTGGGTCGCGCGCATGATGTTCACCTCCATGGAATTCATGCACGAAATCCCGTTCCGCACCGTTTTCATTCACGGGCTTGTCCGCGACAGCCAGGGGCGGAAAATGTCCAAATCTCTCGGAAACGGCATCGATCCCTTGGACGTCATCCGCGATTACGGTGCCGACGCGCTGCGCTTTACACTCGTCACGGGAAATACGCCCGGAAACGACATGCGTTTCTATTATGAACGCGTGGAAGGAAACCGCAATTTTGCCAATAAAATCTGGAATGCGGCGAAATTCACCATCATGAATTTGGATGATTATGATGAAACTTTTGTCCCGGCCAAAGAAGACTATACACTGGCCGATCGCTGGATTTTGGAGAAACTGGCGCAAACGGAGACCTATGTGTCCCAAAATTTGGATAAATTCGAACTCGGCGAAGCGGCCGATTCCATTTATGAATTTGCGTGGAATTCGTTCTGCGATTGGTACATCGAAACGGCGAAAGCGCGTCTCTACGGCGAGCACAATACGGACCGGCGCGTCGCGCAATACGTCCTCGTCTATGTGCTCGATCGCATGCTGGCTCTCCTCCATCCTTTCATGCCATTTGTGACGGAGCATATCTGGCAGCATCTGCCGCATGAAGGAAAAATCCTGGCGCGCGCCGCATGGCCGACGCCGGATGAAAATCTTCGTTTCGGCACCGAATGTGAAATCATGGAAACGATCATGGAGGCGATCCGCGCCATCCGCAATATGCGCGCCGAAGCACGCGTGGCGCCCAATGTCGCCTGCACGGTCGAAATCGCGACGGGCCGCGACGACCTGGCCGCCGCCATCACCGCTCACCAAGCGTATTTCGAAAAACTCGCGCATGTCGAAACATTGACACTTCTTCCTAAAGATGCGCCAAAACAGGAAAATGCCCTGGCCGCCGTCGTGACGGGCATGGAAATTTACCTGGAACTTGCCGGTCTCATCGATAAAGAAAAAGAAACGGCCCGCATCGAAAAAGAACGCGCAGGACTTGAAAAAGAAATCACAAAAACTGCGGGCAAACTCAAAAACGAAGGGTTCCTTTCCAAAGCGCCGGCCGCCGTCGTAGAAAAAGAAAAGGCAAAACTTGCCGAATACGAAGAAAAACTGGCAGCTCTTGATGCGCGTCTGGCATTTTTGTCCAAATTGTAAAAGACGCTTTGTGCAAAAGTTGATGCGTTTTGCGTTGATGCGTTGATGGTGTCGCTACGCGACATATCCTGTTTTATGCCGCCGTAGGCGGCGAGCGAGCGATAATAAAAATGCCGCGCAGCGCACCTGTCAAAGTCTAACAGTCTGACGTCTGACAGTCTCACGTCTATCGGCACAAATATCGCAGAAAGCCGAGCACGCCGCTTTCCTCTTCCCTCTTTCCCCTTTCCCCTCATTATTCAGAAAGGATCGGAAACTTCCGTTTCCCCAATCATCATGAATTACGAAGAATCAATTTCCTATATCGAATCTCTCACATCCTTTGGCATTAAGCCGGGGATGGATCGGATCACCGCGCTTTTGGACGAGCTCGGGCATCCCGAGACGGCTTACCGCACCGTACATATCACGGGGACAAACGGTAAGGGAAGCGTCGTGGCGATGATGACCGCCGTTTTGGAAAACGCGTCGCTTCGCGTGGGGCGTTTCATTTCGCCGCATCTGGTAAATTACACCGAGCGTATATACGCCTTAGGGCGCGATATTTCCAAAGAAGATTTCGCAAAGGCCGCGACCGTTGCCAAAGATGCCGCAGAAAAATGCATCGCACGCGGCACGGAGCCGCCGACGGCTTTTGAAATCTTGACGGCGATGGCGTTTTGGTATTTCAAAAAACAGGCTGTCGATTACGCCGTGATTGAAGTCGGCATGGGCGGGCTTTTGGATTCGACCAATGTCGTGACACCGGTTGTTTCCGTCATCACGAATGTCGCCATGGATCACGAAGCGTATCTGGGCGATACGATGGAAAAAATCGCGCGCCAGAAAGCCGGCATCATCAAAGAGGGCATCCCGGTCGTGACGGCCGCGCAGCATGTGCCGCTCAAAACGATTAAAAAAGAAGCGCACACGAAAAAATCGAAGCTGTATTTCTACGGACGTGATTTTGAAATCGAAAGCCGCAGCCGCTATGAAACGGGACAGGTCGTGACGATTAAACGCAAAGATATGCCCAAAGAAGTGGGCAGCGCCCTCCTTTTTGTGCCGTTCGTCGGCGCGCATCAGGCGGTCAATGCGGCCTGTGCTTTGATGGCGCTCACGATTATCATGCGCCAGGACGATAGAATCAATGAAAGTGATGTGAGAGAAGGGCTGGCGCGCGCGCGCTGGATGGGGCGTTTCGATGTCCGCACGGTGGACGGAAAAACGATCATCTTGGACGGTGCTCACAATCCGGCCGGCGCCGAAGCGCTCAAAGAATCACTCGAAGAATTTTGCCTCGAAAAACGCCGTCTCATCGTCTTCTCCTCACTTTCCGATAAAGATACGGATACAGTGATCGAGCTCCTCGTCCGGAAACAGGATAAAGTCTTCGTGACGGAGGCCCCCGTTGCCAGAACGCGCACGAGAGCCGAGCTTGCCTCCAAATTCACCTGCGAGAAAAAAGAAGAAGAAAGCGTCACCGCAGCTCTCACCGACGCACTTTCCGAAGCCGGCGAAAACGACGTCGTCCTCGTCTGCGGCTCCCTCTACATTCTGGGAGAAGCGCTGCTTTGGATAGAAAGTAAACAAGGAAACTGAGTGCCGCATTTGCATGCTCGGCCTTGTGTCAATGGGCATGAGGCATGGGGCATGGGGCATGAGCTGCAGGATGCGCCCTGCGCATATCATGTTTTATGCCGGCGGAGCCGGCGAGCGAGGTCTGCGAGCGATGACAACATCATGCCGCGCAGCGCACCGATTAAAAGTCTAACGTCTGACAGTCTTATAGTCTGACGTCTTTCTCGAAAATGTCGCACTGAAAAAGTCGGAGTTTACAAAAACTCCGACTTTTAATTTGCACAAATATTCGCTTACGCTCTTTCTGCCGCTTCTCTCAGTTTCTCCATGAAAAATTTCGTATTTTCACAAAGATCGGGGCCTTGCATCTGGAGCGCACCGCCGACCAAAAGAACCGTATCCTTTCCGTAGACATCAAGGATCCGCGGGAAAAGTTCCCACTTCATGCCGCCTGCCGGACAGGGAAATATCGGGCGCATCGAGCCCATATCGCATTCGGTGCCTTCGGCGATACGCCTGCATTCTTCGTCGCTTCTTGAAAAACGTCCGCCGAAGCTTGTAAAAATGACGGCATCGGCTCCCGCCAAACGGCTGATTTGGCCGTAGTAACAATAGGCGGAAATCCCCGCATCCGCCCCGTGCATAAAACAACCGGAAAAGCTTGGGTGAAGAAAAATCGGGAGATGAAAATCCTCCGCTTGTGCAAGCTCGCGAATGAGAGAAAATCCCGTAAGACCCGGCGCGACCATAATGCCCGCAGCTCCCAGCTCCTCGGCTTTATATGCACGTTCCAAAAGGCCGATCCCGTCGGCCGTGCAATTGGCGACATACATCGTATGCCCGCCCGTTTTCGCATTCGCCTCGGCCGTAGCCTCTGCGCAAAGGCGCACACGTTCTTCAAACGGCGCATATTTCTGATTACACAGACTGTGATCATCTTTGATAATCGGACAGCCGCCCAACGCAAGCGCTTTCGTCATTTCCGCAAGCTCGCGGGCATTCGTCCCCAAGGGCTTAATGACGGACATGAAAATCGGCCCCGTTTCCACGCCGCACAAATCGCGGATCCCACGCCGCCCGAATTTCGGCCCCGCAAATTCACTGTACTGGCTATCGGCCAATTGGAACGACATCAGCCGAATCCCGGGCTTTAAGCTCGTATTTCCGAAAATCATATTCAGAAATTCCGTCAATTCGCCGCCGACCGCCTCCGGACTATATGAAATCGTCGCATAATACACGCCGGGCGATGGTTTCTTGATATCCTCGATGCGTCCCACGACGCGTTCGGCAATCCACGAATGCTCCACCAATTCATAAGGACACTCCACCGTCTGCTCGACGGCGATCCCAAACGCGATATCTTTGGCATTCTCATACGAATCGGCCAAAATCCGATACGTCACCGTAAAGCGTGACTCCGCCTCGATGCTATCCGTGAGCTCCTGAAAAATCGAACTGCCAAAGAAATCTTCATTCGACTCCTCAAAAGGACTCCACTGCATTTCCTTCACTCTTTTTCTCCCTCTCTAGGCAACGTACGGTACGGATTTTCGGAAATATCCGCCGTATCCGACCCAATCCAATACAGCGGGCGCTCTTGCGTTTCCCGAAAAATCCGGCTGATGTACTCGCCCACAACCCCAAGACTTACCAAATTAAGACTTCCGAAAATAGAAACAATGATCACCATTGTCGACCAACCCGGCACCGCATACCCCATCGCATAACAAAAGAGCGCATGCAAAATGAGCGCCAATCCGAAAAGTCCGGAAAAAACGCCGATATAAAAAGCAAAGCGAAGCGGCGCCGTGCTATTGGTCAAAATTCCGTCCATCGCAAAATGAAGCATTTTCTTCATAGAGAATTTGGACACACCGGCATGCCTGGGCGGCGCGACAAATTCCACCGTCGTCTGGCGATAGCCCAAATTTCCCACAATCCCGCGAATAAAACGGCTGTGCTCGCGAAACTTTCGAAATGTCAAAATCGCTTTCCGATCCATCAGCCGAAAATCCGATCCGCCGGGGCGAATGGGGCTATCGGAAATCGCGTTGATAAACGCATAATAGCCCGATGACGTCACCCGTTTCACAAAACCGGCATCTTCCGTCGCCGTCCGAATCGTCTGCACAATGTCGTACCCTTGGCGCCATTTTTCGATGAGTGTCGGAATGAGCGCCGGCGGATGTTGCAAATCCCCATCCATCGTCACCACCGCGTCCCCGTCGGCAAAATCCATCCCGCAGGTAATTGCGATTTGATGGCCGAAATTTCGCGCAAAAGAAATCGCGCGCACATGGGAATCGCGATCGGCGAGCTCTTGCAAAATTTCTTCCGTCCGATCCCGCGAACCGTCGTTTACGAAAAGAATTTCATACTCTTCCCCGGTCTCTTGCATGACGCGCGTAACTTCTTTGTAAAAAAATCTCACGTTTTCTTCTTCGTTATAAACAGGTGTAACAATCGAAATCATGTGCCGCTCCTTTAAAACCAATTTATATTTTTATTATAGCACAAATTAAAATAGACGTTGATGCGTTGAATGCGGAGCGCGGATGCGTCGCATGTGTCGCCTGCGGCGATTTTTTTAGATATGAAATATGAGGGCAGGATGCGCCCTGCGCATATCATGTTGTATGCCGGCAGGCATTTGTTTCTAAAAAAAAATCGGCTGCTCCGGGAGAAAGAATGTGCAGCCGATTGGGTTGGTTTATCTGTGATGCGGGGGCGCTTGCCTGTGCGACGCACCTACGCGGCGACCGTCTCTGTGATGCGGCGGTGCTTTGCGATCGTGTCTCTTTTCGATTTTCGGCGAAGCTTTGCGTTCGCGTTTCTTTTCGATTTTCGGCGGAGCTTTGCGTTCGCGTTTCTTTTCGATTTTCGGCGGAGCTTTGCGTTCGCGCTTCTCTTCAAATTTCGGCGCATCTTTCGGTGCGTCTTTTTTAGCTTGCGGCATGACGGCCGGTCCGTGACCGCGGAACTTAGGATGCACCGGCGCCGTCTGCGACGGGATGAGTTTCGGATTATCCACCGGATGCCGGCGGCCGTCTCTCATTTCCATCGGTTCTCCGGCACGAATCAAACTATCCATATAAGAATGCGACGGCTCCGCCGCCCAAGCAGATCCGATTCCCGCCGCCACCGCAACGGTCAGTGCCAACAATAAAGCTTTCTTTTTCATCATTATCCCTCCTTGTGGAAATATTTCAAATTTTGGAATCAATGTGAACTCCACGCCTTCGGTGCGGATGCGTTGATGAGCGGATGATGGATACGCGATGCACATCCCGAATTGCCAATTGCCAATTTTCAGTCTGACCGTCTGATAGTCTGACAGTCTCACAGTCTGACAGTCTGACAGTCTGACAGTCTTATGTCTTATTGCTTATTCTCAACAGGTGCTTTTCGTTCCGCATTCGGTGCGGGCGGCACTTCATGTCTCTTTTCTTTTATCGGCGGGCGATTCTCGCCGGGGACTTTGTGCATGCGGCGATCGAATTTTTCCGCCGCGCGGGGCACGTTTTCGAAAATCCAATGTTTATACGCCGCGACATCTTGGGTGAGGAAGGAGCCGATTGCAATCGCCAGGAAAACGACCGAAAGCGCCATACAAAGAATGATACGTTTCATCGATTTCACCCTCCTTTTCCGAGCGCTGCCCCGCGGCGATTCACGAATTTACGAATTTCCGCACCGGTAAAACACAGCGCAAGCCCGGCGAAAATCCCCGTGCCTCCGACGCCCGCCAGCGTCACCGGCGAAAGCGGTGGGAAAGGCGGCAGCCCGCCGATCGGCGCAAACGTCCCGGAAATCAGATACAGAATCAGACATGTCGCGACAATAATAAGGAAACCGACGCCCATGCACGCGGCGAGCAAAATTTTGAGAAGCAGCGCCTGCGCTTCGGGAATTTGCATCTGCGCCGCATTCCAAGTTTCCTTGGCTTTCGCCGTCGCCGTTTCCGCCATTTTTTCCGCACCGTCGGCGATTTTTTCCGCCGTCGACGGTTTTTCCGGGGAAGGCGGGGGAGCCGTTTCCTCAAACGTTTCCTCCACCATGCCCTCATTCACATACATCTCATAAATCGCGCGGGGACTGCCGAGCTCATGCGCGATCTCTTCCTCCGAAAGGCCGCGCTCCGCGCCTTCCGCAAAATGCGCCTCATAATCGGCCAGGATTTCCTCGAGCGCCGCCGCATCCGCATACCGGAAATAATAGCGAAGCAAATCCAGGAATTCTGTTTTAGTCATTTTGAGCGCCTCCTTCCTCCAATAATTTTTGAACGGCTTCATTGAAACGTTTCCATTCGCGGACGGATTCCGTATATTCCTCCCGCCCACTGTCCGTGATTTTGTAATATTTCCGGGGCGGTCCGTTGTGCGATTCCTCCAAATACGTCTCCACCAATCCGTCTTTTTTGAAACGATTCAAGAGCGGATAAATCGTCCCCTCGCTCATTTCAATGTATTTGGAAATATCCGTCACGAGTTCGTACCCGTAATAATTCTTCCGGCGCAGCATGGAAAGTACCACGATTTCCATAACGCCTTTTTTCAATTGCACATTCATATTTCACCGTCCTTTCCGTTCGTACCCGTACGGAAACTTTCTCAAATCGGAGAGAAAATTTCACGCCGTATTTCGTTTCGTGGATGTAGTATATCACACGGTACTTTGTAATGCAAGATACTTTGCAAAATTTTATTAGAAATAACGGAAATATTTTTATGCAAAAAAAGAAACCGCCGTAAGCGGGCGGCAGTTTCCTTGTTTTTCTTATGTTTCCTTATATTATTTTTCGGCTTTGGCCTTCGGTTTCTTTTTCATAAGGCGTTCGCGTTCCCAGGTGCTGTAGAGGTGATCGCCGACGGGTCCCAAAATGTCCGCGCCTTCGAGGAATGTGAGCCAGGAAGCGGGAAGGAAGGATTGACCGAAACGCGCACCTTCGATGGCGCCGGTGACGGAAGCGCAGACAGAGCTCTTGCCGTCGTGATTGGCCGAGGCGATGAGCGCTTCGAAAGGAGAATCGCAGGCCAGAACGCAATAGACGCCGATGGCGAGCGCTTCTTCGGCTTTTTTGCCGGTGCCGAGGGAATGGATATTATCGATGTGCGCCCAGGTGTCGCCGCTTCCGGCGGGGCGATTATTCGCCTGCTCTGCGGCAGCGGTCAAAAGTGCGCAAATCGGTTCGGCGTGTTCGGATTTATTCAAAAGGGCGAGCACTTCGTCCAAGACTTTGGGGACGGATACACGTTTCCCCGCAAGGCCCGCAATGAGACCGGCAAATGCGGCGGCCGATTGGTAGGCGACGGGATTCGTGTGCGTCAGGACGGCGGCACGAATGGCTTCGTAGTATGCTTCGCGGATTTCGCCGGCGTACATGAGCCCGATGGGCCCGCTCCGCACGAGCGCTTCCGCATCGTCCGTGTCATTGATTTTATTTTTCAGCGAGCCGGGTTCCTCGTTTCCGAGAGCAACGAGAGTCGAGCCCGTGCCGCGCTTGGCGTGCATGAATTTTTCGCGCGCCAGGCAAAAATCGCGTTCATGCGGCTGGCGGCGCATCCAAGTGCGCTGTCCGCGGCGCGCCTCTTCCCCCGTCTGGCAATAATACCAACGCATGTATCCGCGATAAAGGCTTTCCGTGTGATCAAGCCCTTTGGCCGACGACCAGAGAATGCCGTCCGCCGTAGCGAGCATCAGCTGGGAATTTTGAGAAAGCTGCGCAAGGAATCTGCTCTTTTTCGTGCGCACTAAAGTACGAAGCCCGAAAGGCCCGAATTGCCTCCTGATACGCGCGGCCGATAAATGATCCAACGGATAACCCAAAGCGTCCCCGCAGGCCTGCCCGAAAAGCATACCGCGAAACTTACCGATATCTGCCATGTGATTCCCTCCTCGAGATGCCTTATTTTCGGGCATAATAAAAAAACAAGCCGTCCGATCCGTTTCCGAAGTTTTTATCATTTTTCCCTAACGATCGGGCTTTCTTCCGAATTATTCAAATTTATTATAACATAAAACAATTTAAAAATGTGAACTCCTCGAAAATAAAATTTTGCATAATGAAAAAAATTGTGATATTATATCGTGATTATACTTAAAATACAAATTCGGAAAGGAGAAAATCATGGGCTTTTTCAAAGAATTCAAGGAATTCGCATTGCGCGGTAATGTCATGGACATGGCTGTCGGCGTAGTCATCGGCGCCGCTTTCGGAAAAATCGTGAGCTCTTTTGTGGATAATATCATGATGCCGCCGCTCGGCTTCCTCGTCGGACGCATCGATTTCAGCAATTTATTCATCAATTTGGGCACGGTACCGGTCGAAACGCTCAAAGAAGCGCAGGAGGCCAATGTCCCCGTCATCGCATACGGCGCATTTTTGGACAGTGTCATTGATTTTCTGATTGTCGCGGCCGCGATTTTCTTCGTCCTGAAACAGATGAATCGACTTTTCCCGAAGCCTGAGGAAACGCCGGCACCGGAGCCGCGTCTCTGCCCGTATTGCCGCGAACCGATTGCCGACGATGCGACAAGATGCCCGCATTGTACGGCGGAAATTCCCACCGAAAAGGGCGAAGAATAAAATTTCACCGAAGGGTCCCGCTCACGCGGGATTTTTTTGTGCGTAAAATGAGCCATCCCGCTGCGCGGGATAGGGTACGGGCGTTTTACGTGCAGAGGCATTTCGACATTATCGCGCCCACGAGGCGCTCACGAGTGCGGATTTTGGGAGCGCTAAGCCAAGACGCCTTCGGCGCATTTTTATGCCGGCGGAGCCGGCGAGGCGCTTTGCGCCGATTAAAACAGGAATCGTCGCCGCAAGGCGACACCTGCGACGCATCAACGCATCCGCGCATCAACTTTCCCATGCACTTTCCCCTTGCATTTCCCACTTCCCCGACGTATAATAAATATCACAATTATGCGGCCGTGGCGGAATGGCAGACGCGCTACTTTGAGGGGGTAGTGATCGCAAGGTCGTGTGAGTTCAAGTCTCACCGGCCGCACCAAGAGCTTTCTTCGGAGAGCTCTTTTTCATTGCCCGATTTCAGAAACGCAAGAGCGCAGCCCGTTTCCCAAACTCGTTTCCCACGTCTCCGAAATCCGTTTCCCGAAAGAAATATAAGAAAAGCCTTGCCTGTATATGAGATAATAGTAAGAGTGGCCATGCGCCCTCGAAACGAAAATTTCACAAATTTTTCACAAAACATATGGAAACGTGTTTCCTCAACGGTGAGGACGGAAAGGAGGAATAGGATGGGCGTCAATAAGACCGTACGATTTTTCGTGCTCGGCCTGGTGAAACGTTTCATGGCCGATGATGTCTCGGCACTCGCAGCGGAAACGACGTATTATCTTATCCTCGGGCTCGTCCCTTTCATGATCTTCCTCGTAAATGCCATTCTCTTTTTCATGGCGCCGCAGCTTTCTTTCGTCATGAAACTTCTCACGTATCTGCCTTCCGATTTCGCGGTCGCACTCGAAGGATACGTCTACCGCATCATCGCCGGACGAAGCAGCATCTGGCTTGTGCTCGGTCTCCTCGCCGCACTCTGGTCCGGCGCGCAGGGCATCGATGTCGTCATCCGTTCCACGGACAAAGCCATCAGCAACGACAGAAACAAGCAATCTTGGATTTCCGTAAAAGCGAAATCACTCCTCTTCACGCTTCTCATCGTCTTTGCCATGATTCTCTCGCTGGGCGTCACCGTTTTCGGAAACGCGGTCGTCTATGCGCTCGACTTTTATTTCACATTGCCCGACGTTTTCCTCCACACGTGGAATCTCGTCAAATATGCGCTTCCTTTCTTCACGCTCGTGCTGTCCCTTTCGATTTTTTATCGCTACGCGACGCACAGCTACCGCACGAAATGGGTACGCGCGGCCGTCGCCTCCGTCTTCGTCACCGCCGTGTGGCTCCTTCTGACGGGCGGATACAGCTACTATATCTTGAACCTCTCCACCATGGGGCTCACGTACGGCTCCCTCATCGGGCTCGTCGTCCTCTTCATTTGGTTCCACCTTGCGGCCATGGTCATCATCATGGGCAGCGAATTCATCGCCACCTGGAAAGATTACGACCGGCTCCTTCACCCGACATTGAAACATCAGGAACTCTGACAGCTTCGGCTGTCTTTTTATTTCGGAAACAAAAAAAGAACGCTCACGCGGAGCGTCCTTTTTGTTTCTTATTTCTTTTCCGAAGCGCCAAACCACTTGTCGTAAATCTTCTTGTACGTACCGTTTTCTTTCAACGTCTTCAGCGCTTTATTGACTTTGCCCTGCAATTCTTTGTTGTCCTTCTTCATCGCCATAGCGAAGCCCGCATTATCCTTCGGATTGCCGACAAGTTTGAAATCCTTATCCGCGCCCTGTTTCAGATAATACATGCCGACCGGTGCGTCGATGACGACCGCATCCACCGTTTTCGCTTTGAGTTCCATGAAAGCCTGAGAGTTCGCATCGAACTGCTTGATCTGAGCGGCTTTCGCTTCTTCGGCGTGTTTCACCTGCTGCGTGCCGACTTGCGCGCCGACAATCTTGCCTTCCAGATCCGGCCAATCTTTGATCGTTTCATTATCCTTCGGGACAATGACGACATAGCCGGACTGATCGAAATACACATCGGAGAACGTCACCTGTTTCTCACGTTCCGGCGTCACATCCATACCGGAAACGACCAAATCGATCTGCCCGCTCTGAATCGCCGGGATGAGCGCATCGAAGCCCATGCTCTTGAATTCCATCTTCGCGCCCATTTCCTTCACGACCGCTTCCGACAGATCGATATCAAAGCCGACATATTTTTCGCCTTCGGTGAATTCGAAAGGCGGATACGTCGTTTCCGCACCGACGCGAATGACTTTCGCCGCATCTTTGGCCGCATCTTTTTTCTCTCCGCCGCAACCGGAAAGTACCATGGCTCCTGCCAGAAAACCCACGGCCAGCGCCGCTTTCCACTTCATTTTCATTGCAAATCCTCCCTGCTTTTTGTAAAATTTTTTGAATATATATACAATTATGTGCATATTATACAAATAAATCCCTCGTCCGTCAATTTTTCGTAAAATTCGCCCTTTCCTATTCCCGAATCGCGCCATTGATGTTATATTAAATAGAAACACTTTTTCGAGAAATATTTTTGCGCTGTCTCGATGCTGCAAAACGTTGATGCGCGGATGCGTTGATGCGTTGCAGGTGTCGCTTCGCGACAATTATATTTTAATCGGCGCCTTCGGCGCCTCGCCGGCTGTGCCGGCATACAACATGATATGCGCGTCAGCGCATCCGGAAGCGCAACCGCGCATCAACGCATCCGCGCAGATCATGTTTATTTCTCTTTCCCCTTCCCCCTTCCCTCACAAAAGGACCCACATGGAACTGATTACAAATTTTCTTTACGATTACGGATACATCGCCCTCTTTATCACAATGGCGTTGGAAAATATGAATATCCCGATTCCCAGCGAAATCATTCTGGGCTTCGCGGGGTTTCTCATTTCCCAACAGATCTTCACATTCTGGCCGACCGTCATCATTGCGACGCTTGCCGGCATTACGGGCTCACTCCTTTCCTACTGGATGGGATATAAAGGCGGGCGCGCCATTCTTTTGAAGTACGGCGACAAAGGTGGCCTCTCTTCGAAGAAACTCGCCGCTGCCGATGCGTGGTTTACGAAATACGGCGGCATTTCCGTCTTCACGGGACGCCTGCTCCCCGGCATTCGGACCTTCATCTCGCTCCCGGCCGGAATCGCGCGCTACCCGCTGCCCGAATTCATCCTGCTCACTGTCGTCGGCACCGTCCCCTGGACCGTACTCCTCGTCTACCTGGGCGCACTCTTCGGCGAAAATTGGCAAGTCATCCTCGACTACCACTACGAAATCGCCATAGGCTCCGTCCTCCTCGTCCTGCTCATCTTAGCCGTTTATCTCTATTTGAAAAAGCGTTGATGCGCGATGCGTTGATGCGCCTCAGGATGCGCTTCGCGCATATCATGTTGTAAGTGATGAGCGATGAGTGATGGGTGATGGGCTGCAGGATGCGCTTCGCGCATATCATATTTTAAAAGTGCATAGTGCACTATGCACTTTGCACTGTTTCACAAGGAGTCAATATGAACCGTACCCTTCGTTTCCCGGTAATCCTCTTCCTTTTATTCTTCGCAAGCCTCATCATGTACCTTTGGGGGGCGGCACAGATGCCCGTCACCGATCCCGTCGAATCCAATTATGCGGAGACCGCCAAAGAAATGGTTCTCTCCGGCGATTGGATTTCTCCGCGGATTTTCGGAAACCCTTGGTACGATAAACCGATTTTCACCTATTGGATGATTGCCGCTTCCTACAGCGTCCTCGGTTTCACCAATCTCGCTTCTCGCATTCCCGCCGCATTGGCCGGTGCGACATCCGTCGCCCTCATGATCTGGTACGTGAAACGCATCACCGGCGAAAAATCCATCGGCATCTGGGCCGGCGTCCTTCTCGCCACCTCGCTCGAATTTTGGCTCATCTCCCACGCCGTCATCACCGACAGTTTCCTCCTTCTCTTCACGATTCCGACCCTCTTTTCCGCCTACATCGGCATCTCCGAGCGGAAATGGCTCCACATGGGCATCGCCTATGCGGCGGCAGGTGCAGCCTGCCTCGTCAAAGGTCCCATCGGCCTTGCGCTGCCCGGCCTCATCCTTCTCCTCTGGGTCATTACGAGGAAACAGCCGAAAGACATCCTCTACCTCTTTGCCCCGCACGGTATTCTTCTCTTCCTCCTCATCGCGGCGCCCTGGTATTACACTATGTATGAGCTCCACGGAGAGGCTTTCATCGAAGGTTTCCTCGGTCTCCACAATGTCACCCGTGCGCTGGCCTCCGAGCATCCCGAAGATAATTATTTCTTCTATTACCTTCTCGTCCTTCCCGCCTCTCTTCTGCCGTGGACCGGCCTTTCCTTCTATGCAATGATTCGCGCGTGGAAAGAGAAGATGCCCCTTTACAATTTCCTTATGATTTGGTGCTGGACGACCGTCCTTTTCTACACACTGGTCGCCACAAAATATATCACGTACACCTACATCGCCGTCGTGCCCTGCATCGTGCTCGCCGTCCTCGGTTTCCGCTATCTCTTTGAAGAAGAAACGACCGGCGCGCGCATCGCATTTCTCGTTCCTTACATCGCGACGATGACGGCTCTCGCCGCAGCAGCCTACATGCAGCCCGGCAATTACCTGACGTACTACATCATTTTCGGGTACACGCTCTTCATCCTCTACAGCCAATGGAAGAAGAAACAATACACATCCATGCCGCTCATGGCCGCGACCGCGATGGCCGTTTCCTACATCTGCCTCGTCTTCGGCGGCATTACAAATTTTATGTTCCAACGTTCTACAACGGATATGGGGCAATATCTCGCCGATACACCCGGAAAACATTATTTCTATCGAGATTACGATGTCTCCTACGTTTTCTATCACGACGAATTTGCTCCGCGCATACTTTCCGACAATCCCGGCAAAAGCGGACGCGACCTCCGTTGGCTCGCCAAACACGACTACCTGCCGACAATCAAAGAATCTGAACTTTCCGCTGACGCCAAAGGTGAATCCATCATCATCTTTGTCCCCGAAAGCGCCCAAGACTCCTTCGAAAAATCCGTACTTTTCGAAAACTTCAAAGAAGATAAAGCATTCGAATCGGGAAAAATCTATAAAGAAAAATAAGCATTCTCGGCTTTTTCTCATTCTAGGGAAGCGCTTATTAAAGCGTTATCTGATTTTGCGAAAAGCATATTTATGCAAGGCAAGGAAAAGGATGACGAGAATAGTAAGCTATTTAAGGAATCCTTTGACGCAGCATTGTTTAAATATGCCGCAAAATCAGATTCTTCGATTTAATCAGTGGTTCCCTAGAAGTTTAACTTTCGGATATGGGCATGGGGCATGGGGCATGAGCTTCAGGATGCGCTTCGCGCATATCTTGTTATAAAAGCGCAGAGTGCAAAGTGCAGAGTGCAAAGTGCAAAGTGCAAAGTGCAGAGTGCAGAGTGCAAAGTGCAAAGTGCAGAGTGCAGAGTGCAAAGTGCAAAGTGCAGAGTGCA
>CAVHIJ010000026.1:8628-15830 GCA_963635945.1 bacterium | reverse complement strand
GTCATTGGGATCGGAAATATCGAGGGCAGCCTTCTTGCGACACTTCAGCTCAAAGACATGGGCGTCAAAACACTCGTCGTGAAAGCATTAAATGAACTTCACGGAAAAATGCTCGAAAAAATCGGCGCGGATAAAATTATTTTTTCCGAAAAAGAAATGGGCATCCGCGTCGCCCACAATCTCACATCGCCCGGCATTATCGATTACATCGAAATGAATAACAACATCACCATCCTCACCGTGCAAATGCCCAAAGAATGGGTCGGCAAAAATCTCATCCAAATCGACGCCCGCCGGAAATACAATATCAATGTCGTCGCCGTGCTCCGCGGCACGGAAAATATGATTAACCCCGCCCCCGATATGCCTATGCAAGAAGGCGACAAAGTCACCATCTTGGGAGACAGCGGAAACGTCCGCAAAGTCGCGCAGGAACTGGAAATCGAGTGAGACATCCGGCGTGCTCGGCTTGGCGCGATATTTGAGAAAATGGTGATGGGTGATGGGGGGATGGGTGATGAGACTCAGGAAGGCGGCCGAATTTGTATGGCCGCTTTTTTGCGATGGTGCGACATTTGAGATGACGCTAGGCGCTGTGCGCCGTGCGGTATGCGCTTTAATCGGTGCGCTGCACGGCATCATGTTGTAATCGGCGCTTCGTGCCTCGCCGCCGAAGGCGGCATAAAAAAGGATATGGCGGTCTATTATTTTTCCGCCATCCTGAAGCCCATGCCCCATCCCTCATGCCCCATGCCTTAAAATTTTCTCGCCGGCGGGCACCTGAATCGCATCAACGCATTTTCGCATCAACGCATCCACTCACAAAAAAGCGGCTCGGACTTACAGCGTCCGAGCCGCTTTTGCGTGCTTATATCAGTTTCCTGAAATATGGAAATTTTTTCATGATGTACGTAAAGATGAGGCCTAAAGTAAAGGCGATCGTGATCCAGATGACGGCGTCGATCATGGGGAAGTTCGGGTTGTAGCGAAGGAGAATGCGCGAGAGGATGAAATGCGTGAGACTCCTCGTGATTTCCTCAAAGAGCATGACGCCGAAAGAAAGAGAGCCGAGGAAGAGGAGTCCCCGTTTCCAAAAATCGGAGACGGAATGATGGGAAAACCAATATCTGGCCGAAAGATAGACGAAGGCGGAATTCAAAAAGAGGAAGGAATCGTAGAAGCGCGTGGAGCAGGCTTCGGTAAGCCCGCCCATCGCAGATCCGTAGAGGCAGGTCATGACGGCGGAAATCGCAGTAGCGCAAAAAGACGCCGCGCCAAGGTACGCCAGATTTCGTTTCGTAATCCATTTTGGCGGTATCACGTGCTCGATCCAGTAGCCGATGATGAAATAAAAACTCGGCTCGCTCACGGCAAGCAGCGGATTTAGGAAATAATTCATTTCTCCTTTGCCGCGGAAAATGAGAAAGGAAATAATCGGCACAATGCCGACGAAAAAAAGATTGAGTCCGATGAGATAGAGGTAGTGAAAATTTTTGAGATTTCGTACCATCGCGCGCCAAAGCGGCAGCATGAGGAGGAAACCGATATAAATATAGAGAAAATAATACGCCGTTGCCATCGTGGAGGTATAGAGGATGGAGAAAAAGCGTACGGGCGAAAAATTTCGCTCCGGCACGGCGTAGAGATAGATGTAATTTAGAAGCGAAAAAATCAGAATGACTTGCGCAAAGCGCCAAATTCTTTTTTTGAAGATGACGGAAACGGGCTCATCTTTCCCGAGTAGCAACGCGCCCGAAATCATAAAGAAAATCGGCACGGCCGTCTTCACCCAAAAGGGGACGAGAATGTATAAAGGAAACCAGAGAGAATCCTGCTGCGTCAGATACAGCGAAAATCCCGACGTCGCCGAGTGAGTAAACATGACGAGCCAAATACAAATGGCACGAAGAAATTCGATGTGCAGATTTTTCAAAATTTCGCCTCCCGTTCCTGTTTCTACTATGATATCACAGCTTGACAATCACGCGGGGCGCTTGTATAATATTTCAGTCATTGCATGGGGTGCTGTGACGCAACCGCGCGTATCGGGTTTCCTAAATTCTTCGGATTTTCCCCGAAGATACCCGCTGTCGGCGAGTCTGGTAGAAGGAGGTGCACACATGTACGCTATTATCAAAACAGGCGGAAAGCAGTATTGCGTAGAAGTCGGCAAGAAGATTTCCGTGGAAAAGCTGGATGCCGAAGTCGGCGCCGAAGTGGCTTTTGAAGATGTTCTCTTCATCGGCGGCGAAGACGTCAAGATCGGAGCTCCGTTCATCGCAGGTGCGAAGGTCACCGCGAAAGTCGTGGAACAGGGCAAGGGCAAGAAGATTCGTATTTTCAAGTATAAAGCAAAATCGAATTATCGCCGTCGCCAGGGTCATCGCCAGCCGTTCACGATGCTGGAAGTGACGGCTATCGAGGGCTGATGATTTCGGTCAAAATCGGCAATACGGAAGGCAAGGTTTCATCTTTTTCGGTGAGCGGCCATTCGGGGTATGCCGAAAGCGGCGCGGATATTGTCTGTGCGGGCGTTTCCGCATTGACTCTTGCGGCGGCTTTGGGGCTTCGGGACGTATTGCACAAGAAGGGGAGCTATGAGTCGAAAGATGGGTTCCTCTCCGTGGAGATTTCGGAAACGGATGATAGGACGGAAGCGGTCCTCCGGTCGATGCTCTGCGGGCTTTATGAAATGCAAAAGCAATATTCGGATTATATACAGGTGAAGGAATACAGGAGGTGATTTCTCATGTTGCAGTTTGATCTTCAGCTCTTCGCACATAAAAAAGGTGTATCGAGTACGAAAAACGGCCGTGATTCCCACGCGCAGCGTCTCGGCACGAAAATGCACGACGGCATGATCGCCAAGACCGGCAACATCATCGTCCGCCAGCGCGGCACGCATATCCATCCGGGTACGAATGTCGGTATCGGCAAGGATGACACCCTCTTCGCTCTGGCAGACGGCAAGATTCATTTCGAACGTCTCGGCAGAGATAAGAAACAGGTCAGTGTCTATCCGGTAGCATAAGAAATAAAAAGGAGCTCAGGGGTGAGCTCTTTTTTTGTGCTGATTTTTATGGTATTGTAGCGGTAGGTTTCATGCCGGATGCGGGTGATGTCGGCTCCCTTATTTCACAGTAGGGGAGGTGGTATCATGGAAACATTACTTTATATGGCAATGCTTACATCTGAAATGAATCGGAAATACAAAAAGTTTTTTAAGGGGGTAGAGGATATATGATTGTCGGAAATCCGAATGAATTTCTTGAAAGTGTGTATTCCGGTCAAGATACAGTATTTGTATATAAAGGAATAAAGTGTTGGTGCCAAGGATATGTGCAGGAGGACGGGCGCTCTTACATGGAGGTGTTTCAATATCAACCTACTAGCGAGGAGAATGAATGGAGTTATATAGGAGCAACGGCAAAGGAATGTTTTCATGCATTTCTTGAAGCCCCTATATTCGGTGGGAAAACTTTTTGGGAAGCGGAGCAGGAAATAGAATGGGTAGATGACTGAATAAGTTGTAAATGAAAAGGAAAAATCCGCCCGGTTTGGCAGATCGGCGGATTTTTCTTTAGATTTCTAAACCTGGGGAGCCGATGCCCTTCGGCATGGTTCCTTTTTCTATGCTTATTATAAGATTTTTCGGAATCTTTTGCAAGTTGTTTTATATAAATGCGTTGCAGCAGGCGACACCTTGTAAAGTTTCCGGGCGTTGCAAAAGTGTGGCAAGGCAAAAGCCCTCGCAGATTATGCGGGGGCTTTTGTTTTGCAAACTTTCGGAATTTTCGGAAACGGAAAGTTCAGACGATTTTCTCGCCGTGATAGAGCTCGCCTTCGATATCCGGTTTGACACCGTATTCCACGGCCCATTCGGATTTGTATTTGATGGCTTGGGCGTGAATGCTTTCCATTCTGTCTTGGGTACGGATGACGCGCGCAGGGCAGCCGACGACGAGGGAATTCGGCGGGATGACTTGGTTTTCCATGACGACGGCACCGGCGGCAACGATAGAGCCTTTCCCGATGACGGCGCCGGTCAAAATGGTGGCGCTCATACCGATGAGGACGTGATCTTCGATGACGCAGCCGTGCACGCAGGCGCAATGCCCGATGGTGACGTAATCGCCGATGATGCACGGGTTATTGTCCGCGACGTGCAGGCATGTGAGATCCTGGACGTTTGTGCATTCGCCGATGGAAATATAATTCACATCGCCGCGCGCAACGACGCCCGGCCAGACGCTGGCGTGTTTTCCGACGCGGACATCGCCGTACAGATGCGTGCCGGGAGCGATGAAGGCTTCTTCATGAATCTGAGGTGTCTTGCCTTTGAATTCTTTGCTTGTGAGTGTGTACATGGGAATGGTCTCCTTCTTTATGAATTAATTTTGTGCAACATTTGTGCTGAGGCTAGGAGCCGGGAGCTTTAGAGGTGTGCCCTTCGGGCACGGTTTCTTTTATCGTCATCCTGAACTTGTTTCAGGATCCCCCAAACGCCGGGCATTTTTATAACCTCCGCTTCGTGCCTCGCCGACTCCGGCGGCATAAAACAGGAATCGTCGCCGTAAGGCGACACCTGAGCCTCTTTCCACTTTCCTCTTTACCCTTTTCTATTAAAATAATTGTCGAAAGTGGGCACCTGAATTGCTCGTTTCTATGATTTTTATTTGATGAGCCCCGCTGCCAGGCCCAGGCGTGCTTTCGTTTCCGTCACGAGCTCTTCCATGATTTCGGCCGTGGGCTGCGTTTTTGTCAGGCGATGGAGGGACATGCCGCAGAGGATGAAACCGTTTTCGATATCTCCTTCGGCGAGCGCTTTGTATGTCGTACCGATGGCGGCTTGATTGAGTTCATCTTGTGTCGCGCCGGTGCGTTCCATTTCAAGGAAACGGTCGCTCCATTTATTTTTGAGTCCGCGCACCGTGTCTTTCGTCGTAAATCCGGTGACGACCGAATCCGTATCGACTGCTTTCATGATCGTTTCCTTAATAATCGGGAGGATGTGGCATTCATCGGCCAAAAGGAAACGGGATCCGATCTGGACGCCCGAAGCTCCCATGACGAGAGCGGCCGCAATGGCGCGACCGTCTGCGATGCCGCCGGCTGCGATGACCGGTATTTCCACTTCCGGAATCACATTTTCCATGAGCGCCATGAGCGTCAGTTTCCCGTCGTGGCCGCCCGCTTCCATCCCTTCGATGACGAGAGCGTCCGCGCCTTTTTCTTGCACGCGCTTGGCGAGTTTCACATTCGGGACGACGGGGATGACTTTGATGCCGTGGGCTTGGAGCGGCTCGATGAAGGGGACCGGATTGCCGGCGCCGATCGTGACGAACGGCACTTTTTCATCGATGCAAACCTGCGCCACATCATCTTTATTCGGCGATTGGAGCATGAGATTCACACCGAAAGATTTCTTCGTCGCATCTTTTACGGCGCGGATTTGCTCGCGCACGTAATCGATCTCGACGCGCCCTGTTGCCAGGACTCCCGTGCCGCCTGCTTTGCATACAGCTGTGACGAGCGCCGCATCGGAAATGTAGGCCATTGCGCCCTGAATAATCGGGTAGTCAATGTCCAAAAGTTTCGTGATTTTCGTATTCCACATGGTGACCTCCTTTTAAATCGATACATGTTGTATGTATAAATTATATAAATTTTTTATTTTCTTGTAAATTGGAAAGTCTGCTGATTTTTAAAAAAAGGAAGAAAGGCGGGAATGAAGGTTCGGAATTTTTGCGTGCCTCTTTTTTGCGTCGCCGGAATTGCGGCCGACGGGGGATGGCTTTGCATTGATATTTATGAAATTTTAATGTCTTGAGCGTCTGCCAAAATAAAATATTTTGTGCTATACTTATTTCAAAGAAATTGATTTTGTTTCCGAGCTGTGTTTTTTGAAATTTTTCGGTTTTTTGAAAAGATTTTTTGCCGGCTCGGTTGTTTTATGGGATGTGTGGGACAAAAATCAGCCCGCGGGATAAAATGAGGTGATGGGCGTTGGAAGAAGATACGCTGATGTCGCTCTTGGCACCGGAAATGTTGCCGATAGCGGCGGAGCGTTTTGAAATTTTGCGGCATGTGGCGCTGGGGCAGCCGATTGGGCGGCGTCTTTTGGCGCTGCAGACGGGGCTTTCGGAGCGAGTGGTGCGCGGGCATGTGGAATCGATGGAAAAGTCCGGGATTCTGAATGTGCAGCCGGTCGGCATCCGGCTCACGGCGCGCGGGGAAAGTGTGCTGGCGCCGCTTTCGCGTTTCTTTGCGGAACGCCCGAGCGTGGCGGAATTGGTGCGGCAGCTTTCTGAAATTTTGCATATGAAGCATGTCATCGTGGTGCCGGGTGATACGGATGCGGATGAGAATGTGAAGAAACGCATCGGTCAGGAGGCGGCGCTTTCGATGAGCAGAAGCCTCAAGGACGGGCAGATTGTGGCGGTGTCCGGCGGGACGACGATGGCGGCGATGGCAGCCGCTCTTCCGCAGCTTTCTCTCGATGTGACGGTAGTGCCGGCGCGCGGCGGTTTCGGGGAAAATATCGAGTATCAGGCGAATACGGTCGCGGCGGTGACGGCACGGAAAATCGGCGGCAGTTACCGGATGCTCCACATTCCGGATGGGTTTTCGCCCGAGCTCATCGACAGGGTGCGCCGGGAAACGCCGGAGCTTCGCGAGGTGGAAACATTGATTCATCGCGCGGATATTTTGGCCATCGGAGTAGGCGAAGCGAATCGCATGGCGCAGCGCCATCAATTGGCGACGCCGCTCAAAAATAAATTGCTTCTGGAAGGTGCGGCCGGTGAGGCCATCGGTATGTATGCGGATATGGAAGGGCGTATTTTGTACCACATGAATAATGTGGGCATCACGCTTGAAGAATTGGGAAACATTCCGCTCGTAATTATCGCTGCGGGCGGCACGTCCAAAGGGGCTGCGATTTTAGCCATGGCGTCGGCCGGCGTCCGCGGCACGCTCATCACGGATGAGGGAGCGGCGAAGGAAATGATCAGGTTGGCAATTAGCAATTAGCAATTCAGGATGCGCTTCGCGCATACATGTCTTATGCCGGCGGAGCCGGCGAGGCGAGGGGCGCGAGCGGTTATAAAAATGCCTGACGCTTGGGGGATCCTGAAACAAGTTCAGGATGACAACAAAAGAAATCTTGCCCGAATGGCACACCGCTTAAAGTTCTCAGCTCC
>CAVHIJ010000026.1:0-8594 GCA_963635945.1 bacterium | reverse complement strand
TAGCCTTAGCACTAATGTAGCAATAAGTTATTAAATCTATATGTTTCTATCATTTCATGGGAGGGTTACAGAATGGCAACGAAAATTGGGATCAACGGTTTTGGGCGCATTGGGCGCCTCGTATTCCGCGACATGTGGAATCGCGCGGACGAATTCGAGATTGTGGCGATCAACAATCCGACCGGTGCGGAAATGGCGGCGTATCTTTTGAAATACGATTCCGTCCACGGCACCTGGCAGCACGACATCAAAGTCGACGGCGATACGCTTGTGATTGACGGCAAGAGCGTCCACGTCTTCCACACGCGTGAAGCTTCGGAAGTCACATGGGAAGATTTCGGTGCGCAGATTGTGATTGAATCGACGGGGAAACTCAAGAGCCACGACGAAGCGATGCAGCACGTCCACGGGACGGTGAAAAAAGTCATTATCACAGCTCCCGGCAAAGATGACGATGCGACATTGGTCGTCGGCGTCAATCATACGAATTACGATCCGGAAAAAGACACGATTATTTCCAATGCGTCCTGCACGACGAACTGCCTCGCACCGGTCGCGAAAGTCATTCATGAAAAATTCGGCATCGTCCGCGGCCTCATGACGACGATTCATTCGTACACCAATGACCAGGCGATTTTGGAAAAAGCGCATAAAAAAGATCCGCGGCGCGGCCGTGCGGCAGCGGAAAATATGGTCCCGACTTCGACGGGAGCGGCGAAAGCCATGGGCATCGTCATTCCGGACCTCAAAGGGAAACTCAATGGGCTCGCCATTCGCGTCCCCACGCCGGACGTTTCCCTGGTCGACCTTTCCTGCGAATTGGCGACGAATGTGACGAAGGAAGAACTCAATGCGGCGCTGAAAGATGCCGCGGAAGGCTCGCTCAAAGGCATTCTCGCTTATACGGATGAGCCGTTGGTTTCCAGAGATTTCGTCGGGACGAGCGTTTCCTCTACCGTCGACGGCGATCTCACGATGGTGATTGACGGAAACTTGGTGAAAGTCATCGCCTGGTACGACAATGAATGGGGTTATTCCTGCCGCATTTCGGATTTGACGGCGTATGTGGCCTCGAAAGGACTGTAATGATGAAACAAAGTATTTACGATCTCGATGTCCGCGGGAAAAAAGTGTATGTCCGTGTCGATTACAATGTGCCGCATGAAGCGGACGGGACGATTAAGGACGATCGGAGAATCGCGGCGACGCTTCCGACGCTGAATTATTTGCTGGACGAGGGCGCATCCCTTGTGATTACGAGCCACATGGGGCGGCCGAAGGGCGAAGTGAAACCGGAGCTAACGCTTGCCAAAGTTGCGGCGCATTTGGCAAAGCTTTTGGGGCGCCCCGTGCAGTTTGCCAAAGATTGCATCGGTGAGGAAACGGCGGCGATGAAAGCGGCTTTGCAGCCCGGTGAAGTGCTGCTTCTCGAAAATCTCCGTTTCCATAAAGAAGAAGAGAAAAATGATCCGGCTTTTGCGGAAGAACTCATTGCAGGGTGCGATGCGGCGGTGAATGATGCGTTCGGCGTCTCTCATCGCGCGCATGCGTCCGTCGTCGGCGTCGGGAAGCTTCTTCCCATGGCAGCGGGGCTTCTCCTCAAAAAGGAAATTGATTTCCTGGATCGCGTGATTTCCGCGCCGGAGCGTCCTTTTGCGGCGATCATCGGCGGGGCGAAAATCGGTGATAAAATTCATGTCATCGCCAATCTCATGGAAAAGGCGGATGTCATTTTAATCGGCGGCGGTATGGCCAATACATTTGTCGCGGCCGAAGGACATCACATGGGCAAATCCTTGATGGATCCGGATCGTTTCGATCTGGCGCGCGAACTTCGCGAAAAAGCGAAGAAACTGGGCGTCACGATGCTGCTTCCGGTCGATTTCACGGCGGGTGATGCGTTCGCGGCCGATGCGAATGTGAAAGTGCTGACGGCCGATGAATTTACCGATCCGTGGATGGCGCTCGATATCGGGCCCAAGACGATTGAGCTCTACACGGAAACTTTGAAGAAAATGAAGACGGTCGTCTGGAATGGGCCGATGGGCGTCTTTGAGATGAAGCCTTTCTCGAAGGGGACGTTCACGGTGGCAAAAGTTTTGGCGGAAACGGACGCGACGACGGTGGTCGGCGGCGGCGAATCGGCCGAAGTGGTGGACAGCCTCGGTATCGAAGAAAAATTCTCTCACGTTTCCACGGGCGGCGGCGCTTCGCTGGAAATGCTGGAAGGCATGGTGCTTCCGGGCATTGCCGTCCTGGCGGATAAGGAGGAAGCGTGAGGCGCGCGCTCATTGCGGGCAATTGGAAAATGAACGGCACGGCGCGGGAGGCGGATATACTTTTGGAAGGAATTTCAAAAGTCGTCCTCCGCGAGGCCGAAATGCTCATTTGCCCGCCATTCACAGCGCTTTTCCAAGCGGCGCCTTTGTGCGGGGATGCGGGAATTTCGCTCGGCGCACAAAATGTGTATCCGAAGGAGAAAGGCGCTTATACGGGAGAAATTTCCCCCGCCATGCTAAAGGAAGCCGGGTGTGATTATTGCATCGTCGGCCATTCGGAGCGGCGGCAGATTTTGGGCGAGACGAGCGCTTTTGTGAATGAAAAAGTGCGTGCGCTGCTGGCGGCGGGGATTTCGCCGATTCTTTGTGTCGGTGAGACGGAAAAAGAGCGCGCGGCCGAAAAGACGGAAGCCGTCATTGCCGAGGAAATCGAAGTGGGGCTGGCGGGCGTTTCCGAAGAGGAAACGAAAAATATTGTCATTGCGTATGAGCCCATTTGGGCCATCGGGACGGGCGCGTCGGCTTCGGCGGAAGAGGCGGAGCGCGTATGCCGTTTCATCCGTGGCCTTTTGGAAACAAAATACGGCGGTGCGGCGGCGGAGATTCGTATTCTCTACGGCGGCAGCGTGAACGGTAAAAATGCTTCCGATTTCTTTGCCAAAGAGGATATCGACGGCGCTCTCATCGGCGGCGCAAGCCTCAAAGCGGAAGAATTTATTTCTATTTATAATCAGGCGTGAAAGGAAACGAATCATGGCAGACATTATTGATATCCATGCAAGAGAAATTTTGGATTCCAGAGGAAACCCGACGGTCGAAGTCGATATGCAGCTGGAAGACGGGACGTTTGCCCGCGCAGCTGTCCCCTCCGGTGCATCGACGGGCATGTATGAAGCGACGGAACTCCGCGACGGGGATGCGGGTCGTTATCTCGGGAAAGGCGTGCTGCAGGCGGTCGAAAATGTGAATACGGAAATTGCCGATGCGGTCATCGGAATGGACGCATCCGATCAGCGCGGCATCGATCGTCTCATGATTGCTTTGGACGGCACGGAGAATAAAAATCGTCTCGGCGCAAATGCCATCTTGGCGGTCTCGCTTGCGGCGGCGCAGGCAGCGGCCGAATCGGCGGGGCTTCCGCTCTATCAATATCTCGGCGGTACGAATGCGTACACGCTTCCGGTTCCGATGATGAATATCATGAACGGCGGCGCGCATGCGGATAATAACGTCGATATCCAAGAATGCATGATTATGCCGGTCGGCGCGGCCGATTTCCGCGAAGGCCTGCGCATGGGTGCGGAAGTGTACCATGCACTGAAAAATGTGCTCAAAGGAAAAGGACTTTCGACGGCGGTCGGCGATGAAGGCGGTTTCGCACCGGATCTTCCGTCCAATGAAGCGGCCATCGAAGTCATTTGCGAAGCGATTGAAAAAGCCGGCTATCGTCCGGGCGAAGATATTGCGATGGCTTTGGACGTTGCGGCCTCCGAAATTTTGGGCGATGACGGTCTCTATCATTTGACCGGCGACCACACCGCCAAAGATGCCGAAGGTATGATTCGCTACTACCAGGGCCTCATCGAAAATTATCCGATTATTTCCATCGAAGACGGTCTCGGCGAAGAAGATTGGGAAGGTTGGAAACTTCTGACCGGCGCACTTGGCGGAAAAATCCAGCTCGTCGGCGATGATCTTTTCGTCACGAATACGAAACGTCTCTCCCGCGGCATCCACGAAGGCGTCGCCAATTCCATTTTGATTAAAGTCAATCAGATCGGGACGCTTACGGAAACTTTCGAAGCCGTGGAAATGGCAAAACGCGCCGGCTACTCGGCCGTTATTTCGCACAGAAGCGGCGAGACGGAAGATACGACGATCGCCGATATCGCCGTCGCGCTGAATGCCGGCCAGATTAAGACGGGTGCGCCGGCTCGCACGGAACGCGTCGCGAAATACAATCAGCTCCTCCGCATCGAAGAAATGCTGGATACGAACGGCGTCTACGGCGACGGCCACATTCGTCATTTGCTGAGAAGACTCTTCTGAGAGGAAAGAGGTGCGCTGCGCGGCATCGTGTTTTATCGACGCCTGCGGCAATAATTTTCCAAACCAAAAAAACGAGACATTTTTTTCAAAAAGATTTGTCTCGTTTTTTGTTTGAATTTTTTTCAAGGAAACATATTCCTATGGTAGATTTAATATAAAAAACGCAAAAATTATCTTTAAAACAGGCTTTCGGAAACAAAAGTATGATATAGGCATATGGCTTGGCAGAAAGATTTCGAGGACGGAAACGGAGGGGACGCAAGGAAAAAACGGCGAAAATTTCCCGAAAACGGGGCATGACGGAAAGTGAATTTCTTTGAAAATGCTTATTTTTTAATGAGAATCGAAAAATAGGATTTTGTTTCAAAAGCGAACTTCGGTTTCCTTGCTGTTTCATGCGAAAACGGAAAAAACTTCAAAATAAATATTTGACCGACGGAAGAAATATGTTATGATATATTCAGAATTTCTTAGAAAATACCAGCGCCGCATGAGAGAGGCGCGCACGGAAAAATAACAAAAATAATCGTGCGGGAAATTCACTGTGTACTTGCTATGTTATTTTCGGAGGGGCTTATGAGAAACTGTGTACTTATTGTCGAGAATGACAAAAGCGTCAGCCGTTTCCTGCAGACGAAATTGGAAGCGGACGGATTTACCGTGATGCAGGATACGACGGGTGAGTCGGCCGTGGATATGGCCGGGCAGCGTCAGGTGGATATCATTGTGCTGGATCCCGATCCGCCGATGAAAAATGCGATGGAGCTCGTGCAGAATGTGCGCGCGATTTCGACGGTGCCGATTTTGTTTATTTCCGAGGAAACGTCCGTCGATGTGAAAGTGGCCGTATTCGAAGCCGGGGCCGACGATTACATGACGAAACCGTATGCGACGAAGGAGCTCACGGCGCGTCTCAAAGCGTTGCTGCGCCGCCACGAGGAACCGATTATCGTCATCGATCCGGCTTTCACAATTCGTGATTTGTACATTTATCCGGATCGCCATGAAGTCCGTATCGGAGCCGAATATATCGATCTCACGAAAAAAGAATTCGATTTGCTGCTGTACTTGGCGAAAAATAAAAACCGTGTGCTGACCCGCGAGCAGATTTTGGAAGAAGTCTGGGGTTACGGCTATGTGGGAAACACGAATATCGTCGATGTGTACGTGCGCTATCTCCGCAGCAAAATTGATGAAAAATTCAATAAAAAATATATTCACACCGTTCGCGGCATCGGGTATGTGGTGCGCGATTGATGATTGCGGAAGTGATCGTCGTCGAGGGGAAATCGGACATTGACCGCGTGAGATTGGCGGTCGATGCCGATTGCATCGCGACGGAGGGATATACGCTGCGGCCGGCTACGGTTGCGGCGATTTCGGCCGCGTATCAAAAACGCGGTCTTATCATTTTGACGGATCCGGACGGGCCGGGCGAGCGCATTCGGAAACGGCTCGCCTCACTCTTTCCCGAAGCAAAGCACGCTTTTGTACCGAAAGAGGAAGCGCGGACGGAGACGGATGTGGGCATTGAAGATGCGTCGCCGGAAGCGATACGCCGTGCCCTTTCCAAAGCGCATGCGGTCGTCAAAGAGGAAACGGAAATTTTCGCCGTCTCCGATATGCTGCGCGCGGGATTGTGCGGTGATGCGGATGCGGCGAAGAGACGCGATGCGCTGGGCGCCGCACTCGGAATCGGTTACGGAAACGCGCGCACGTTTCTGAAACGTTTAAATCGTTTCGGCATCACGCGCCAAGAGTGGGAAGACGCATTACGGGGGATGCAATTATGATGGAAGTCGAACTCGCAAGCCGGGAAGCGGTGCAATACATCGTGCGCCGTTTCAATATTCGGATGAAACATAAATTGGGGCAAAATTTCCTGATTCGTCCCGAAGTCGTGAAGAAAATCGCCAAAGCGGCCGAGCTGACGCCCGGGATGCCCGTCATGGAAATCGGGCCGGGTATCGGGACATTGACGCAAGGGCTCGCGCGGACGGGTGCCGAAGTCACGGCATTTGAAATCGATGAAAGTCTGCGCGATGTGCTTTCGCATACGCTGGAGCCGTATCCGAATGTGCATATCATTTTCGAAGATGTGCTCAAAGCGGATTTGCCGAAAATTTTGGCCGGGCGCGAATGGCATGCGGCGGCGAATTTGCCGTATTACATCACGACGCCCGTGCTGCTGTATCTCGTCCAATCGGAGCTGCCGATTTCGCTTTTCGTTTTTATGATGCAAAAAGAAGTCGCGGATCGGATTTTGGCGGAGCCGGGGACGCGCGACTACGGGATGCTCACCATCGGTGTCGGATATTATTGCACGGCCGAGCGCGTGATGAATATCGAGCCGGCGTCTTTTATTCCTCGGCCGGGCGTGACATCGACCGTCGTCAAATTGCGGCGCCGTGAGAAACCGGCAGTCGCGGTGAAAAACGAAAAGAAATTTTTCGCGCTCGTGAAAATGGGATTCGGGCAGCGGCGCAAAGTTTTCACTAATGCGATGAAAAACGGCGGCATCGATGCCGAGCTTATTCCGAAAATTTTGGAAACGGCCGATATCGATGGCACTCGCCGCGGCGAAACTTTCTCCATGGAAGAATACGCGCGCCTGGCCGACGCGTGGGAAGAATTGGCAATTAGTAATTAGTAATTCAGGATGCGCTGCGCGCATATCGTGTTTTAGTGATGAGCGATGAGTGATGGGTGATGGGCTTTAGGATGCGCTGCGCGCATATTCCTGTTCTATGCCGGCGGAGCCGGCGAGGCGCCGAAGGCGCCGATTAAAACAGGAATTGCCGCGAAGCGACACCGATTAAAAGTCTGACGTCTGACAGTCTCGCGTACAAATGTCGCACTACAGCCGAGCGCGCCTATGCACTATGCACTATTTATGTCAGGTTAAATAAAAGGAGGCATCTTATGACGGACATCGAAAAATTGGCCGAGCTCATTCGGTCGCATGAAAGAATCGTATTTTTCGGCGGCGCCGGCGTTTCCACGGAATCCGCCATTCCCGATTTTCGCGGGAAAGATGGACTGTACAGTCAGAAGACGGACCTCCCGTGGACGCCCGAAGAAATGCTTTCGCATCATTTCTACGTCGAGCATCCGGTCGAATTTTACACATTATATAAAGAGCACGAAGGCGTGATGCTCGAAGCAGAGCCCAATCGTGCGCATTATGCCCTCGCCGAGCTGGAGCGGCGCGGGAAACTTACCGCCGTCGTCACGCAAAATATCGACGGACTTCACCAAAAAGCCGGAAGTCGCGTCGTGTGGGAGCTTCACGGCTCCGTTCTCAGAAACATTTGCCAAACTTGCGGAAAAACGGTCGGCATGGAAGAATTTCTGGAACTTTGTGATCCGATTCCGCGCTGCCCCGATTGCGGCGGCATATTGAAACCGGACGTCGTACTCTATGAAGAAGGCCTCGACGGGGACGTCATCGACGGCGCATTGGATGCCATTCGCCGAGCGGACATGCTCATCATCGGCGGCACCAGCCTCGTCGTCTATCCGGCCGCCGGTTTCATCGATTATTTCCGCGGCGACGCACTCGTCCTCATCAATCGCGATTCCACGCCGCGCGATAAAGCATGCACGCTCGTTTTCCGTGAAAGCGTCGGCGAAGTGCTCGAAAAAGCCGTGGCGCTTTCCGGAGGTGAAGCTTGAGGAAACTTCTCATTGCGCTCGCTTTGGCGGCCTGCATCGGCGGCGCGGCGGCGGCGAAAGTGACGGACGCGCAAATTGCACTGGGCGGGATTACGATCGGCAGCACGGAAGCGTACGTGCGGCAGATATACGGCCCACCGACACGCATCGAGCGCAGTTTCTTTGCGTCGCGCAATCAATTCATCCGCGATTATCAATACGGTGAATCGTTTCTCATTTCCGTCTTGGAAACGGACGGCACCGTCTTTCGCATGATGTCGATGGGGCAGAAAAACGGTATCGCGACGCCAGCCGGCGTCAAAGTCGGAGATCCTTTCACGGACGTCATTTCGAAATACGGATATCCGGATCTTCGCCAAATCGACGGTGAGACGGATTATTACTGGTACTTCGGCGAAGGAGAAAAAGGAAACCTCGTTTTCCATATCAGTTACGGAAAAGTCACGGGCATCGTGTGCGGGAAAAAATAAATGATTCGGGGCGCCTTCGGGTGCTCTTTTTGCGTGCGCGGCCGAGTCCCCGGAGGCGACTGACGGGATAGGGTTGATGCGTTGATGCGCGGATGCGTTGATGCGTCGCAGGTGTCGCCTG
>CAVHIJ010000025.1:0-16210 GCA_963635945.1 bacterium | reverse complement strand
CGCACAAAAGGTATTAAAAAAGCGATTTAAAATAGGGCACTCGGAAAATTTTTTTGCAATTTTAAAAATTAAAAAAATATAGAGCATATGTTTATCTGCAATTTTCATACTTTATTGACTTTGCTTTATCAAAAAAACATTAATTGAATTTTTCAAAATAAAATTTATAATACAAAAAATGAAGAATGTTTTAGTTTCGGTATAGTTTTAATGTATGGCTCATCTAAGTTTTTTTGTATGTTTTTCATTATGATATAATAAGATAAATGTTGTAATGGGAGATTGAGCAAGATGCGTGCTTTGGGAATCGATCCGGGGACGGGACGTTGCGGATTTGGGATCGTGGATAAAATCGGAAATTATTTGGAGGCCGTTGATTACGGTGTCATTGAGACGTTTCCGGATATGTCGGACATCGAGCGTCTTTCGATTGTGCATCAAGGTGTTTCCGAATTAATCGAAGCGTACCGTCCTGACGTGATGGGTGTGGAGACGCTGTATTTCAATCGAAATATCACAACGGCTATTGCTGTCGCGCAGGCGCGCGGTGTGATTTTGCTTGCCGGTTTCCATGCGCATGTTCCCGTTTTCGATTGCACGCCGCTTCAAGTGAAGCAGCAAGTGGTGGGATACGGACGTGCGGAAAAGCGTCAGGTGACGGAGATGACGATGCGGATGTTTTCCATTACGGAAAAAATTAATCCGGATGATGCGGCGGATGCACTTGCCATCGGGCTGACGACAATTTATCGTATGGAGCATGAGGAAAGATTTAGGAGATAATATGATCGGATATGTGCGGGGACAGGTCACCGGAATTTACAATGACTTTTGTTTTGTGGAAACGGCAGGTATCGGGTACCGGATTTTTATTTCCGGTCGGGATCGCATGGATTTGCATGTGGGAGATGATGTGCGTCTGGTGACGTATTTGGCCGTACGCGAAGATGCGCTGACGCTTTACGGTTTTACGTCCGAAGAGGCATATGAACTTTTCGTACAGCTCATTTCCGTTTCCAAAATCGGGCCGAAAGTGGCAATGGGAATTTTAACGGCGGTGACGCCGGAGGCATTTTCCTCGGCGATTTTGATGAAGGATGTGTCGGCGTTGACGAAGCTTCCGGGGATTGGGAAGAAAACGGCGGAGCATTTGATTTTGGAGTTGAAGGATAAGCTCGGCAGCATTTCTTCGGATATGCGGGGAACGGGCGGTGAAAATTTTGTTTCGCAAGACGGAGGTCTTGTCGGAGAAGCGGTATCGGCACTTCGCTCGCTCGGTTATGAGGCGGGGGAAGTGACGGGTATTGTGACGAAATTGGCTTCCGATTTTTCGGAACCGGCCGCTTTGATCGGTGCCGCGCTTCGTGAAATCGGTCGCATGGGGAGACAGGGATGATTGAACAGATAAAAAGCCTTCGCAATCGGAAGTCGGAGGAAGAAACGAAGGAAACGCGGATTGTGGCGCGGGAGGAAACAGGCCGGGATGCCTGGCAGCAATCGCTTCGCCCCCATATGTTGGAAGAGTATATAGGGCAGCGCGATTTACGCAAGAATTTGTCCGTGTACATCGAGGCGGCGCGTTCGCGTAAGGAAGCGTTGGATCATGTGCTTTTGTACGGGCCGCCGGGTCTTGGTAAGACGACGATGGCCAATATCATTGCCAACGAACTCGGTGTGAATTTCCGTGTTACGAGCGGGCCTGCGATTGAACGTCCGGGTGATTTGGCTGCACTTTTGACGAATTTGGAAGCGCATGACGTGCTTTTCATTGATGAAATTCATCGACTCAATCGGAGTGTGGAGGAAGTGTTGTATCCGGCGATGGAAGATTTTGCGCTGGATATTGTCATGGGAAAAGGCCCGGGCGCACGTTCGTACCGCTTGGACTTACCGCCTTTTACATTAGTCGGTGCGACGACGCGGGCCGGTGCTTTGGCGGCGCCGCTTCGGGATCGTTTCGGTATTATTTTCCGGATGCAATTTTACGAACCGGAGGAACTCGCACTTATCGTGAAAAGGGCATCCGGTATTTTGGGTATTACCATTGAAGACGGCGGTGCGGCGGAAATTGCCAGACGCTCTCGTGGGACGCCGCGTATAGCGAATCGTCTTTTAAAACGTGTGCGAGATTTTGCGCAGGTCATGGGAACGGGCGTCATTACCGATGCGATTGCGGCAGAATCTCTTTCTGCGCTTCATGTGGATGCGCTCGGGCTGGACGCCGTCGATCGTGAAGTATTGGAAACGATTATTTATAAATTCGACGGCGGGCCCGTCGGTGTTGATACGATTGCTGCCAGCGTCAGTGAAGAACGGACGACCATCGAAGATGTGTACGAACCGTACTTGATGCAGCTTGGATTTTTATCCCGCACGCCGCGCGGCCGTGTGGCGACACGGGCGGCTTACGAACATTTGGGAATCCCGTGGAATGCAGGAGAGCATTCTCTCTTTGAGGAGGAAACATGAAACGGAAACTTGTTCTTGCGCTAACTTTTGCGGCATTTGTATCTTTCGGTGCCGGCATCTGTGATGCGGCGATCAAGAGTACCGGTGAAAAGAAAAAAGCGACGGTTGTTAAAATCGTGCGCAACACGAATTCGAATGCTAAAACGCAAACAAACGCCGGCAGGACTTCGCAGTCGAAGACAGTTAAAAAATCGGTTTCAAAAAGCAATACGAAATCGAAAACTTCGACGAAATCCGATACGCAGACGTATCAGACAGTCGGCGCCAAACGAGCGGCTCAAGCTGCAGCCAAAAAAGCGAAAAATGGCGGAAGCACTCGGACGGCGGAAAGTACGAAAAAGGAAACGTTGGCTGTGAATACCGTTTCCGAAAAGAAGATTTCGTCAAAAGAGGATACGAAATCGGTTTCTTCCGAAAAAATGTCTTCCAAGCGTACGTCAGGCGGGCAGAATATCGATGTGGGTCTTTTGTGCGGGCAATCCGAAGTGAGTCTTTCGTGCCTGGCCGATGTCAAGGCGGAAGTCGACGGAAAAGCGTGGCAGACGTATAAAAAAGGAACGAAATTGACTGTTTCCGCAAGCGGCAAAACCGTCTTCGTAAACGGCGAAAAGGCCGGTAAAAACGTTGTTTTAAAGCCGATGGGGAGCGAAATCGCTTTTGCCGTGAAGGGGAATCGGTACCGCGGGAATATGAAGGCGATTTCGGTCGGACAGGGCGGTGTCACGCTTGTGAATGCACTTCCGCTTGAAGATTATCTTTTGGGTGTCGTACCTTGCGAAGTGTCTCCGTCCTGGCATATAGATGCGATACGAGCGCAGGCTGTCGCGGCGCGGACGTATGCCTTGTATCATAAAAACGGAAATCGCTCAAGCGGATTTGACGTGACTGATGATACGTATTCGCAAGTGTACGAAGGGGCGTCGGCCGAAGTGTCGCAGACGACTAAAGCCGTGTGTGATACGGAAGGATTGATTATCACGTCGGGCGGTAAACCCATCGATGCCGTCTTCCATTCGAACGGCGGTGGGTATACGGAAAATTGCGAAAATGTGTGGGGAAATTCCGTTTCTTATTTGCAGGGCGTGAAAGAGGAAAGTGATTCCGTTCTCGATAAGGCATGGTCGAAGCGAGTTTCCGTTTCCTCTTTTCAGAAAAATCTCGGTATCGGAAATCTGAAAAGCATTTCTCTTTCGAAATTGGTGCGCGGGAAAGGAAACGGGAAGGATCGCGGCGTGTCGGGGCGCGTGAAAACCTTTACGGTGAAGGGTGATAAAAAAGAAGTAAAGACGACGGGCGATAAAATGCAGGTGCTCTACAGTCTTCCGTCCACACTTTTCGATATTAAAATTTCCGGAAAAGAAGTCATATTTACAGGATACGGCTCCGGACACGGGCTCGGGCTTTCGCAATGGGGAGCGCAGGCAATGGCGAAAAAGCACGGCGGATCCAAGGATTATTATCAAAAAATTTTGATGCATTATTACACGGGAACCAAAATCACGAAGGTGTATTGAAGATGAAACTGACGGATTTTAATTATGATTTACCTAAAGAACTGATTGCACAGACGCCGGCCGAGCCGCGCGATTCTTGCCGTCTTATGACGCTCGATAAGGAAACGGGCGAGATGGGACATTATACGTTTCGTCACATTTTAGACGAGATTCGTGAAGGCGATGTTTTCGTTTTCAACAATACGAAAGTCATCCCGGCGCGTATTTTCGGGAATAGAAAAACGGGCGGACGTGTGGAGATGCTGCTTTTGACGCCGAAGGGAAATGATGTGTGGGAATGTCTTGTGAATCCCGGACGCAAAGCACTTCCGGGCGAAGTGATTACCTTTTCGGACAATTTTTCATGCGAAGTTTTGGATAAAACGGAATTCGGCGGACGACAGGTGCGCTTTTCTTATTCCGGTGATTTTGATTCGATTTTGGATGAAATCGGTGAAATGCCGACGCCGCCATACATTCACGAAAAATTGGCGGATAAGAGTCAATATCAGACGGTGTACGCCGAATATAAAGGATCGGCGGCGGCTCCGACTGCGGGGCTTCATTTTACACCGGAGCTTTTGGAGAACATGAAAGCGCGCGGTGCTAAATTGCTGTTTGTGACTCTTCATGTCGGAATCGGGACATTCCGCCCCGTTTCCGAAGAAAACATTGAAGACCACGAAATGCATCGCGAATGGTATACCGTATCCGAGGAAACGGCGGCCGAAATCAATAGTGCGAAACAAGAAGGACGCCGCGTCATCGCCGTAGGCACCACATCCGTCCGCACATTGGAATCTGCCTCGCAAGAGGGTGAAGTGAAATCCGGCAGCGCCTGGACACAGCTCTATATTTATCCCGGCTATCAATGGAAAACCGTCGACGCCATTGTCACCAATTTCCATCTCCCTGAGTCCACTCTTATCATGATGATGGCCTCTTTTGCCGGTCGCAAGCATATTCTTGCCGCCTATGAAGAAGCCGTTCGTGAAAAATATCGTTTCTTCTCCTTTGGGGATGCGATGTTTATTCGTTGAGATATACGCGGAAAAATCGAGGAGGATTCCGTAGGATGAAACTCACGGCAAAAAGCATACAAAATGTTCTCGGAGCCATTGCCGGAGATATCGCCGGATCGGTGTATGAATTTGATAATTATCGGAGAAAAGATTTTGAAATATTTGCGCCCTATCATGGGCACGATTGCTTTCCGACCGATGATTCCGTTATGACTCTTGCCATCTTAAAGGCACTTTCGGAAAGCAAAAATGATGCATCGGATTTAGAAGATAATGCCGCCCGATATATGAGGGAAATCGGAAGACTGTATCCTTCTTGTGGGTATGGGGGACGATTTTACGAATGGATGTACGGCAAAAATCCGGGTCCTTATAACAGTTTCGGAAACGGAGCGGCGATGCGGGTCAGCCCCGTTTCTTATTTTGCCGAAAATCTTTCTCATGCCGAAGCGCTTGCCGAGAAAGTTACGAAAGTGACGCATAATCACCCTGAAGGATTAAAAGGAGCCAAGGTGACGGCCGGGTTGGGCTATCTGGCGTTGCAGGGAAATAGTAAAAGCGAGCTATGCGAATATGCGAAAAAATTTTATACTCTGTCATTCTCTTTAGATGAAATACGCCCGACATATCAATTTAATGAAACATGTATGGAAACGGTGCCTCAGGCCATAGTCGCCTTTTTGGAATCGATCGATTTTGAAGATGCGCTGAAAAACGCCGTCAGCCTGGGCGGTGACAGTGATACCTTGGCGGCCATTACCTGTGGGATAGCCGGCGCCTATTACGGCGTCCCCGCTTGGATTGCCGATAAAGTCCGGGGTTTTCTGGATGAACGATTGAAATCGGTATTGTTCCTTTTCGAAGATTTCAAATGATGTTCCAAAACAAAGATCGGAATTGGTTTCCGGTCTTTTTACTTGCAGGGAATTGACGTTTTATTTTATAATAGATTTTGATATTTTTAAAAAATGTGGTTTGTAGGGGGTTCATATGATCACCATCGAACATGTATATTTGGAGTACAGTAAAAACAGACCGACACTTCGGGATGTGAATATTCATATCGATAAGGGTGAGTTTGTGTTTGTCGTGGGGCCTTCGGGTGCGGGGAAATCTTCGTTTATCCGAATGCTCACGCATGAGATTGTGCCGACGCAGGGTTCCGTGTATGTGGAGAATACGAATGTGGGGCGGCTCAAAAAATGTAAGGTGCCGTATTACAGAAGAAAGCTCGGCATCGTGTTTCAGGATTTCCGGCTTTTACAGGAGAAAACGGTTTTTGAAAATATTGCCTTTGTCCTTCGTGTGACGGGGATGACAAATAAAAATGAAATTCACGATCAGGTGATGCGTGCGTTGGAGCTTGTGAATCTTTCGAATAAGGCGTATGAGCTTCCGACGCAGCTTTCCGGCGGGGAGCAGCAGAGAGTCGCCATTGCGCGTGCATTGGTGAATCGGCCGCTTCTTCTTCTGGCCGATGAACCGACGGGGAATTTGGATCCGCAGACTTCGGATGAAATTATGGGTCTTTTCAATCATATTAATCATATGGGCACGACGATTATCATGGTGACGCACAATAAAGAGCTCGTGAATGCGATGCATAAGCGCGTCGTTTCCATTGAGGACGGCCATATTGTGAGTGATGTGAAGAAGGGAGGGTATGACATCCGTGCTTAATTCTGTGGGGTATTTTTTTCGAGAGACATTGCAGTCTCTTGTGCGTAATAAATTTATGGCGGTGGCTTCGGTGCTGACAGTCACGCTTTCCATGTTCATTTTAGGGGTCTTCCTTTCGCTTGTTATGAACATGAATCATATGGCGGCGTATTTGGAAACTCAGGTGGAAATGTCGGTATATCTGCGTGACGGGCTTACAACTCAGCAGGTGATGAGTGTGGGGAAACGGCTGAAAGCGCTTCCTGATATGACGGAGATTTCTTTTACGGATCAGGATCAGGCTATGGTGCTTTTTCGTGAACGTCTGGGCGATCAGGCGCAGATTTTGGATTCGGTGAATGGAAATCCGCTGCCGGCGTCCTACAGTCTTTCTTTTGCGAATCCGGATGCACTGAAATCGGCGGCTGTGATTGTCGGCGGTTTCGATGAGGTGGATGGCGTGCAATACGGGCAGGATATCATCGAGAAATTGTATCAGATTTCCCGTGCCATTCGTCTCGGCGGGATGCTTCTCATCGTCTTTTTGGCCGGTGCCGAACTTTTCATTATTTCCAATACGATTCGTCTCACCGTTTTCGCGAGGCGTCGTGAAATTCAGATTATGAAATATGTCGGCGCGACGAATTCTTTCATTCGTTGGCCTTTCATGCTGGAAGGGATGATTATCGGATTTATCGGCTCCGGGTTAGCTTCTTTCATTTTGTGGCAGCTGTATGCGGAAACGATTGCCGGTGCGGCGGAAGCGGGGCTTGTTTTCATTCCGCTTATCGGAGTGTATCCTTTTATGGCGTATGTGACGCTGTTTCTTTTGGCCATCGGTATTTTCATCGGTGCGCTCGGTTCTTCCATTTCCATTCGGAAATACATGAAAGTGTAAGGGTATGAAGAGAGGAAACCGATGGGCGGCCGCCTGTTTGGCGGTGATGGTATTGGCGGGCGGATATTTTCCCGCCTTGGCCGATGATTTAGAGGATAGGCTTTCGGAAATACGGAGCCAAATTTCTTCTGCGCAGGCTGAGCAGGCAAGCGCCATGGAAATTATCAACCGCGTGAAAAATTTATTGGTCGGGATTCAGGCCGAGCTTGATGCGGCCAATGCCGAGCTTGCGAAAATTCGCGGTGAGCAGGCACAATTGGCTGATGCCATTGCGAAGAATCAAGCCGAACTCGATCGTGCCATTGCCGATCTGCATCGGCGGCAGGCGATTTTGGGTAAACGGCTTCGCGCGATTTACATGTATGGGCAGCTGAATTATCTCGATGTCATCATGGGATCAAACTCGTTTGGCGATTTTGCCAATCGTTTGGAACTTTTGAAACGGATTATTCGCGCCGATTTCAAATTGATTTTGGAAATTCGCGAGCGGCAGGCGGCTATCGAAGCCAAGCGTGCGGAATTGGAAGCACAGAAAAAACAGGTGGATGTGTTGGAGGCGCAGGCGGCCAAGACGCAGGAAGCCATTGCACAGAAACATGCCGAGCAGCAGGCGGTGCTTGATGCGGCGCGCGAACAAAAAGCGGCGGCCGAGCAGATGGAATCGGATTTGCAAGCGGCGAGCCAAGAAATTCAGCGTCGCATTCAGATGCGTGCCGGCGGGGGCGGCGGTGTCCAAATCGTCGGCAGCGGGCAGCTTTCGTGGCCGGTCAGCGGCGGTGTTATTACATCGGAACAAGGCTGGCGTGTCCATCCGATTTTCGGGACAGAAATTTATCATTCCGGTATGGATATTGGTGTCGATGAAGGGACGCCGGTCCATGCGGCCGATGCCGGGACCGTCGTCGATGCTGATTGGCTTGGCGGTTACGGAAATTGTGTCATTATCGATCATGGAAATGGGATGCAAACCGTCTACGCGCACAACAGCAGTCTTTGTGTTTCCGTCGGTCAGACCGTGGCGAAAGGTGAGCTTATTGCCTATGCCGGTTCCACGGGATATTCGACCGGGCCGCATTGTCACTTTGAAGTGCGCATCAATGGAGAACCGGTGAATCCGAGAGGGTATCTGTAATGAAAATAAAAGTGAAATCCGCGATTCTGTGGCTTGTATCGGTTTTCGTCGGCTCACTTGTACTGTGCTTTTGCATGTTGGTTTCGATGACGGATGATCCCGCTGCATTTTTTCGTTTTCTGCATACCTATCATGTCATTCATAAAGAATATTTTCGCGATATATCCGATACGAAATTGTTGGACGGTGCGACGGCCGGTATGGTCGATGCTTTGAATGATCCGTATTCGCAATTTCTGTCCGGGGACAATTATGCGAATTTTATGAAACAGTCGACGGCCGAATACGGAGGCGTCGGAGTTGTGGTCGGGGAGAATGCGGAACATGAGTTTATTATCATGTCCGTTTTTCCGAAAAGTGCGGCCGAAGCGGCGGGAATTCTTCCGGGGGATGTCATTTTGTCTGTCGATTCTCTTTCGGCGGAAGATTCTTCCATTGAAGAAATTGCCGAAAGCATTCGCGGTGAGGCCGGCTCTTCCGTGACACTTTGTCTCCGTCGTTACGGGGAGGAAATCACGTATCAAGTGACGCGTTCCAATATCACGATGCCGACGGTGATGACGGAAATGTTGACGGAGGATATCGGATATGTTCATATTTTCGGATTTGCGAAACATACGGCCGAGGAGCTGAAGACAGAGCTGGCGAAACTCCGAGAGAACGGCGCCGAGAAACTTATCATCGATTTGCGGATGAATCCGGGCGGTATGGTGGACGTTGTGACGGATGTCGCCGGGCAGCTTTTGACGGGTGGCACGATTGTGAGTTATCAATCCAAAGCGGGTCTTTTGCATTCTTTCGATACAAAAGGTGTGGAGAAACCTCTTCCGCTTGTGATTTTAATCGACAAAAACAGTGCGTCCGCTTCGGAAATTCTGGCCGGTGCGGCGCAAGATAAAAAAGAAGGTATTATCATCGGGGAGACGAGTTTCGGAAAGGGAACGATGCAAATGGTCATGCAGCTTTCCGATGATGAAGCGCTTAAATTGTCCATTGCCGAATATATCACGGTGGCTGGACGAAAAATCGATAAAATCGGAATTAAGCCGGATATCGAAGTCGAGCAGACGGGGCGCATTTTTGATAAGGAAACGGATTCCGTTATCGCGCGGGCCGTAGAAGAATTGGAAAAATAAAAAAAGGCTGTGAACGTGAATGCGTTGGCATATGTTTACGGCCTTTTTCATTGCTTATTTTATAAAATAATCGGTGAGCGGAAATAATCGGCGTTTCCGCTTCTGTGAGCTTTCGAACGGCGGCACCAAGCTGCGATGTCAGTCGCTCGGGAGTCGAGAAGGAGATTTGCTTTTATATCGGGTGTCTCGGTGCGCAGCGCTTTGGCAAAAGAAGTGACGACGGGAATGTGTGAAAAATGAAGAAGCGAGCTTTGCGTTTTCCGAAGCGCCAAAATTCTCGCATATGTTGCAGGCGCAAAATCGGAAAAAGGAGAGGGTGCGCCATCCGAGAGGAGGAGTGCGGCTCCGATGCGGCGGAGACGGCTCGTGAGATATCGTTTGCTTTTGACGGCAGAAAGCATTGCATGATACGACGGCGCCGCCGTTTCTTTTATCCATTTATGTTCAAGGCCTTCGGTAAAGAGTTCGGAGGCGGAAAGACTTTTTTCAGAAAGAAGCCGCGAGCGAAGCAGACAGGCATCTTCATAGCGCGCGTAATCGGTCAGATTTCCTTTCGATATAAGTTTTGCGATATCGTCTCGTTCCGTATCGGGAAGTGTTTCCGGAATATTTCCGCCGATAAGTTCTTTTCGAATGGTCGATGCGGAAACGGGATTTCGCAGATCTCTGTGAACGGGAATGACGGTAAGTGGCAGATTTTGCGCCAAAATCGTGCGCATGTATTGTATGCCCAAAAGATTATTGGGAAGAGAGAGACCTTCGGAAAGGGAGGGATAAGTTTCGGCGATGACGTCATTGACGGCGCGAGAGTAAGGAATTCCCGTTTCCAAATGCTTGCGCAATTTTGCCGGAAAATCATCGGCGAGCATGGCGTGTGCGGCGGTAAAAAGTTCGTCTTCTCCGAAGCTTTCCGTCCCGAATGCGACGGCATCGCAGCCTAAATCGGCGAGAAGGCGCACACCGCAGGCGGCAAAATGGTCTGCGCTTTGCAAAACGCATCGTACGGGAAGTTCGATGACGAGATCCACACCGCTTCGGATAGTCCATTCGGCTCGCACCCATTTGTCGAATACGGCGGGCTCGCCGCGCTGGACGAAACTGCCGCTCATTACGGAGATGAGAGAGGCGCTCGGATGCGTTTCTTTGAGTGTACGCAGCAATGTTTCGTGTCCGGTGTGAAAAGGATTCCATTCGGCGACGATTCCGATACGGGAGAAGAGTCGATTTTTTGTTTCCATGAATGTTTCCTCGTAAAGAAAATGCTTTTGATTTGTTTCCATTCTACCATACGGGAAATGGGTTTGTGTGTTATAATACATGAAAAGTGTGTGTAAAAGGATAAAATACGATGAAATACAGACAAATGATGATGAGTTTTGCACTAATCGGTGCGACTTTATTTTGCTCCGGATGCGGTTCTTCCGTAGATGATTCCTTTACGTTCGGCTCGGGGCATGTTTTTTGCGGAAACAGGACGATTACGGTTGAAGCGCCGTTTTCGCTCGGCGTGAAAGGGAAAATTTCCGAAAGTGCGGACAAGGATGCAGTCAATGTGCAGGCGGAAGGTCATAATCGGTACATGCAGATTCTCGTCATGGGGGATGCAGGTCAATCGGATATACGTGCCGCTGCCGATAAAGCGATTTCGAATATTAAATTGTCCGGCGCGGTTTCCGAGTTGAAGATGAAGGAGGAAACTGTCACGATTGACGGGAAGAAAGCGATTAAGCTCCGGTTCTCTTTTATTGACACGGAACGCGGGAAAAAGACGGCGCTTACGGTGGATGAATATATTTTCGAAAAAGACGGCGTGCTTTGGCGCGTCATGTATCAATATTTGACCGGGAACGAGACGGGCAAGACTCTTGTCGAGCGTGTCTCCGGAAAGATTCGCTTCGGCGCTTGTTTTTGAGAAAGGAGGCATTCCCATGCGTATGGGCGGGCACGGCGTTCTCTCGCTGATCTTGTTTTTGGTCGCGGGCGCTCTCATTGCGGCTATTATCGGCCAACTTCTTTCGCAGATGAGCCTGGCGGGTATTATGCCGTATTTTACGGAAACGTTTGAAGTTTTCAATTTTAAAGATATTTATCTCAATTTGGCGATTATTCAGATTCATCTGGGTCTTCGGTTTGCACCGAATCTTATCAGTATTGTAGGCATTCTCATTGCGGCGTGGTTGTGGAAAAAAATCTGAGAAACATGAAAACGCACAGAAAATTTTTTATCCTGTCCGCTTCCATCGGGACGGGGCATTCGCAGGCGGCTCGTGCGGTGGCTGAGGCCATTAAGGAGGCGCATCGCGGCGATCATGCACGTGTGCTGGATTTCCTTTCCGGCGACACGTTTTCCATCGATCAGCTATTGAAACGCGGTTATCTTAAAATGCTGGCTACGTTTCCTTTGATGTACAATCAACTTTATCAAAATTCGCAAAATAGAGCTCTCGGAAGCAGCGTGCAAAATTTGCTCTCATGGAGTTTCCGAAAGAGGATGAAACGGCTCATTTTCGTTCTGAAACCGGATGCGCTTCTTTTTACGCATCCGTTTCCGGCATGTGCAGCCGATCTTCTCAAGAAAGAGGGTATGCTTTCGATTCCTTTAATCGGTCTTATCACCGATTTCGATATTCATCGTCTATGGGTAGATAAAAATTTGGACGCCTATTGCGTGGCGACAGAGGAATTGGCCGAAGAACTTGCTGCGCAGGGCGTGCCGCGGGATATTATTCACGTGACGGGTATTCCGGTGCGGCGCTCGTTTTATCGTGTCAGAGAGAATCCGCCGGAGAAGAAACCGGGGACTGTGCTTCTTATGGGAGGCGGTCTCGGTCTCGGATATATTACCGATACATTGAAACGCCTCGATAAAGTGGATGAAATTAAAAATTTCATTGTGATTACCGGGCAGAACATTTCCGCTTACGAAGAAGTGGCGTCGCTTCGTCCGAATTTACGTCATCCGGTGGAGCTTCACAGTTATACGAATAAAGTGGCTCAATTTATGGGTGAATCCGAGCTTATTGTGACGAAACCGGGCGCTCTTACCTGTACGGAAGCACTTACAATGCATCTTCCGATGGTATTGGTCAATGCGCTTCCCGGTCAGGAACGGGCGAATGCGGAGCATTTGGAGAAACAGGGGTGCGCTGTCTGGGTGAATCGCGGACAATTGGCCGAATCGGTGAAAGATATTTTGACGCATGAGGAAAGACGGCGACAAATGGCCGAAAATTGTGGGGATGTTTCCTTAGACAGCAGTGAAAAAATCGTCGATATTTTATATGCGGCGGTCGAGAATAAGGAAAACAACTAAAATTTCAAATAAAGGAGCCTATCATGGAAGAAAAGAGAGCGGCCGCGAATTTTATCGAAGCGGAAATCAATAAGGATATCGAAAACGGTGTGTACGAAGGCGGGCGGGTGCTCACGCGTTTCCCACCTGAACCGAACGGATATCTCCATATCGGGCACGTGAAGAGCATTTGCCTTAATTTCGGTTTGGGGAAAAAGTATCACGGGGAAACGAATGTTCGTTTCGACGATACGAATCCGTCCAAAGAGGAAACGGAATATGTGAATTCCATTTTGGAAGATGTGAAATGGCTCGGTTTTACGTGGAAGGAACCGGTGCATTATGCATCCGATTATTTCCCGGAGCTCTATGAATTTGCGTGCCGGCTCATTCGGATGGGGCTGGCGTATGTGGATGATTCTTCTTCGGAGGAAATTCGTGCGATGCGAGGTGATTGGAATCATCCGGGTACGGAATCTCCGTATAGGAATCGCAGTGTCGGGGAAAATATGCGTCTTTTCGAAGAAATGAAGGACGGAAAATATGCGGACGGAGAAAAATGCCTGCGTGCGAAAATCGATATGGCGTCGCCGAATATTGTCATGCGCGATCCGGTTATTTATCGTATTTTGCGTGCGACGCATCATCGCACGGGGGATACGTGGTGCATTTATCCGCTTTATGATTTTGCGCATCCTCTTTCGGATGCGTTGGAAAATATTACGCATTCGATCTGCACGCTGGAATTTGAGGAACGCCGTCCGCTTTATGAATGGTGCCTCCAAGCGTATGAAGGAAAAGAAAAACCGCGTCAGATTGAATTCGCGCGTCTTAATGTTTCCACGATGATTACTAGCAAACGGAAACTGCGTCGTATGGTGGAAGCGGGTGTCGTTTCCGGATGGGACGATCCCCGTATGCCGACAATTTCCGGGATTCGTCGCCGCGGGTATACGCCGGAGTCTCTGCGTGTCTTTTGTGATGAAATCGGTGTGGCCAAAGCGGATAATGTGGTATCTGTCGCGCAGCTGGAGCATTGCATTCGCGAAGATTTGAAGGGTAGAGCGCCGCGTCTTATGGCGGTCATTGATCCGGTGAAAGTCGTACTGACGAATTATCCGGAAGATAAAATTGAAATGATGCCTATGGAAAACAACAGCGAAAACGAAGCCATGGGCATGAGAGAGGTTCCGTTCGGTCGTGAAATTTATATCGAAGCCGAAGATTTCATGGAAAATCCCGTGCATAAATTCTTTCGGATGACACCGGGCAAAGAAGTGCGTCTCAAGGGTGCCTATATCGTTCGTTGTGACGAAGTGGTGAAAAATGAAGACGGCAGCATTAAAGAAATTCATTGCACATGTGATATGGATACAAAGAGCGGCACACCGGGCGCAGATCGTAAAGTAAAGGGGACGCTTCATTGGGTTGCGGCGAAAACGGCTGTGCCGATAACGACACGGCTTTACGATTATCTCATTTCGCCCGATGATAAAGATGACGGACGAGATTTCATGGAAAAAATCAATACGAATTCTCTCACGGTCATGAATGGATTTGCGGAACCCGCGATTTCCGAGTATAAGGTGGGAGACCGTTTCCAATTCCTTCGCAAAGGATATTTCATCATTGATACGGATACGACGGAAGGGCATTTAGTCTTGAATCGTATCGTCGGTCTCAAAGATTCCTGGGCGAAGATGCAGAAGGCATAATATGATGAAATACAAAGTTTTCGGATTGTTATTGGCCGGTTTACTCGTCGTTTCCGGTGTTTCCCGGGCAGCCGAAAAATGGGAGATGCCGCATATCGGTCAGATGACCATGTCTCAGAATATGTGGATTGCGCCGGGGGAACAATTGTCGATTGAATATGGGGAAACGAAATCGCCGGATTTGTATTTGGCGCGAAAAGGAATCCCCGATGCGAATTTCTTTACGATCACTTGGGAAACCGATTCGGATTTTTCGTACGGTCGTGCGATTTCGGCCGTTATCGGTGCGCAATATTTGCAACGGGCCGGCGTTTTCGGATATCGTGATTTGTCTTTGGAAGGTCAGCTTGATTTGATTGCGGAGACTTTGAATCGGGATATTATTCGCGACGGCGCCGTTTTCGATGGGGATGTGCCACTTCGGAAAATAGCCGATAAAAAACATCCGCGATATGAGGGCTCTTTTACTTTGACGCGTAAGGAAGAGGGCACAGTCTATCGCACGGCGTATTATGTGACGGTGCAGAAAGACGATATTCGTATTTCCGTCGGCATTTTCGTTTCGGATGCAGATTGTGGCGATTTTACGAAAGCGCTGGCGGACATGATGAAGAAACGTAAGTTTCCTTCGGGTATGATGTTTTTGAAAAAAGCAGAATAAAATTTTTGCGCTGTGACATAAAAAATGCAAACAAAAAGACTGTGAATATGCATGAGCATCGTTCACAGTCTTTTTTTTAGGGAAATATTATTGCAGTGCTTCGACGGCTTCTTTGGCACGTTCCGTATAAATCAGACGAATCTGTTCGTTTTCGCCCAATCCATGGATGTACGTGGAAACTTTCATGCCTTCTTTTTCGAGAATGCTCTTATGAGAATCTTCTTCGTCGCCGGCCATGTCGTTATTCGCATGGTCGCCGGCAACCATCATGATCGGCATGAGGGTGACGTGTTTAATACCTTTTTCTTTCAATTTCGGAATGACATCTTCCAGATTCGGACGGCCTTCCACGGAGTATACATAAACCTGATTCATGCCGAGAGCTTCGAGGCGATTTTGAATGACGGAATAATAGGCATTGCCCGGATGCGGTGTGCCGTGTGCGAGAAGAAGCGTCGCTTCATCGGCTTCCATTTTCGGAATTTGAGACTGAATGGCCTGAATGAATTCCACTACCTGGTCCGGTTCTCCTTCGGTGCCCTGGAAATACATGAGCGGGGTCGCCAACGAAATTTTCTTGAAATAGCCGGCATACTGCTTTGTGACGAGGGAATTGTAATCATATTCCATGCCCGGAATAATATTGAGTGCGACGACGGCGACACGCGTATATCCTTCGGCGCGAAGTTTTTCAAAAGCTTCTTCCGGCGTGAGTTTCTTTATGCCTTCATTG
>CAVHIJ010000024.1:0-16970 GCA_963635945.1 bacterium | reverse complement strand
CGGCCGTAAGCAGGGACTGCAGCCGAGCGCGCGCCTCCCGTCTTACAGTCTTACAGTCTTACAGTCTGACAGTCTCCCGCACAAATGAAGCAGAAAGCCAATCGCACCTCTTCCCTCTTTCCCCTTTACTCTTCCCTTTTCCCTTTTTCCCACAAGGATCCCATCATGGCCTTTCTTCACATCATCACCGACAACATCTTTCCCCTCCTGGCCTTTGTCGTCATCGGCTACCTCATGGATCGGAAATTTCATCTGGACATCGCATCTCTCACGAAACTGACATTCTACATCGTGCTGCCCTGTTTCATTTTTTACAGCATTTATTGCGCGAAACTTGACATCAATCTGCTCAATGTCTTCCTCTTTTGCTGCGTTCAGATGGGCATTTTAGCTGCCGTCGGCGCCGTCATCGGGAAAATCCGCGGCTGGGACAGCGGGAAAACGGAAGCATTCAAAAACGGCACCATGTTTTCCAATAACGGAAACATCGGTGTCGCCCTCATTGCGCTCATTTTCACAAACGCACCGTTTCTCGTCGAAGGCATGCCCGTCTATCTCGCCGAAGCCTCTGCCGCCGCCACGATGACACTCGTGCAAATGAATTTATTTCTGAATACCGTCGGCCTCTACCAAGCCGGCAAAGGACGCCTCACCCCCGCCGATACGCTTCGCGTCATTTTTCACATGCCCGTCATCTACACACTCCTCGCCGTTTTCGCCATTAAAATCATCGGCTTCGACATGACAGCGACACCCCTTTGGCCCATTTTCGAAAATTGCGCCGCCGCCCTCGTCGCCATCGTCATGATGACACTTGGCATGCAAATTCATCGAAGCAAAATTTCCTTTTCCGACAAAGATGCCTGGCTCGGCGTTTTGATTCGCCTCGTCGGCGGCCCGGCCATCGCCTTTACGCTCCTTATCCTCTGGAATACTTTCGGCAGCGGATTTTCCGCCGTCATCTGCCAGACCCTTCTCATCATGAGCTCCGTGCCGTCAGCCGTAAACTCCGTCCTCTACGCCGTCGAATTTCACAACAACGAAGATTTTGCGACCGAACTCGTCATGATGAGCACCTTCGCCAGCGCCGTCACCATGACCCTTGTCATCTTCGCCGCCCGGATTTTATTTCCGATTTAGGAAATAATCAAATGCGCGAGTCCCTTCCCGCTTTCCCATTTTCCGCGTGCGGGGGATCCTGAAATAAATTCAGGATGACACTCAAAATAAATTCAGAATGCCGACGCGGATATAGCACCCAATTCGATGATAGGGGATCTCAAAACAAGTTCGGGATGACAAAAATGCGTCCGAAATGACGATAAAAAATACCGACGTTCGAAGGTCGAATCCAAGCTCCGATCTTCGAGTGTCGGTATTTTTCATTTACCTAGCGATTTGTCCTTAAGAACGTAAATCCTCACATTCTTTCACCCAATCTTCTACCGTCATCACATCATACTTTACAATCTTGGCAATTTTTTCAGCCGGCCAACCTTCCTTAAAAAGTTCACATGCCGTTTCCTTTGCCTTCCTCGCCTCTCCACCGGCCCAGCCTTCGTTGTACCCTTCTTCTCTTAATTCTTCCATAATCTTACACATGGCTTTCACTCCCTTCTCGCTTTCTTTGAAATACCGTACCCTGTCCGACAAGATTTTGTAATTCATATCATCTGGGTCGGTACAGAAGAAATCGTGCATTAATTGCCCCAATTCCGTTTCGTCTTGAATTAAAGAATTAACGTAAATAATATGCGATCCGTCATTAAATTTTTCTCCGGTCTCTTCGATGGTTCGATCGATATGATAAATCGGACGCCCGGCTTTTAGGACGTCGTGTTCGGTGATGAAAATCACGTAGACTTCGCCCAATTTATTGTAATCGTCTCCGGGATCGGTGATATGCGCGTCGATGAGGCTGCTGTTATAACGGGCACGTTTTTGTACGGCGCCGTGATCTTTCCTTTGAACCTCCACATTATACACTTGCCCGGCGTGATCTTCGGCAAAAATATCAAGCCTCACCGATCGTCCACCCAGATTTTTAATTTCATATTGCGGCCGCACATTTTTTACGATGAGATCATCCCGTTTCAAAATAATCCGAAGCAACGTTTCCGTGCAGGGAATATCCTCAAATACGACCGCCATAAAATCATCATCCATGAGTCTGAACTTCTTCAAGTTCTCCAGATAACGCGCTGATTTTATTTCAATATTCGAAGCATCCATATTGTCTCCACTTAATAGATCTACCACCGGATTACCGATTTTAAAAACGTCACTTTTTTTCAATTATACCATGAAACAGCAAAAGCCCTACCAAACCGCTTCCGATTTTGTAGAGCTTCTTTGTATAGATCGTACTCGCCGTCATAATGACGCGCACCATCTTCGCCACCCGGATTTTATTTCCGATTTAGAAAACAATCACACGCATCCCTTTCCCCATTTCTTTTTCCCCTTCCCGCTTTCCCATTTTCCGCGTGCAGTAGATCCTGAAATAAATTCAGGATGACACTCGAAATAAATTCAGAATGCCGACGCGGATATAGCACCCGATTCGATGATAGGGGATCCCGGATCTAATCCGGAATGACAGCGGAAGATCAAATCCGGGATGACGGTGTGGAGTCAAGTCCATTAGACGGTGTTGGACGCCCCTTTCCTCTTCACCCTTTCCATTTCCCACACAAAAAAAGCTGTGAATCGCTAATCGACTCACAGCTTTTCTTATTTCCTATTTCCTGTGCACTTTTATAACAAAATATGCGCGCAGCGCATCCTGAAGCTCATGCCCCATGCCCCATGCCTCATGCCTATTTTCTATGCACTGTGCACTGCTTTTATTGTTTCGCACCCGCTTCTTTGACCGCTTCGGCGATTTTCGCGGCAAGGCCTGTGATTTTCGGTTTGGAGACCGAGCAGACAGCGAGACGTATACCTTTTTTGAGGGGGACGAGGAAAATGCGGTCGCGTTTCTCCAGGAGATCGCAGACGGCTTTGGCGCCTTCCATCGGAAGAGTGATGAAGAAACCGGAAATGTATGGCACATATTTGAGACCGCATGCGTCCGCTTCCTTCATGAAAATGGCGGCGCGTTCTTGGATGAGTTTGAAATATTTTGCGCGTTCGGCATCGAGCTCTTTGAGTTCGTCCGGATTTTTGCAAATGGATGCCATCGCTTTCATCGCGGCGCCGTTGCAATTCGACCAGCATGCGCGGCTGCTGTATTGATTGATGTCCACGAATTCCTGCGCGACGCTTTCATCCTGCGTGATGCAGATGAGTGCGCCCATGCGCTGCCCATAGAGCGTAAATCCTTTGGAAAGGGTGTAGGGAATCAGCACGAGAACATTTTTCGGCAGATTTTCGAATTTTTTGAAGAAACGGCGGCAAGCCTGTTTCTCCCCGCTGTAATCGAGGTAGGCGATATCGGCGACGAGGATGACGTTTTTGTCTTTTCCTTCGACAACTTTCGCGCAGAAATCGGCCGCGGCGCCCCATTCTTCATCGGTCATGCAATAGCCGGTCGGGTTATTGGCAATGCCGTTCAGAATGATGACGGTATTATACTGTTTCTCCACCATATCGGACACGTTTTCTTTGAAGCTTTCAAGATTAAAATGTCCGTCTTCGGTGAGGAAAGAGAAGGTGCGTGGTTTGCGGCCGGCGTCGATCATGACGCTGTCGTAAGCGCCCCAATGCCAATCGGTCATGAGGACTTCATCGCCCGCCGACGAATAATTATGTACGGCATGGTGCAGCCCGCCGGTACCGCCCGGAGTGGAAACGGCACGGATGAAACCTGCCGGGCGCGATTCGCCAAAGCATTGCGAAAGGACGGCTTCCAGATAATCCGGATATCCCTGAATCGGCGGATATGCGGCAATTTCACGCGGCGTGAGACGTTTGTAGGCACGCTGAATCACTTCCAGCATGACGAGATTTCCTTCTTCGTCCAAAATCGATCCGACGGTGCCGTTAATGACGTTTTCTTTCCCAATTTCATCGGCCAAAGCCGTCGCTCTGTTGTTTGCGGCGAAAATGTTGTCTTCCGCACTCTTTCCTTTTGCCTGCATGGCGGCCACACTGTAACTCATCTTGTTTCCTCCCTCTTCTAAATCAATAACATATCCCTATTTCACTTTGTGCATTATTGGTGCCGTAGCTATGGGCCGTGAGCCGTGAGCTATGAGCTTTAGCGGTACGCTGCGCGGCATTTTTTATCGGCGCCAAAGGCGCCTCGCCGGCTTCGCCGGCATAAAACAGAATTGTCGGCGAAGCCGACACCTGCAGCTCATCACCCATCACTCATCGCCCATCACTATACCTGGATATGCGCGAAGCGCATCCTGTAGCTCATGCCCCATGCCTCATGCCTATTTTCTATGCACTGTGCACTGTGCACTATTCTTTTTCAAAGCAGTTTCCCCGTCCCGCCAGGCAATCTTTTACGTAATTGGGCAGAGCAAACGCCGCTTTTTGCACATTTTTATTGTAATAACGCATGGGCGCGGGGGCTTCTCGCGTAATTTCCGCCGTAAGCGGATCGTAGACTTTGCTCGCCAGCATAAAGCTGTGCATACATTCCGGATAAATCGGGACGCTTGCCAGATAGCAGCGCACGATGGGAAATACGTCTTTCATCGCCGCATGCACATCATGCACCAAATGCTGCTGCACGATGGGCGATTCGCTCTGCTGCACGACAAGGCCGTCTTGGCGCAGCGCATCGAATGCGCTCTTATAAAATTCGCGCGTGAAAAGTCCTTCGCCCGGCCCGATGGGATCGGAGCAATCGATGATAATCACATCGTAGAAATCTTTCACGCCGGCCGTGTACGCAATGCCGTCGCCGACGCGGACATGAAGTTTCTCCGGCAGATCCGAAAGCACTTTGGAAATCGTCGGGAAATATTCTTTCGAAAGCGCAATCACGCGTTCGTCAATTTCGCACAAATCCACCTGCGTCACACTTTCGTGACGGCACACTTCGCGCGCGACACCGCCGTCGCCGCCGCCGATGATGAGCACGCGCTCGGGATGCGGATGCAGCATCAGCGGCACATGCGCGATCATTTCATGATACGTCCACTCGTCTTTGACGGATGTCTGAAACACGCCGTCCAAGACCAAAAGGCGGCCGTATTGGTGCGATTCGGCAATTTGAATATGTTGAAACGGCGTCTTTTCTTCATGCAAAACAGTATCGATGCCGAGCGAGAGGCCGACATCGGGCGTCGCCCATTCCGTGAGTACGGCTTTTTCCGCCATTATTTTTCTTCCTCTTTGAATACATCGGCCGGCACTTCGACGAAACGTTCGGTCATGTTTTCGTCCGCTGCACCTTCTTCAATGGCGCGTACCACCGGGGAAATCGGCGCTTCCTCCGCTTCGGCTTTTTCGGGCGCTTCCGCTTCCGTCATTTGGGGCGCTTCTTCCGTTTCCGCCGTTTCCGCAACTTCGGAAACTTCCGCCGGAGCCGCAACGTCCTCCGTTTCCTTTTCTTTGAAACCGCCGATAATCATGGGCGCGCGGGCGGATTTCGCATCTTCCACCATCGCCATCGCCGATTTGAGATGCACCAACACCTGCTCGATATAAAGTTTCATATCGCCTTCCGTCTTGATGAGAGCATCATTTACATGCAGGCGATCCATTTCCGTATCGGCCAAAATCTGCTGCGCGCGCGCTTTCGCTTCGCGGACGATGAGATCCGCTTCCTGCTGCGCCGCCTGTTTCACATTTTCCGCCGTTTCCTGCGCCATAATGAGAGTATTGGACATCGTCGCTTCGATTTTTTCGTAATTCGAAAGTTTCGTCTTCAGCGTGTCCATTTTTTCTTCCATTTCGCGGTGCTCGCGATAAATACGTTCGTAATCGCTCACCAATTCATCCAAAAACGCATTCACTTCCTCCGGTGCATAGCCGCGCACGGATTTCGTGAAGGTCTTATTGTGAATATCCATCGGTGTAATCATTGGTTTTTCCCACCCTTTTTCAAAAAAACAAAAAAATTATTTATATCTGTCGATGAGCAAGCCGATGCGGCCTTTGCGGCTCTGCCCGGTGAGCTCCTTGATTTCGATTCGTCCGCGCCCGCGATAGCCGATGACATCGCCGACTTTCACGGTCTGCGACGCGCTTTTCGCCGCCTGCCAATTCACGGAAATGCGCTCTCCGTCCACGGCGGCCGCCATTTTCGAGCGGGAAATGCCGAATCCCGCGGCGCCCACGGCGTCTAATCGGAGCGAAGCGACCGTCGCGCGGATTTGTCTCGCTTCCTGCTTTGGCGGCATAATGTCGTCCAAAGGCATCTCGGAAACGGAAACGGGTACCATCGCGACTTTTGTGAAATTTTCGCAAATCCACGGCGCCATTTTCGTATCGACCAAAATTTGCGCGCCGGCGCCGTCCATAATAATATCGCCCAAGACATCGCGCTCAATGCCGAGCCCCATGAGAGAGCCCAGCACATCGCGGTGCCCGATCAATCGATACCGATCGTCCCATGTCGCTTTGAGTGCCGTGATACCGAAATCGACCGGCCCCGTATAATCGTCTCGCACAAAAGCGATCCGCACACGCTCGGCTTCATGAAATCCGCCGAAACTTTTGCACACGACCGTCTTCATATGCGCCGCAATCGTCATCCCGATTTGTACCGCAAACGGAGACAGAAACGGGCTCACGGCAAAGGGGCGCCCCGTTTCCGCAGCGGCTGCGATATCGAGAAGCCGCACCGCCGTTTCCCCCGCTTCCTCCCCGGAGGCGGAAAAATAGCGGAGAATTTTTTCTCTGTCTTTCATTCCTTATTTTCCCATACTGTCGGATTTTTCCATGCAGGCTTTCACGCCGTCGATGAGTGCCGCGCGAAGTCCTGCACGCTCCATCGCCGCAATGCCCGCAATCGTCGTCCCACCGGGGCTTGTCACCATATCGCGAAGAGCAGCCGGGTGTTTCCCCGTTTCCAAGACCATCTTCGCCGCGCCGTACATCGTCTGCGCCGCCGCCAGCACCGCCACATCACGCGGCAGACCGATATTGACACCCGCATCCGAAAGCGCATCAATGATGACAAATGCATATCCCGGGCCTGCGCCCGAGAGCGCGCCGAGCTCATCCAATTGCCGCTCGGAAACGACCGCTGCACGGCCCAGCGCTTCGAAAATACCGCGCGCTTTTTCCGTATCGGCTTCCGTCGCCGGAGCGCCTGCGGAAATCGCCGCAAACCCTTCCCCGACCGCTGCCGGGGTATTCGGCATCACGCGCACAATCCGCGTCCCTTCCGGGAAATACGAAGCAAGCGCCGAAAGCGTCACCGCCGCCGCGATGGAAACAACCGTACCTTTCGGCGAAAACGCACCGATTTCGCGTGCCGCCGTCGGCATGACATTCGGTTTCACCGCCATCAGCACCAGATCCGCATCCGCCGCCTCGCATCCGCCGTCACTGGCATTGACACCGTACTCGGCCGCCTTTTGCGCGGAAAGCGCCGGCGTAAATTCTTTGATATACACATCCTCTTTCCGCCAAAGCCCCTTGGAAAGGCAACCGGAAAGAATCGCGCCGCCCATGGCTCCCGCGCCGACTACCAAAATTTTTCCCATACATCCTTCTTTCCGAAAGCGTTGCGCGCGGAAACGTCCGCCGCCTCACTCTCTCATCCGCCAAAATATCGGCATATCGCCGTTTCCCAGGCGGAAATCCTCTTTCTCCACACGCACCGTATTCGGCGCGCATACCAAGACATCCCCGTAAAGCTGCATCGTCCCTTGCAATAAAAAGACCGCACCGCTCACAAAATCCGTGATACGCTGCGCGAGCGCCGTATCCGTCTCCGAAAGAGAGACGATGGCAATCCGCCCCTCATCGAGCGCTTTGGCAATCCCACGCGCATCGGAAAATTCACGCGGCGCATAAATCGAAATACACAAAGGCCGAATCGCGCGCGCCAAGCGAGGTGCCGTCCCTTCAGAGGCACCCTTGCGAGATACTTTCCCGCGCCGCTCCGGTAAAAGATCCCTTTTCGCCCGATCGGAGGAAACGGATTTCGTCTCTTCGAAATCATCCTCCATATCCTCGGAAAAACCATCTTTCAGCCAATTCCACGCACGTTTCAGCATACGTTACTCATTGAAATTGAAATGCGGCACAGCGCCGTCCGAGCCACCCGCTGCATACGCCGCGAAATTCTCACGCGAAACACTCATATTATTCGGCGCACAAAGGAAAATTTGCTCCCCGACCGAATCCATATGTCCGTCCAACGCATACATCACACCCTGCACGAAATCCACAATCCGCGCCGCCGCATCCGCATTTGCACTTTCCATATTCATCACGACCGGGCGACCCGATTTAATATGATCGGCGATTTTTTCCGCATCTTTGTAATCGCGCGGATTCACCACCACCATCGTATACGGACGCACCGAAGCGGCAGACGTCCGAGCCGGCGGCACCTGCGCCGAAGCCGGTCGCCGCGGCGCCACCGTCCGACTCGAAACCGGAGCCGGCGCTACCGGAGCTTGACGCGTCGGGGGGACCGGAGCGGCTTCCGCCTCTTCCTCCTCCTCGTCCAGATACTCCTCTTCTTCATCATCATACGGATCACTGAACGTATCCTTGATTTTGTCCAATAAACTCATACTGCACCCCTTTTGTAAAATCCAATCCGAATCTATATACCATTACATGATTTTTTATGTAAGAAACAAATCACGGAAAACCGGGCTCACCGATACACCCTTTCACCGAAAATCGCCGTCCCGATGCGCACCATATTCGCACCCTCCTCGATCGCGATTTCGAAATCATTCGTCATGCCCATGGAAAGGATATCCGCTTCCGGAAACTTTTTCCGCAAAGCCGTCCATAACTCGTATCCTTTATGAAACACGGGCCGCGTTTCCTCCGGCGCAATGAGAGGCGCCATGCACATCAATCCGCGCACGCGCACATGGGGCAAAGTTTCCGCAAAGGAAACAACCTCGGAAAAGGCATCGGGCGAAAATCCCGTCTTCGCCTCTTCGCCGGAAATATTGAATTCCAGAAGCACATCCTGCACTTTTTCGATTTCGGCCGCACGGCGGGAAATTTCCGTGAGCACATCATAGGAATCCCCCGATTGAATCAAATCAGCGATCGCGACCGCTTTTTTTACTTTATTTTTCTGCAAATGTCCCAAAAGATGCCAGCGCACCGGGATGGTCCCCGCACTTTCGCGCCGCTTTTCTTCCATTTCCTGTACACGATTTTCTCCGACATCCGTGACGCCCTGCTTTACCGCTTCCTCCATATCGGAAAGCGGATGAAACTTCGTCACCGCGACAAGCGTCACCGCCTGCCCGTAAGGAGACCGCACCCGCGCCGCGGAAATTCTTTCCCGCACAGTCGCCAGCTTATTTTCTATATCCGACATACCTTTCACTTCCCAAAAACGCATTCGGAAACCAAGCGTATTATGAAATGAATACACTTATAAATTATTATACCATAAAATGCGAGAAGCTGTGTGCGTCATTTGTGCAAAGGCGATAGGCTATGGCCGGGAGCCGGGAGCTGAGAGCCGGGAGTTTTAAGAGGTGCGCTGCGCGGCATCTTTGTAATCGCTCGCTGCGCTCGCTCGCCGGCTTCGCCGGCATAAGACAGGATCGTCGGCGAAGCCGACACCTGCAGCGCATCACCCATCACTCATCACCCATCACTAAAATAGGATCGTCGCCACAGGCGACACCTGCAACGCATCCGCGCATCAACGCATCGACGCATCGACCCAAAGAAAAAGGCAAGGCGCCTCTACAGCTCCTTGCCGTTGTTTCTGAAATTTTATCTTTCCTGCTGCACGCCTTCGCCGAAAATGCGGACGTCGAGCGGAATGTAGACGCCGTACTTTTCTTTGACGCGGCGCTGCACTTCGTGGAGGACGGCGAGGACGTCCGCGCAGGTCGCCTTGCCGTTATTCACGACGAAATCAGGATGCTTGGTGGAAACTTCCGCATCACCGATCGCAAACCCCATGAGATCGCAATCTTTAATCATCGGGCCGACATGATATCCCGGCGGGCGGAGGAACATCGTCCCCGCACTTCTCTTGTCGAGCGGCTGTTTCGTCCGTCGGGAAAGCTGGTGATCATCCATCGCCGCTTTAATCTTATCCGGATCGCCCTTGGAGAGATGCAATTTCACTTCGACGACGATATCGCCGTTGTGCATGAAGACACTGTCGCTGTCACCGTAATGAATATCATCCCAAGTGTAGAAATGTTCTTCTTTTCCGTCGCGGGAAATCGCACGCACACTTTCGACGACGCGTTTCATATCGCGGCCGTAACCGTTCGCATTCATGAAAACGGCGCCGCAAAGTGTCCCCGGAAGACCGACGGCAAATTCGAAACCGGTGAGCCCATTCTGCCAAGCGAGACGGGAAACCGCGCCCGTGGCGACGCCGCCCTTTGCGATAATCCATTCGTCTTCGACTTTCGTTTCCGATTTCATACGATTCGTGCAAATCGTAATACCGCGGATGCCGAGATCGCTCACGAGCGAATTGGAGCCGCCGCCGATCACCGTGACCGGGATGCCCGCTTCATCGGCGCGCACAAGGACGGCTTTCAGCATTTCTTCCGTCGTCGGCGTGACGAATACATCCGCCGGACCGCCGATCCCGTACGTGGTGTGACGGCTCATCGGCTCATTGATTTTCATTTCCTTATCAGTCAGGATTCCATCGAAAAATTGTGCCCAATCTGTCATTTTTTATCCAACTCCAATACATCTAACCCCTGCATCATCGCTTCCCCGACAATTTTCTGCAAATCGGATGCGATCTGCTGCCAGCGAATGAATGCCTGCAAATATTCCTGTGCGGCGCCGTTATTGGCCACCATGACGGCCAAATCACGCAAATGCTCCGTCGTACTCTCATCGGCAGATGCCCCCGTGATGCGCGCATAATCCGCTTTCATCTGCTCCGTGAGATATTCCTTCACGAGAGACTTCGCACTTTCATTTCCTTTGAGATTCTCGGCCGCCGCCGTAAGACGCCGCATTTCATCCGAGTCCCGCACCGCCTGCGCCAGCTCATACGCCTTATCATACGTATTCATGATTGCCTCCTTTCCCGAATAACCTCCCACTTTCTTTTAAAAGATGAGGAAACTCCATTTGCCGGAGCGCTTCCATGGCGACAATCGCCACCGCATTCGATAAATTGAGAGACCTGGCCTCTTCGATCATCGGAATGCGGATACACGCATCCTCATGCGACAAAAGCATCTCTTCAGGAAGCCCCTTCGTTTCCTTTCCGAAAACGAGGACATCACCCGGCTCATACGCGATTTCCGTGTACGCATGCCATGCCTTCGTCGTATTGAAGAAGAAACGGTGCCCCGCCAGCATGTTTTCGACGGATGCGAAATTTTCGTGCACGTGGACATCGAGGAACTCCCAATAATCGAGTCCGGCGCGTTTCAAATATTTATCATCCAGCGAAAAGCCCAAAGGTCTCACCAAGTGCAGCGTCAAATGCTCCGCCGCGCAAAGCCTTGCGATATTTCCCGTATTTCCGGGAATCTCCGGCTCCACCAACACAATATGCATCTTGTTTCCTCACAAATCATACATTTCTATTGATTATACCAAAATTCGGAATATAAGGAAACAAAAAAAACGGGCATGAGAAAAGAAGGAAGAGGGAAGTATGCGCTTCACGCATATTTTGTTGTATTTGACAATTTGAGGAAAATTTCTTAAGATGAGAATAGAAATGTATTTCCAAATGGAGGACTGCGAATGAAACGTTGGATAGTGCCGTTTTTGGCGGCGGGATTATTATTTTGCGGCGGCGACGCGCTTGCCAATCGGATTCGCTCGGTGATCCCGGTGAATTTCATCACGATCGAAGTCGTCATGAAAGAACCGCTGACGGAAGCGGAAACGGATCCTTTCCATTGGGAAGCGGTGAACGGATTTTCTTTTAACGAAAATGTGCACATGACGGGCGCACCGATGGAAGTCGATGTGAAAGGGTATCCGAATACGTATCACATTCCGGTCGACGGGCTCGATATCGGATATATTTACAAAATTTCCTATCGCGGCCAAAAAGCCAAAACATTTTCCGTGAAAGATGAGCGCGAAACGGAAGAAAGATACAAAAATCGTTACGGCGATTATTTCTGACGAATGAAAAATGACGAATGACGCGAAAAGTTTCATTCGTCATTTTTCATTTGTCACAGCCCGCCGGCGCCTGAGGCATAAAAAATATGCGCCGCAGGCGCACCGATTAAAAGTCTGAAGTCTGACCGTCTGGCAGCCTGACGTCTATCCGTCTTGTGTCTTTAGCACAAATATTGCACTGAGCAAAACGCGTCCCTTTCCCCTTTCCTCTTCCCTCTTCCCCAAACAAAAAAGCTGCGAGCACCCGTGAGTGCCCACAGCTTTTTCCGCTTCTTATTTTCTTTCCTTGATTCTGGCCGCTTTGCCGGAGAGTCCGCGCAGATAGAAAAGTTTCGCACGGCGGACGATACCGCGACGCTTCACTTCAATCTTCGCCAGACGCGGCGAATGCACGAAGAACGTTCTTTCCACGCCGACGCCGTAGGAAATACGGCGGACGGTGAACGTCTCGCGAAGGCCGGCATGCTTTCTCGCAATGACGACGCCTTCATACACCTGAATACGTTCCGTTTTTCCTTCGATGACTTTCGTGTGTACGCGCACCGTATCGCCGGGGCGGAACACGGGAATGTCATCGCGAAGCTGCTCGTTTTCGAGCGTGTCGATAATATTCACGATCTTCTCCTCCTAACTTTTGAGCCCGGAAACTGTACCCGACTCCCATAACGGACATTCATGCCGATCGCATAAGGCAGAGGACTATCCTGACATACGGGAAATATTTTATCATGAAACATCCTCTTTTGCAAGTTGCACCGCAAGGAAACATGCAAAATTTTGTATCATTTAAAAAGTGCGCTGCGCGGCATCTTTTTTACATGATAAAAGCCCGTCTTTTCGACGAGCTTGGTGGAGATAAGCGGGATCGAACCGCTGACCTTCTGAATGCCATTCAGACGCTCTCCCAGCTGAGCTATACCCCCATGAACGTGTATAGAATATCAGATTTTTCGTTTTTTGTCAAAATGAAATTTTTGAGTCTTGCGTGAGATTGGGGATTTTTTGTAAAATAGTAAAATAAAGAGAATAGAGAAGAGAAAATGGAAAAAAATCGGAATGCGCCATGCGCATATTCTGTTTTATGATTCCGGAAGCAGTGAGTGGGATGTAAGTGGGATGTATGAGAAAATATTTCTTTTTTGATATCGACGGGACATTGACGCAGCCTTTGACGAATGAGGTGCCGGAGAGCACGCGGGAGGCACTTTCGCTTTTACAGGCGCGCGGGCATTTTGTCGCCATCGCGACGGGGCGGATGCAATCCGATGCCTTTGCCGTGGCCAAGTCGCTCGGGCTCTCTTCCTGCGTGTCCGACGGCGGTGAATGCGTGACGCTGGACGGGAAAATTTGCTATCACAACGGCCTTCCGAAAGAAAAATGTATCGAATTTTTCCGCAAGACCGATACGGAAAAGTTTCCATGGGCGGCGGCTGTGGAAAATGCCCGGATTGCGCTCACGAAAGATGCACGGTATTCGGAAAAGGTCCCCATCCGCTACTACGATGTCCGCGTGAGGCCGAATTTCGATTTCGAAGCGGCACCCTGCATTCATAAAATTTTCGTCGCCTGCACAAAGGCCGAACTTTCCGAAATCGATTTATGCGGGCTTCCGCACGTGTGGCTCCGCCGCGGGACGCTCCTTTTGGAGCCGACACAAAAAGATAAAGGCATCCGCTATGTGATGGAAACGTATCACGCGACGGATGCCGATATCGTCGTATTCGGCGACGGAATGAACGATCGCGCCATGTTTCGCCCGGAATGGATGTCGATTGCGATGGGAAACGCCAAAGACGAGCTCAAAGCCTCGGACCGAGACGGAATTTATCTCGCCTGTAAAAAATTCGGATGGATATGAAATACGACGCGTAACTTTTCCCAAATGACGTAAAAAAGCTGTGACAAAATGTTTTCGCATTTTATCACAGCTTTTTTGCATACCATTCATCAATATTACATCGGGAATCGTTGCCTAAGGCGACACCTGCAACGCATCAACGCATCCGCGCATCAACGCATATCGGTTTTATTTCACGGCCTTCGCGTATTCCTTCATTTTCCCGATCGAAAGTCCTTCTCCGGAGAGAATCGCATACGAGAATCCGTCTTCCCGCCAAGTCGCCAAATGCATCCGTTTCTTGTCACCCTTCATCGTGACCTCTTTGCCGCGAAGCCGCACGATTTTCGTGACGTCGTACGTATTGTAATCGCCGGCGACATCCGCCGCTTTCCCTTTGCGAATCCGCATAAGTTCCGCGTCGCCTTTCCGATACACTACCTCGGCAAGCTCACCCGGAATCGCCCGATACACGGACTCAGCTTTCTTCACTTTCGGAAGCGCCATCGGGAAACCTGCGCTTTCCTGCATCCCCGAAAGCGTCACAAATTCTTTAAAAGGATTCGGCAGCCCGACCGCCTGCTCCGGCATCGGCTGCGTTTCCGGGCTCGACGCCGCCTCGCCGGCGGGCAAAAATACGATTTCATTTTCGGCTGCGGAAACGGCCGTGGGATCATTCCCCAAAAGCACTTTGAAAAGGGAAACGGGCACATAGGTCACGCCGTCTTGGACGACAGGCGCAAGCCCCAAAGAAAACGGTGCGCTTTCCACTTTCATATCCATGCTCACCGCCGAGACGACGTAGGAATCCGTCCCGACTTGCACTTTTGTCCGCAGAACGCCGTCATCGAGCACAATTCCCTCCGCATCGGCCGTCACGGAAAATCCCAAATACTCCGCCGTCTGCCGAAGCGGCACCATGAGCGCCCCCTTGACCGTGATTCCCGGTTTCCCCGGTGCGGAAAGAGAATACGTTTCCTCTGTCTTTCCGAAATCCATCGTCATATCCGCGTGCACCGCCGACCCGCAAAGACAAAGTGCCAGCGCCGCCGCCATCCAAATTTTTTTCATACCGCATCCTCCTACCGGATCAATTTCTTTTTACTTTATCATATTTAAAAGCCCTGTGCAAGAAAAAAGGCGGGGATCAGCCCGCCAAAAGAGAGGTGAGAAATTTTTCTCAAAAAATAATGGGGTGATTCGGTGACATTTCCCTGCGCCGCCGAATCGGGGAGAGAGGAAGAATATAGGAAACTTCCGCGTGCGGAAGGAATTTTCGAAAGCAATCGACCGAGCGCCCGATTGCCCGGAGAATGGCGTTTCCCTTACACCATCCTCATATCTCCAAAGTCGACTACCCTCATAGACGACCGAGGCGAATCAATAAAAAAGCTTGCGTCCCCACGGGTGCAAGCTGACAAGAGTCTCTTTCAAGACACGCCACCTTCCCATCGCTCGTAGGTCAAAACGGTGAACAAAAACAGGCAGTTCTCCTGACTTCGCTTCCTTGCCTTTCCGCCTTCCCAAGGAAAAATCCCCAGTGACATATCTGGATTGGCTCAGCATTACAGTGGCGGGACCGTGTCGGAATTGCACCGACTTCCCTATTAAGCCCCCTCGGGGGCACCTGCTTTTTCCTTATTCTATTGATGTTTTTATTCTAGCACTCTCATAGACGTCTGTCAATAAAAATACATATTTTTCAGAAACTTCTCATTTTATGATTTGTGGATTCATCTTACCTCATACCGAAGCCATACGGCACCGTCCGAAAACGTTTCCACACCTTTCAATCGAAGCGGTGTCACGGGATAATTTTCCGGAAGTCCGTCGAATACGGCTGTCATCCCACCACGTCCGTCAATTCCGGATCCGATTAAAATACTCACCTCATCCAAAAGTCCTTTTGCCAAAAAACCGCCGTTTACGGTTCCGCCGCCGACGACGGCCATCCTTTCGACGCCGAATTCATCGGCCAATATTTCACAGGCACGCTTCAAATCGATTTTGTCCTTTCCGCAGGCAATCCAGGAAATATGATGCGCATCCAAATAATCCGTATATTCACGGCTTACGGTTTCACTCATCACGATAACGAGCGGACGCCCCTCGGAAACGGAATCTTCCCAAAGCAATGTCCCTTTCGTATCCGTCACGACTTCATATCCCTCGGCATCCGCTTTTTTGGAAAACGCTTCTTTCCCAAGAGGCACAGACGTTTCCCCATAAAAGATTCCCTGCGCCATCTCAAGCTCTGCCGTCACCCGTCCGCTGACACGAGTCGGCGCCGCAAGCGCGGCCAGCGTTTCATAATATGTATCCACACCCGGAAGATGCTCCGTCATGGCACAATCGATACGACCGTCGACCGACGTCATCATATGACAAATAATATACGGTTTATTCATTTCCAAGTTTCTCCTTTTTCACTTCTTCTTTCAAAAATTCCAAAAATACTTTCGCCGGCCCGAAGACGGGATTGAGTTTCTTCCAGACGAGAACCGTCGACGTCGTGAGTGCGGGCGTGAGCGGGACGAATCGGAAACGGGTGGGATCGAGCTTGTCCACCGCCCCTTCGAGGGTGAGCACCATGAAATCATTATGCAAAAAGGGCAGCATGTTTCCTGAAAGATTACATGTGACGGAAAATTCAGGCAATTCTTCGCCGAGCCAGTTTTTAAATTCACCCTGCACGGGCGCGCGGCGGCTCGCCAGGAGACGATGCCCTGTGAGATCTTTTCGGGAAATCCCGGGGGCACTTGCAAGCGGCGCATCGGCCGCCATCAGAAATCCCCACACGTCGCGCTCGGGAAGCCGAATAAAATCCGCATTTCCGATTTCGATCGGCTCCTGCATGACGGCAAAATCCAAAAGGCCACGCTCCAGGCGTTCTTTGAGTAAATCCGCCGATGCGGTGTAAATATCGAATGTCACTTTCGGATAG
>CAVHIJ010000023.1:0-17235 GCA_963635945.1 bacterium | reverse complement strand
TGTTTTTACGGCATATATATGATATAATATATATAAATATAAATAGACGGATACACAGCCGGGAGAAATTTCTTTTATTTGATTGATTTTTTAGGAAACGGTAAGGATTAAGACATGAGCGAAGACATTCATGAAATCACCTCTCATCAGGAAGAGGAGATGGGAAACAAGGATTACGGTGCGAAGGATATACGCGTCCTGGAAGGTCTGGAGGCGGTGCGCCTTCGCCCGGGGATGTATATCGGCTCGACGTCGGCGCGCGGGCTGCATCATTTGGTGTACGAAATTGTCGATAACAGTATCGATGAAGCGCTGGCCGGCTATTGCACGCATATCGAAGTTTCCATCAATGAGGACGGCAGCTGCACGGTCGTCGATAATGGGCGCGGGATTCCGACGGGTATGCATGAGACGGGGAAACCGGCGATGGAAGTCGTGCTGACGGTTTTGCATGCCGGCGGGAAATTCGGCGGGGACGGATATCCGATTTCCGGTGGGCTTCACGGCGTCGGGATTTCCGTCGTAAACGCTTTGACGTCGTGGATGCGGGTGCGCGTCCTTCGTGAAGGGAAAATCCACGAAATGGCGTTCTCCCGCGGCGAGAAGACGGAAGATATGAAAATTTTGGGAGAAACGAAGGAAACGGGGACCATCGTCACGTTTATGCCGGATCCGGAAATTTTCAAAGAAGGCACGGATTTCGTCTATGAGACGCTGAAGGAACGCATGCGTGAGCTCGCGTTTTTGAATAAAGGGCTCACCATTACGCTCACGGATAAGCGCGCGGGCAGGGAGCAGGAAAATAAATTCAATTACGAGGGCGGTATCACGGAATACGTCGCATATCTCAATGAGGGCAAGGATCTCATTCATCCGAATGTCATTTCTTTTGAAGGGCAGAAAGATCGCGTCATCGTGGATATCGCGATGCAATACCAATCGGGATACAGCGAAAATATGTATACGTTCGTCAATGATATCAATACGATTGAGGGCGGGATGCATCTCACCGGTTTCCGCACGGCATTGACGCGAGTCATCAATGATTATGCGCGGAAAAACAATTTGCTCAAGGAGAAGGAAGACAATTTCAATGGCGATGATGTGCGCGAAGGTCTCACCTGCGTCATTTCCGTCAAGGTGCCGAATCCGCAGTTCGAAGGGCAGACGAAGACGAAGCTCGGGAACTCGGAAGTAAAAGGCATCGTGGACAATATCGTAAGCGAAGGCTTGCAGGAATATTTCATCGAGCATCCGGTGGAGGCAAAATCGATCGTCGAAAAGAGCTTGGTCGCACGGCGTGCTCGGGAAGCGGCAAAGAAGGCCAAAGCCCTTGCCCGTCGCAAGGATGCGCTGGAAATTTCTTCTCTTCCGGGGAAACTGGCCGATTGCACGGAGCGCGATCCGAAGCTTACGGAAATTTATATCGTCGAAGGGGACTCCGCGGGCGGTTCGGCTAAAAGTGGCCGCGATCGCCGTTATCAGGCGATATTGCCTCTTCGCGGGAAAATCCTGAATGTCGAAAAAGCGCGTCTTGACCGCGTGCTTTCCAGTGAAACCATCGGGACGATGATCATGGCGTTTGGCGCAGGGATCGGCGATGATTTCAATTTGGAAAAACTTCGGTACGACAAAATCATCATCATGACGGATGCCGATGTCGATGGGGCGCATATCCGTACTTTGCTTCTGACATTCTTCTATCGCTACATGCCGCAGCTTATCACGGAAGGGCATGTGTATATAGCGCAGCCGCCGCTCTATCAGGTGAAGAAAGGCCGCTCGAAATATTATACCTACGATGATGATGAGCAGAATAAATTGCTTGCGGAAATCGGGCTGGAAGGTTGCACGATTCAGCGTTATAAAGGGCTGGGCGAAATGAATCCGGAGCAGCTCTGGGATACGACGATGAATCCGGCACAGCGCATCATGCTTCGCGTGGAAATGACGGACGCCGTGGAAGCGGATCGCCTCTTTACGATTTTGATGGGCGATAAAGTCGAGCCGCGACGCAAGTTTATCGAAGAAAACGCAAAGAATGTAACGAATTTGGATTTGTGAGGACAGTATGGCATCCATTCATACGGACAACATGACTTGGGACGATTGGAACGAGCGGGCGAAAGAATATGCCGGAGAGCCGGACGGTTTCACCGATCGTTCTTTGAAGGGAATGTGGTTTTGTTTCAAAGGTCGGCTCAATCGGATGCGCTTTTTCTGCCGCGTCGTGCCGCTTTGGTCCTTGGCTTACGGCATTCAGGAATTGGCGGAATCCGTCGGCGTGTATGCGAATGCGCTGTATTTTGTGATTTTGGCCGCGATGTTTTCGCTCGTCGTCCGGCGTGCGCACGATATGGGATTCCGCCCGTGGCTGCTTCTCATCATGATCTGCGTGCCCGTCTTGAACGCGCTGACGATGCTCTATCTCATCATCATGCGCGGCGACAGAGAGCCGAATCGCTACGGCATGCCGCCCGCCGTCTGGCCGGGAAATACGCAAATTGTAAATATATAATAAAAAAAACAAAGCTTTCGGAGCTGTGACACCAATGTCGCAGCTCTTTTTTGTGTGAAGTGCAAAGGCGCGTTTGGCTGTAGTGCGACATTTATGCGCAAGACTGTCAGACTGTCAGATGAGAGACGCGCGCTTGGCTTTAACCTCCGCCGACGGCTTACGGCTGACGGCTTTTAATCGGAGCGCTGCGCGGCATTTTTTGTAATCGCTCGCTGCGCTCGCTCGCCGGCTTCGCCGGCATAAAACAGGAATTGTCGCCGGTGGGCACCTGCAGCGCATCACCCATCACCCATCGCCCATCACTTTTATAACAGGAATATGCGCGAAGCGCATCCTGACCTCATGCCCCATGCCTCATGCCCCATGCCTTTTCCCGAAAGCCAAACGCACAAATGTTTCGCATTTTTTTCTTCCCCAAGATGTTCAAAAATCATTAGAAAAATTCTAATGTTGAAACGGAACATACTGAACGAGGATGTACAAAATCTTGTAAATGCGGGTTTTCCATCCGATTTTTTTGTATTATACTGAATGTAAAGAAATTTCAAAATGTGAGAAGTTTCAAAAAACGGAAACGGAAGGGGGTGAGTGTCACGGAGAAGAAAATCTATGCGGCGATTGATTTGAAATCGTTTTACGCTTCGGTGGAGTGTGTGGAGCGCGGGCTCGATCCGCTGGCGACGAATTTGGTCGTGGCGGATACGGAGCGGACGGAAAAAACGATTTGTCTGGCCGTTTCCCCTTCTTTGAAATATTTCGGCGTGCCGGGGCGGCCGCGCCTTTTCGAAGTGGAAGACATCGTGCGCAGGGTGAATGCGGAGCGCCTCGCGAAATCGCCGATGAAGCGGCTGACGGGCTCTTCTTTTGAGTTTCCGCGGCTTGCGGCACTCCCGGAGCTTGCCGTTTCCTATATCACCGCGCCGCCCAGAATGCGCCTTTACATGGACTACAGCAGTGCCGTGTACCGCGTGTATTTGCGGCATCTTTCCGCCGAGGACATTCACGTCTATTCCGTCGATGAAATTTTCGCCGATCTCACGCCCTATCTTTCGGAGAGGGGCCGGACGCCTTACGAATTGGTGCGGGACATCGTGAAAGATATCGTGGCGGAAACGGGTATCACGGCGACGGCCGGCATCGGGACGAATTTATATTTGGCGAAAGTCGCGATGGACATTTCCGCCAAGCATCAAAAGGCGGACGCGGACGGCGCGCGCATTGCGTATCTTGATGAATACGAATACAGGAAACAACTTTGGTCGCATCGGCCGCTCACGGATTTTTGGCGCATCGGCCGCGGGTATGAGAGGCGGCTCGCGTCGCAAAATTTATATACGATGGGCGATGTGGCGCGCTGCTCTCTGGGACGCGCCGGCGAATATTACAATGCGGGACTTTTATATAAACTTTTCGGTGTGAATGCGGAGCTTTTAATCGATCACGCGTGGGGTTACGAGCCGTGCACCATCGAAGAAATCAAAGCGTATCGACCTAAGTCGCAAAGCGTCTCCGTCGGGCAGGTGCTGCACGAACCGTATGAATCGGATCGCGCGGCACTCATTGCGCGCGAAATGGCCGAGGCGCTCGCGCTGACGCTCACGGCGCGCGATGTCCGCGCGGAATTACTCGCGCTCGACATCGGATACGATACCGAAAATGTGAAAATGGGGCGGACGCCGGATTCCGAAGCCGGCTGCGATTTTTACGGACGCCCTGTTCCGCCGCCCGCGCACGGCAGTTTCCGTTTTCCGTTTCCGACAGCTGCGGCGTCGGCTTTAATGGATGCGGTCGGCACGCTTTTTGCGCGGATTGCCGATCCCGCACTCCTTGTCCGCCGCGTGAATCTTTCGGCGACATGCCGGGAAAGTACGGCGGAAACATTTTGGGAAGACGATTTATTTTCCGTAGAAACGGGGGCGGCGCGGCAGAAATGTCTCCGCGAAGAGCGTTTACAGGAAACGATTTTATCGCTGAAAGCACGGTATGGGAAAAATGCCGTCCTGAAAGGCATGAATTTGGAAACGGACGCCACGATGTGCGCCCGCAATGAAGAAATAGGAGGACATCGCGCATGATTTGGAATGTGATGCATCGCACGGACGATGAAGAATTGGCTCGCCTTGATCACCCGTACACACTGCCGCGTCCGCCGATGTCGCGGGCGATGCGCGCCGCTCAATTTGCGCCATTTGCCGCCCTTTCCGGCTACGAAGAAAAAATCCGCAAGGCCGCCCGCCGCTGGGACGAAGAATACGAAAGCCGTTGCGGCCTCGTGCGGGAAGCGGCGGAAGGCGACGGTTATGAAATTTGTGATATAATAAAATGATAAAAGAAAATTAATTTGTATCAAAACAATGAAAAAGCGGAAGGAGAGGCGCGCGTGGAGGAATTCGGCGGAGGATATACGGTGGCATTGCCCGCATTCGAAGGGCCAATGGATTTGCTGCTGCATCTCGTGACGAAAAACCGTATCGACATTCACGACATTCCGATTCACGAAATCACCGATCAATATTTGGAATATTTGGATCGGGCACGTGCCTTTGATTTGCCGCTCGCCAGCTCGTTCTTTTCCATGGCGGCGACACTTCTTCTCATTAAATCGCGCATGCTTCTTCCCCGTCATCGGGACGAAGAGGAGGAAACGGAAGATCCCAGGCAAGAGCTCGCCCAATCGCTGGAAGATTTCCGGCGAATGAAAGAGCTGCGTGCGCATTTGGAAACATTGCTCGCCGAAGAAGCGCCGTATCGACGCCGCGAACCCGGCGAAGTGACGCTTTCCGAATACAGGGGCACGATACCCGTCTCTCGCCTCATGGCGGCGCTTACCGAGATTTTCGACGAAAGAGCCGCCGAAATTCCCCGCGTCATTGATGCGGAAGAAGTGACATTTGATGATAAGACGGAGGAATTGCGCCGTTTCCTTTCCGGAAACACCCCGCGCTCCCTCCGCGACTTTTTCCGCCTCCAACCCTCGCGCCTGTCGCTTGCCGTAGCCCTCGTCGCTCTCCTGGAAATCATACGCACCGGAGAAGTGATATTGGAAGACAGCGCAGCGGGGCTTGTGATACGTATGCATAGCGCAATTAGCAATTAGCAATTCAGGTGTCGCTACGCGACGATTCCTGTAAAAGGGAAGAGTGAAGGAGAAAGAGGGAAGAGGCGCAGGTGCCCGCCGGCGACAACTCCGTTTTATGCCGGTGAAGCCGGCGAGGCGCGAAGCGCCGATTATAAAAAACGCCGCGCAGCACACCGATTAAAAGCCGTCGGCCGTCGGCGGAGGCTAAAGCCGAGCGCGCCTTTGCACTCTGCACTGTTTATTTTTTGTATTTCCGGAGTCACTATGTCTCACACAGACCGTTTGGCCGCTTCTTTGGAAGCGTTTCTTTTTATACACGGCGCACCCGTCAGGATGGCGGAGCTTTGTGCTGCCGTCGATGAGGAGGAGGCGCGCGTGCGCGAGGCGCTGGATTTGCTTTCGGCGCGATATGCGCGCGAGGATTCCGGGATTTGCCTTCGGGAAACGGGCGCCGGGATTTCTTTGGCGACGAAAAAAGAATTCGATGAATGGCTGTCGGCTTCTTCCGGGAAAGAGACGACACTTTCGGCTGCGGCGGTGGAAACGCTTGCCGTCATTGCGGCCAAAGAACCCGTGACACGTGCGGAAATCGAGCGTGTGCGCGGCGTGGGAGCGGGGCGCATTTTGGCCTCTCTTATGGAAAAAGATTTAATTGAAGAGCGCGGGCGCTTGGATGCTTTGGGGCGCCCGATTTTATATGGGACGACGCGTCGATTCCTTGCTTCCGCCGGTCTTTCCGACGTGAAGGAATTGCAGAAAAAGTGGAACGAACGCATGACGGAAGGGGATTTGTTTTGAAAGAACGTTTGCAAAAAATCTTGAGCCGCGCGGGCGTCGCTTCGCGTCGGAAAGCCGAAGAAATGATTGCCGCGGGGCGCGTGCGCGTGAACGGAAAAGTCGTGCGCGAACCGGGGACGACGGCCGATATCCGCACGGATCGTATCGAAGCGGACGGCACGGCTCTTCGGCCGGAACGCCTTCGCTACTTTTTGTTTCATAAACCGGATCGGACCATCACATCGGTGAAAGATCCGCAGGGACGTCGCACGGTGCTGGACTTTTTCCCGCGCGTCACCGAGCGGATTTTCCCCGTCGGGCGGCTCGATTATCACTCGGAAGGACTGCTCCTTCTCACGAACGACGGCGATCTCGATTACATTTTGACGCATCCGTCCAAAGGCGTGCCGAAGGTGTATGAAGTGACGGTGCGGGGGAAATATTCGGAAACGCTCGCCGCAAAAATGGCGCGCGGTGTCAATCTTCCCGACGGGCGGACGGCGCCTTGTGAAATCGAAATCCTTTCCTACGACGAGATGCGCAATCGCACGCACCTTCGCATGACGCTTCGTGAAGGGAAAAATCGTGAAATCCGTCGCATGATGGACATGTTTCATTATCCCGTTTTCGAATTGAAACGCGTGAAATATTCGTTTTTGACGCTGGACGGCGTCGCGAAGGGCACATTCCGCCGCCTGTCCAAAGAAGAGGTTCAAAAATTATATGAGCTCTACCGGTAATGTCGCGGTCATCGGCGCAGGCGCGGCCGGGCTTTTGGCGGCGGTGCGGGCGGCGTCCCTCGGCGCGCATGTCATTCTTTTCGAAAAAATGGACCGCGTCGGCCTCAAAATGGGCATCACGGGGAAAGGCCGCTGCAATTTGACGAATGCGGCGCCGATTTCCGAATTCATCGGGAAGACGCCGGGAAACGGAAAATTCCTCTACAGCGCCTATCAAAATTTTTCCAATACGGATTTATTGCGTCTTTTGGCGTCGTGGGGACTGCAAACGATGACGGAGCGCGGCGGGCGCGTGTTTCCTCAAAGCGAGGACGCACAGGAAGTGCGCCGTCTTTTCATGAGGAAACTTTCGGAAACGGGCGTCGATTTGCATTTGTCCGAGCCGGCGGTGCGCATCATGTCCGAAGACGGGCATGTCGCGGCGGTGGAAACGGGAAAAGACAGCTATCGTGTCGATGCCGTCATTCTCGCGACGGGCGGAAAATCTTATCCGCGGACGGGCTCGACGGGAGACGGTTACCGCATGGCCGAAGCGCTCGGACACACGATCAAAAAAACGCGCCCCGCACTCATTCCGCTCGTGTGCAAAGAAGAATATTGCAAAGAATTGCAGGGACTTTCTCTCAAAAATGTGGCACTTACCGTGTCCGCGGGCGGGAGAAGAAAAGCGTCCGAGCAAGGAGAAATGATTTTTACGCATTTCGGCATTTCCGGACCTATTGTACTCATGCTCTCCGATGCCGTATCGCTTTGGCTTTCGCAGGGGCACACCGTCACGGCCGAAATCAATTTGAAACCGGCGCTCACTGAAGAGGTGCTTGATGCGCGCCTTTTGCGTGATTTGGAAACGCATCGCGCCAAGCAGATGAAGAATGCGCTCGTCGATTTGTTGCCGCATCGCCTGATTGAGCCGATTTTGCATTTGTCGGACATTCCGGGCGACATGCCGGCGGCCGAACTCACACGGCAGCTTCGTACAAATTTGCGCTATACATTGCAGCACATGTCCCTTACCGTGACGGGGACGAGGCCGATAGAAGAGGCCATCGTCACGGCGGGCGGCGTTTCTTTAAAAGAAATCAATCCGACCACCATGGAATCCAAACTTGTCCGCGGGCTGTATTTTGCGGGTGAAGTCACCGATATACACGCATACACCGGCGGTTATAATTTGCAAGCCGCCTTTTCGACGGGATACGTAGCCGCAACCGATGCGGCGAAGGGAGGAAACCGATGAAACGTTTATCGATCGCCATTGACGGGCCGGCCGGCGCGGGGAAAAGCAGCGTCGCCAAAATATTGGCCAAAACCATGGGATACACCTATCTCGATACCGGTGCCATGTACCGTGCACTCACGTATGCGGCCCTTTCGCGTGGCCTTTCGGAAACAAAAGATATCATCGCGATGGCGCGCGCACTCACGATGACCGTCTCTCCCGGAGAGACATCCATGCGCGTTTTTTTGGACGGCGAAGAAGTCACCGATTTTTTGCGGACGCCGGACGTCTCGGCGCATGTGTCCGCCGTGTCCGCCATTCCGGAAATCCGGACGCTCATGGTCGATTTGCAAAGGAAACTCTCGGAAGCGGGCGGCACCGTCCTGGACGGGCGCGATATCGGCACCGTCGTTCTTCCCCGTGCGGACGTGAAAATTTTTCTCACGGCCTCGCCTCGCACGCGTGCGATTCGCCGCTACAAAGAAATGGCAGAAACAAATCCCGGTATCACCGTGGACGAAATCGAAGCGGATATCCGCGAGCGCGATTATAAAGACAGTACGCGGGAGACATCGCCTCTTCGCGAAGCCGAGGATGCCGTTCATCTCGACAACGGCGATCTGACACTTTCGGAAACGGCGGCGGCCATCCGTAAAATCTGTGATGAAAAGGCAGGTGCATGCTGATGTTTCGCAAAATGATTTATGCTTTTTTGCGCACGACGCTCGGTTTCTATTTTTTCACCGTGAAAGGTCTTAAGTACGAAGGCGTCGAAAACATTCCGGAAACGGGCGCCGTTATTGTCGCACCGAATCACAAAAGTAATTTCGATCCGCCCGTCATCGGCATTTGTTCGCCGCGCATCGTGCATTACATGGCGAAGGAAGAACTTTTTAAAAATCCGATTCTGGCGCCGATTATCCGCTTTTTCGGGACATTTCCCGTCAAGCGCGGCAGCATCGACCGCACGGCGATACGTCAGGCGATGCGCGAAATCAAAAACGGCGAGCCGCTCGGTATTTTCCCCGAAGGCACGCGCATCAAAGGAAATAAAATCGGCCGTTTCCACGACGGCATGGCCAGCCTCGCGCTTATGACCGGGACGCCGATTATGCCCGTCGCCGTCATCGGTACGGAAACATTTCCGAAGAAAAAAGGTCCCTTAGCCGTCATATTCGGAAAACCGATTCCCGTCGAAAAACAAAAAACTTCGACGGAAGCGATACAAGAGCTCAATGAAAAAGTCCGCACGGCGCTCGTTTCCATGCGGGAAGAATATTACCGAAAGTGCGGATATGAAGAAGAGTGAAGAGGAAAGGGAAAAGGGGAAAAACACCCATGTGGGAAGAACCGCTTTGAGCTTCATTCGTGCGGAAGCTATGGGCTGGGAGCTAGGAGCTAGGAGCTTTACGGGTGTCGCCTGCGGCGACGGATTCTATTGTAATCGCTCGCTGCGCTCGCTCGCCGGCTACGCCGGCATGGAACAGGAATATGCGCGAAGCGCATCCTGCCATCATGCCCCAACCCCCATGCCCGTATAGTATGCTTGTAGGACAGAATAGTCGACGAAAGGAAATGACATGGAGATACACAGAGCCAAAGCGATGGGATTTTGCTACGGCGTGAAACGTGCGATGAAGATTGCCGAAGATACGGCCAAAGCCGGGAAAAAAGCCGCGACGTTTGGGCCGCTCATTCACAATCCTCAAGTCGTTGAAAAATTGGCGGCGGTCGGAATTCCGGTCATCGACAATCTCGAAAAATTTTCCGATGAAATTGTGATTATTCGTTCACACGGAGTTGGCCCTTTGTGTTATAATACTATCAAGTGCAAAAATCTGGCCTTGGTAGATGCTACGTGTCCTTTTGTCATGCGCAATCAGCAAATTACGAAAGAGCTCGTCGCAGAGGGACATCAGGTTGTGCTCATCGGTGAAAAAAATCATCCGGAAATGAAAAGCGTCGCGGAATGGGCGTTGGGGAAATCCTACATCATCGAAACGCCGGAAGATGCGGAGAAACTGCCGCATTTATCCGAAGCCCACATTGTCATTCAGACGACATTTTCGGAGTCCCTGGCGGAGACGCTGATTCAGATGGTTTCACAAAAGGCGGACCGGACAAAGGTCCACAAGACCATTTGCCGTGCGACGTCGGAGAGGCAGGAAGCGGCAAGAGTGCTTGCAAGGGACATGGACGTCATGATTGTCATCGGCGGACGCAACAGCGCCAATACCACGAGACTCGCGGAAGTGTGCCGCGAAGAGGGCGCAAAGACCCATCACATCGAGACTGCGGGAGAGATACGCCTCGAATGGTTTCGAAGCAGGGACAAGATTGGCATCACAGCCGGTGCTTCCACGCCGGACTGGATCATAGAGGAGGTAGTCAGTATTATGGAAGACATGAATGAATTGTTGGAATCACAGGAAACCAATCTCGATGTGAAGAAAGGCAGCGTCGTCACAGGCAGCGTTGTCGAAGTGAACAAAGAGAGAGCCATGATTTCTTTTGGGTACAAGACGGAGGCCGTCCTGCCGGCGCATGAATACGCATTCCCCGTGCCGGAAGATCTCGGTGAAATTCTGCATGTGGGCGATGAAGTCCGCGTACAGATCATCAACGCGATCCGTGAAGACAGTCCGATTTACGTATCCAAAATCAAAGTGGATCGCTTGGCCGATTGGGACGTTGTGGAAGAAGCATTCGAAAAGGATGAAACCGTCGAATGCAAAGGCATCGAAGCCATCAAGGTCGGTCTGCTTGTACAAATCAAGTCGCTCCGCGGTTTCATTCCGCTTTCGCAAGGTGACCTCCGTTTCGTACATTCTCTTGCTTCCCTGCAGGGCAAGACGTTTGAAGCCAAAATTCTCGAAGTCGATCGCGCGAAGAATCGTCTGGTTCTTTCCCGTAAAGCGGTCCTCGAAGCGGCTCGCAACAATGAGCTCGATACCATCGAAGCGGCTTATGAAAACGGCGACGTGCTGACGGGCGTTGTCAAAAAGATTATGCCGTACGGTGCTTTCATCAATGTCAACGGTGTCGAAGGGTTGCTCCACATTTCCGATATTTCCTGGAAGAAAATCGCGAAAGTGGAAGATGTCCTTTCGCCGGAAGAAGAAATCGAAGTCAAGATTAAATCGTTTGATAAAGAGAAACAGAGAATTTCCTTCACGCGCAAGGAATGCCTGCCGGATCCGTGGGAAGCGGGCATTGCGGAACTGTCCATTGATGACGTCGTGGATGCGAAGGTTGTCAAAGTACTGGAATTCGGCGTTATTGTCGAGCTGGAAGGCGGCCTGACGGGTCTTCTCCACATCAATGAAATGACGGAAGATCGCAACGCGAAGCCGAGCGACATTTGCGCGCTGGGTGACAATATCGTCGTCCGTATCATCGGCATCGACGAAGCCAGAAAACGCATCAGCTTCTCCCTCGTGGAAGCGGCTGTGCATGAAGACGAAGCAGCAGAATAAGGAACGGAAAGCCGCACCCCGGTGCGGGGTAGGTTAATCAAGAATGCGGCAGTCAGACTATTGGCTGCCGCTGTTCTTTTTTCGGGAACCGTTTCCTTTTTATAAAAGGTGTCAGTATGAGTAAACCGCTTGTGGCCATTGTCGGCCGCCCGAATGTGGGTAAATCCACATTGATCAATGGGCTCGCGCAACGCCGCGTTTCCATTGTCGAAGATATTCCCGGCGTCACGCGCGACCGGATTTATTGCGATGTCAAATGGTTGGATCGCGAATTCACGCTGATCGATACCGGCGGCATCGAATTCCGCGATGTGCCCGATCAGGTCTCCGACGGCATTCGCCGCCAGGCGGAACTCGCCGTGGAAGAGGCGGACGTCATCATTTTCGTGACGGATGCGCGCGCGGGCGTCGTGCAGGACGACGAAGTCATTGCATCTCGGCTGCGGCGGACGGGGAAACCGGTTATTTTGGTCGTGAATAAAGTCGACAGCCCGAATCAGGAAGCCGATGTGTACGAATTCTACAATTTGGGGCTCGGCGATCCATTGGGCATTTCCGCCGTGAATCATTTGTCATTCGGCGATTTGCTGGACGCCGTCACGACCCATTTTCCGCCGATGGAAATTCGGGATGAAAATGCGCCGATTCGCGCGGCGATCATCGGGCGCCCGAATGTGGGGAAATCCACGCTCATCAATTCGCTTTTGGGCTTTGAGCGCTCGCTCGTTGCCGACGAATGGGGCACGACGCGGGACGCCGTCGATTCTCTTTGGAAATACAACGGAAAAGAATTCATTTTGGTCGATACGGCCGGGATGCGGCGGAAAGGAAAAATTTCCGATACGCTGGAGCATTACAGCGTTATCCGTTCCATCCGCGCCATCGACAATTGCGACGTCGCCGTGATGCTTTTGGATGCGAAAGATCAGGTGACCGAGCAGGATAAACGCATTGCCGGTTACGTGCACGAAGCGGGAAAAGGTCTCATTCTTCTCGTCAATAAGTGGGACACCGTCGAAAAAGACTCCAATACGATTGTGACGTACACGGATGATATTCGGAAAGCGCTTCCTTTTGCGACTTATGCGCCGATTCTTTTCGGCTCGGCTCTTACGAAACAGCGGATTCATCGCTTGGCCGATCTCATTGATTTCGTCGCGAATCAGCACAGCATGCGTATTTCCACCGGCGTCCTGAACGATTTGCTCGACGATGCGAAAATGGTATATCCGCCGCCGTCCCACGCCGGGCGCGTCGCGAAAATTTATTACATGACCGAAGTGGGCATCCGCCCGCCGACATTCGTCCTCTTTGCCAATGATGCCGATTTGATTCATTTTTCCTATATTCGGTTTTTGGAAAACCGGCTGCGCGAATCGTTCGGATTTGAGGGCACGCCCATCCGTATCGTCGTACGCAGCAAGAAAGATCGTGATGACGTATGACGACCGCATTCCTCTGTCTGTTGGCGTATCTCATCGGCTCCGTCCCGTGCGGATACCTCATCGGAAAAATTTTCTACGGTGTGGATCTTCGCACCGTCGGCAGTAAAAATATCGGTGCGACAAATGCGTATCGCGCGTTCGGCCTTCCGACGGCCGTCGCCGTTTTCCTTTGCGATGTGTCCAAGGGCATTTTCGCGACGTGGATGGGAGAGCCCGATACTGTGACTGCGCTTCTTTGTGCGGCTTGCGCATTAATCGGAAACGATTGGTCCGTATTTCTGAAATTCAAAAGCGGACGCGGCGTCGCTTGCGGACTCGGACTGTTTCTCTATTTGTGTCCGATTCCCGCGCTCACCGGATTTGCATTCTGGGGTGTCATCTTCGCCGTGACGCGCATCGTTTCCTTAGCCTCGATTCTCGCCGTCGGCAGCTTCCCGATTTTGGTGTGGCTTTTTGACTATCCGGCGGAATATATTTATTTTGCCGTTTTCATTGCGGTGATTATCATCGGCAAACACAAAGATAATATAGGCCGCCTCCTCCGCGGAGAAGAAAAGAAAATTTCGAGACGCAAGAAAAAAACGAATGACGAATGACGAATGACGAATGAAGGCTTTAAGACGTGCGCTGCGCGGCATTTTTATAATCGCTTGCAGACATCATTCGCCGGCATAAAACAGGAACCGTCGTCGTAGGCGACACCTGAATCGCATCAACGCATTCGCGCATCAACGCATCAACTCTCCGCACTTTTCCGTCGGGAAATAAAAAAGATACTGTTTCTCAAATTGTCTGTATGGTAAAATACAGGGGAATATGAGAAACGGTATTTTTTTGTTGCGAATTTTTTTTGCGGGAGAATAAAATGAAAATCAGTATGATCGGCGCGGGAAGTTGGGGGACGGCGATGGTGCGTCTTCTGGCGGCGCGGAATGATAATGTGTGGCTGTATGCCCGCAATTCGGAGACGGCGCGGCGCATGACGGAAGTGCGTGAGAATGAAGCGTATCTGCCGGGTGTGAAAATTCCGGAGAGCGTGCATATCACGAGTGATTTGGAGGAAGCGGCACGTGAGGCCGAGTGCGTGATTTTGTGCACACCGGCGGGTGCGGCCGAAAAGACGGCGGAAAGTATCGCTCCGTTTTTGATGCCGGGCGTCACGGTGGCGTCGGCGTCCAAGGGGCTCGCCAATGATGCCGGGCAGCGCATCACGGAAGTCATCGGAGAAAAATTGGCGGCGAAAACGAATCGCATCGTCGTCATTTCCGGGCCGAATCATGCCGAGGAAGTCGGGCGCGGTCTTCCGGCGGCTACGGTCGCGGCGGGGACGGTTCCCGAAGCGGTCGCGCTTATTCAGGATATTTTCATGGGGCCGGTGTTCCGCGTGTATCGGAGCGATGATATCGTCGGTGTGGAATACGGCGGCTGCCTCAAAAATATTATCGCCATTGCGAGCGGCATGCTGGACGGCCTCGGCTACGGGGACAACAGCCGCGCCGCGCTCATGACGAGAGGACTTGCGGAAATGACGCGTTTCGGCAGACATTACGGCGCGAAAATGAGTACGTTCTTTGGTCTTTCCGGCATGGGAGATTTAGTCGTCACGTGCATCAGCGAGCACAGCCGCAATCGCGCGGCCGGTATCGCACTCACGCAAGGAAAAAATGTTTCCGAAATTACAGACGGGACGAAAATGGTCGTAGAAGGGATTCGCACGACGAAAATCGTCCACGATATCGCCGAAAAAGAAGGCATCAGCATGCCGGTCACAAATGAAGTCTATCACGTCATCCGCGGCGAATATTTGCCGGAAGACGCCATCGTTCATCTCATGAATCGCGCGAAAAAAGCGGAAACGGAAGAACATTTGCCGGGCAGTGATTTGAATTTGTGAAACATAGTCGCGCTCGGCTTCGTGCGACATGGATGCTGAAGCTGTGCGCCGAGGGCTATGGGCTGGGAGCCGGGAGCTTTACAGGTGTCACCTGCGGCGATTATTGAAAAAGGGAAGGGCGAAGGGGAAAGAGGGAAGAGGCGACATCTGAATCGCATCGACGCATCGACGCATCAACGCATCCGCATATTGCCGTTTCCACAAAAAAAGATGACATCGGAAATTGTAGAAATGCCAATTTATGGTATAATGTACAGGTAGAAATTATGGTCAGAATTATCGGCGGTACAGCTAAGGGGACTTTGCTCAAAGCACCCGCGGGGCGCAGCACACGGCCGACACTGGCGCGCACGCGCGAAAGCATTTTCAATGTGCTCGCCAATATCGGACTTTTGGAAACGCGCGTCCTCGACATTTTCGCCGGTACCGGCGCCATGGGGCTCGAAGCCTTATCGCGTGGCGCATCGAGCGCGACATTCATCGATAAATCGACGGGAAGACTCCTGCGGGAAAATGCGGCGAAATGCCGTTTCCAAGATCGCACGGACATTCTCGGAGGCGACGTCGAATCCGCGCTCCTCACATTACGCGGCCGCGAATATGATTACATATTCATGGATCCGCCCTATCGAAAAGGATATATTGAAAAAATCCTGACTCTCGTTATCCGCGAAGCGCTTTGTGCCGACGGAGCCGTCATCATCATTGAGCACGACCCGGCGGAAACGATAGATATTTCCGCCTACGGCACATGCCTTACCTTGGGGAAACAAAAGCGCATGGGCCCGGCTGTTTTGACCTATCTTCACTATGCAAAAACCGGAAGGTGAATCCATGAAAATTGCAGTTTGTCCCGGAAGTTTCGATCCCGTCACTTACGGGCATCTCAATATTATCGAAAGAAGTGCGGCCTTGGTCGATAAGCTCATTGTCGCCGTTTTCGTGAATCCGAATAAAAAATGCATGTTCACCATGGCGGAACGCCTGGACATGCTTCGCGAAGTCACAAAAGACTATCCCAATGTCGAAGTCGACGCATTCGAAGGTCTTTTGAATGAATACGCGCAGCAAAAAAATTGCCGCCTGCTCATTCGCGGCCTGCGTGCCTTCAGCGATTTTGAGTATGAATTCCAAAGAGCGCTCCTTTTGAAACAGGTCGCGCCCCAATTGGAAACGGCCTTCTTCATGACCGAAGGCAAATATTCTTATTTATCATCCACCGGCGTGCGCGAGTTGGCCTGCTTCGGCGGCGATCTCGGCAATCTGGTGCCGCCCTATGTCGAACAAATTATTCGGAAAAAGTTTCCATTCAAAAAAAGTGAGGCGTAACCATGGACACAAAGAAATTACTCGCAGAGCTTGAAAGCGTCGTGAAAAACGCATCGGACGTACCGTTCACGAATAAGAAAATGATTGAAAAGGATGAAATCATCCGCATCATCGATGCGATCAATCAATCGCTCCCCAATGAACTCGACAACGCCAAACGCGTCGTGGCCGATAAGGAAAGAATCCTTCTCGAAGCGGAGAAAAAGGCTGACGACACCATTGCGCAGGCGAAGGATTATATCGCACGCATCACGGATGAAAACGAATTGGTGAAGCAGGCTCAGGAACGCGCCAATCAGATCATCACGTCGGCGAATCAGTCCGCCGAAGATTTGCAGACACGCTCGGTCACCTACGCGAGCGATGTGCTGAAATATGTGGAAACGAATATGGAAGATATGCTGGAAACGCTCAAAAAGAATCGCCAGAGTCTGATTGACGCGAACGCCAATCGCCCGAAAGAATAAAATCGTGCGGATAAAAGAGCTGCGGACAATATGTCTGCGGCTCTTTTTTGCTGCACTTTGCAAAGGCGCATTCGGCTGTAATGCGACATTTGTGCGCGAGACTGAAAGACTGTCAGACTATAAGACTGTCAGACTGAAAGACTGAAAGACTGAAAGATGCGCGCTCGGCCGTAATCGCTGCTTACGGCTTACGGCTTACGGCCGACGGCTTTTAATCGGAGCGCTGCGCGGCATCATGTTGTAATCGGCGCTTCGCGCCTCGCCGCCTTCGGCGGCATAAGACAGGATATG
>CAVHIJ010000022.1:0-17355 GCA_963635945.1 bacterium | reverse complement strand
TCCCGATTCCCGATTCCCGATTCCCGATTCCCGATTCCCGATTCCCGATTCCCGATTCCCGATTCCCGATTCCCGATTCCCGATTCCCGAACATTGTAATTTCCTTCATATAACATTGCAATTCCTTACTCGGCTTTATTTTTCCGCGCCATAATTTCTTTGATGATTTTTTGGGCCACTTCCGCGACGGGGATGCCGCGTTTCATGCTGGTGACCTGCATTTTGCGGTGCGCTTCTTCTTCACTGATGCCGTAATAATTCATGAGAAGGCCTTTGGCACGGTCGATGATTTTCCGTGCGGCAAGCTCTTGCTCCACTTCGCGCGCATGCATGATGATGTCTTTTTTGTGGCTGTATTGCCCGACGGCCATTTCGATCGCGGGAAAGAGGACGCGTTCGGAAACGGGTTTCATCACATAACCGAATACAAAAGATTCTTTGGCGCGCTCGATCATATCCTCATCGCCGAAAGCCGTCAGGAGGACGACGGGCGCGATATTGTCGTGTGCAATCATTTTCGCGGTCTGAATTCCATCAAGCCGCGGCATTTGCACGTCCAAAATAACGAGATCGGGCAAAAATTTCTTGGTGAGTTCCAACGCTTCGACGCCGTCTCTTCCAATCCCGACGACTTCATGCCCGGCATCTTCGAGCATTTCTTTGAGATCCATGCAGATGAGGGCTTCGTCATCGGCAATGACAATGCGATAAGAATTCATAATACATTCTCCGTTTTCAATACAGTGCCGCTTTTGTGCACGGGGCATGCGGCATGAGGCATGGGGCATGCGGTCAGGATGCGCTTCGCGCATATTTTTTATATCGGCTTCGCCGGCTGCTCCGCTTTATTCTTTCATTCCGGACAATGGGCAGCGGATGTGAGCCACGACATGCCGGGCTTCGTTTCCGAATGTAAATTTCCCTTTAAGCTCGATTTCGACAAGCGTCTTTACGATTTGGAGACCGAGATCGTAACTTTTGCTGCCGAAATTTTCGGGCAGAAGATTTCCGTCATTGATGACGCGAATGTGAAGCATGCCGTCTTCGATGCGTTCGATGATGGTAAGAATGCCATGCGGCTGATTTTCAAAACCGTGGTCGAGCGCATTGTGGATGAGTTCATTCACGGCAATCGCAAGTGTCACGGCTTTTTCGGAGGCGACGACGAGCGGCTTTTCTTCGAGATCGGTCACAAGTTCCACGTGCGAGGACGCGGTGAGACTGTCGAGCGAGAGTTTGCAAAGGCGGGAGAGGAGCTCGTGCCAATCGACATTTTCGCCGCTCTGCCGGGCCAAAATTTCATGAATTTGGGAAATACCCAAAATCCTGTCGACGGCGCGTCGAAGTGCTTCTTTCGTTTCCTCATTTTCCGCGCGCCGGCTTTGCATGCGCAAAATCCCGGCAATGGTATTTAAATTATTTTTCACGCGATGGTGAATTTCTTTGATGACGGAGTTTTTAACTAAAATTTGCTGTTCTTTTTCGCGCACGGCGGTGACGTCGGTGAGGATGAGAATCGTGCGGCTCACTTTTCCGTGCATGAGAATCGGTAGCCCCCACGCGGACACGGTGATGCCGCCGGCTTCTTCTTCACCGGAATCCGGATGCCCCGTTTCCATCATTTTTTCGACGAGCGGCCAATGCACCATGACGCGCCCCAAAATATTTTTTTGCTCCGCCGCTTCTTTATCGAGGACGAAACAGAGCCCGGCCGCCATGTCGTTCGCATACATGATGCGCCCCATCGAATCCAAAATGAGGAGGCCGTCTTGCATTTTCGGCGGATAATACGACGTGTCCATGAGCGGCATTTGGAGCGCCATATACGCCGTATCGATGAGAACTTGCTGCTGTTTCAATGAATTGGCCATGAAACCGACGGCGGCAAAGGGCGTGCCGGCATTATCAATCACGGGATAGGCGGTAAGCGCGACTTTTTTCCCGATTTCGAGCTCTTTTCGTCCGACGATTTTTTTACCCGTCATGAGTACGCTTTCAGCGAGTGCGACTTCATTCATGAAATAGACGTCACCTTCGGTGAAAGCGGAATCTTGCACGGAAAAAGACGGCATCGCCGTACAAAGGACGACGGCCATTTCTTCATTTTTTCCCGCCGCGATCACGATGACCTGCTCGCGCGTCAAATCGGCCGTAAATTGAAGCGCTTCCTGCATGTTTCCCAAAATGCGCATTTGCACTTCGGACAGGTTCGTCTTCTCACGCGCCAACGAAAAAAGTTGCTCTCTCTCCATCATGTCCCACTTTTTTGAAACTATACGCCCGCTTGGTCGGCCAGAAACGGAAGCCTCGGATCGGCATTTAAATTCCAAGACGCAAAATCGCCGGCCTCGGCCATGTAATAGGCGCGGCAGCCGATCATGGCGCCGTTATCCGTGCACAAAATCGGATCGGGCCGGCAGAGGCGAAGACCGTGCGCCGCGCATGCCGCTTCCAATGCTTTTCGAAGGCCGCTATTGGCCGCGACGCCTCCGGCCAGTGCAATCGTTTTCAGCCCCGTAAGCTCGGCCGCCGCCATCGTTTTAGAAACGAGGACATCCACGACCGCTTTTTGAAAGGATGCGGCGACGTCTTCTTTGGAAACCGTTTCCTTTTTCATCTCCGCTGTGTGAAGATAATTAATCACGGCCGACTTAAGGCCGCTGAAGGAAAAATCGAAATTGTGCTCTTTCGCCATCCCGACGGGAAAGGAAATCGCACCCGGATTGCCGCTTTGCGCAAGGCGATCAATGTGCGGACCGCCCGGATAGGGATATCCCATGACACGCGCGATTTTATCGAAAGCTTCCCCCGCCGCATCATCGCGCGTCTGGCCCAAAAGCTTAAATGTATTGTAATCTTCAATGACGACGATCATCGTATGCCCGCCGGAAACGACAAGCGATAAAAACGGCGGTTCCAAATCGGAATGTTGCAAAAGATTAGCGAAAATGTGGCCTTCCATGTGATTGACGGCAATGAGCGGTTTCCCAAGCGCCCAAGCCGCCGCTTTCGCCGCCGCGACGCCGACCAGGAGCGCGCCGACAAGTCCGGGGCCTTGCGTGACGGCAATGGCATCGACGTCTTGCCACGAAATCCCCGCCTCAAAAAGCGCTTCTTCGGCGACGGGAAGGACATCTTCGATATGATGACGCGATGCGATTTCCGGCACGACGCCGCCGAATTTTTTATGAATGGGGACTTGCGTTGCAATCACATTGGACAGAATTTTCCGCCCGTCTTCCACGACGGCGCAAGACGTCTCATCACAGCTCGATTCAAATGCCAAAATTTTCATATCTCTTTTCCTCTCCTGTCATTCCGATGATTTGGGGATCCTGAAATAAATTCAGGATGACGAGAATTTTGCGACGCCACTGCCGCGTGCCAAGCCCCTTTCCCCTTCCCTCTTTCCTATTCACCGTTTCCCATTCGTCATTCCTGAAACGGGCTCTTCTGCCAGATCCCGCCCCATAATAAATCCGTCTTCTTTCGGCAAATCATACACGCCTTTTCGAAGCGCTTTCACCGTGAAACCGTATTTCCGATACAGCGCCTGTGCGGCGACATTCGACGTGCGGACTTCGAGATACATCGACGCCATAGCGCGTGCCTTCGCCTCTGCCAGCAGCGCTTTCATGAGTGAATCGGCTATCCCGAGGCGCCTTTCTTTTTTAGAAACGCCGATATTGACGAGCTGCGCTTCATCGATCACATACCACGAGCAGGCGTATCCCACGACGACGCCGTTCTTTTCCGCGACGAGATAGGCGCTGTGCGGTTTCGAAAGATCGGCGGCGACCGTTTCCTCATGCCAGGCATCGGCGAAACATTCCGTCCCGATTTCGTAAATCGCATGCGCATCGACCGCGGTCGCTTTACGAATCAGCGGCTCTCCGGATGTCGCGCTTCCCATAAAACCTCCGCTTCGCTTCTTCTGATATAATTCGGCACAAGCGTCATCGGATCGGAAATTTCCCCGCGCAAAAGTTTGGCCTCTGCCGCCGCCGCGACGCTTCCCGCACGGCACAGGCGATTTTGCAAGGGCGCCACCCGTATCCCCGCCGCGATTAATTTTTCTTTATACACATCGGCCGATTCCCCGACGGCGATGACAGGCCCTTCATACGCCGCAGCCGAGGCAATCACCGTATCAATCGGCGCGACGTGAATCGGCACCGTTTCTTCCACCGCATCGAAGGCACGATAAAGCGCCGCATACACATTTCCGCGCTGCGCATCCAAAAGCGGCAAAACATACGCCTGCGATCCCGCCATATTCCATGCAAGCGCCTCCGTCGTATCGACGGCAATAAGCGGCACATGCCAAATACGCGCCGCCGTTTTCGCCGTCGCAAGCCCGATGCGGAGCCCAGTGAAAGAACCCGGCCCCACCGAGCAGGCGACCGCGGTAATATCCTCTTTGGAAACGCCGGCATCGGCCAGCATCGCATCCATGTGCGGGATAAGCTGCTCGGAATGCGTGAGTTTCCTCTGCACCGTCCATTCCGCAATGAGCCGATCTCCTTCGGAAAGCGCGCATGAAAGCACCAGCGATGACGTTTCAATGGCTAAAAGCATACGCTTCAATCTCCTTTCCGAGTCCCGCCGGCACGCTGTCCGTCCAAGAAATCACAATATCACGCACCGTTTCCGAAATTCTCGAAAAATGCAATGTGAAAGCCTCCACCGGAATCATATCCGGAAATAAATCCGCCCATTCCGCGACCGTGACGCCGCCCACACTGTACTCATCCCAACCGATATTGTACAAATCGAAGGCATCATCCAGCCGATAAAAATCAAAATGCTTTAAAGGAAGCGTCCCTTCATACAGATTCATGATATTAAACGTCGGGCTCGTCACCGGATCCGTGATTCCCATCCCTTCGGCGAGCCCCTGCACGAAATGTGTTTTCCCCGTGCCGAGATCTCCGATGAGCGCCAAAAATAAATCATTTCCCGCATGCGCTCCGATGAAACGCCCGAGTGCCTTCGTTTCCTCCGTGCTTTCCGTCCTCACTGTCACTTCGAAAGCCATGTCATCATGTCCTCAAATCGAGCTTCGGCCACCCGCCGACCCTCTTCATAAAAATCCGAAAGTTTTTGCGCGTTTTTCTCAGCACGCGATACCGTGACCGGTTTCTCCGGCCGTATCAGAAACACTTTCCCTTCGGCTTCCATCTGTTCCAATTCTGCAAGCCGCGCATTATAGCGCTCCGGGATTGTCACCATGAGATGCGCCGCTTTCGGATATTTCCGCAGGCAAAATTCCACGAAACGACGCGCCGCGGCGCCGATCGGTTCCTTCCGATATCCACGGTTTCTGGTCAATACATACACCGCTTTTTCCGCCGGAAACGGGAGCTCTTCGGGCAGTGGCCCCGGCGAAATCGCAAGCCCACCGTCCACGTATTTCCGCCCGTCATATACAATCGGCTCGGAAATCATCGGAATCGTCGCGCTCGCCTCCACCGCTTCCATGTACATCTCCGCATCGCATTCTTCGGAGGAAACGAAACGCGGCTCCCCCGTTTCCAAATCCGTCACGAGCGCCGTCATTTCCTGCGCGCTTTGCGAAAACATTTCAAAATCGAAGGGATCCAACTTGTGCGACAATTCGCCGAAAATGAATTTGAAATTGAAATAACCGCCGCCGAAAAGCCAATGCCGAAGTCCCATGTAGCGGCTGTCGGCGCAATAGGTGAGATTGATGCGGCGATTGCGCCCCGGCTGGCGCGACACATACGAGACCGCCTGGAGCGAGCCTGCGGATACGGAAGAAATTTTTTCAAAAAAGAGACCGTGTTCCTGAAATACATCCAGCACGCCCGACGTGAATACACCGCGCATCGCGCCGCCTTCCAAGACGAGCGCGGCGCGTTTCTCCAAAGTTTCCGTCATTTCCTTACTTTCGGGCCGCCGATTGCTGTTTCACAGCTTCCATTGCCGCTTTTATGGCGTCCTGATCGCCCAGATATTCGACGCTTTCGACGGAGAGGTCCTCGCGCAGGCGATACACGCGCGGCACGCCCGTCGGCACATTGATACCCGCAATTTCTTCGGGAGAAATACCTTCCAAAATCATCATGAGCGCGCGGATAGAATTGCCGTGCGCCGCAATGAGGACGCGCTCGCCGGAGAGAATCTTTTTCGCGATTTCTTCTTTGAAATAAGGGGAAACACGCGCCACGGTATCTTTGAGACATTCGGTGAGCGGAAATTTTACGCCTTCCGCGGCCAGTTTCTTTAAAGACGGCAGAAAAACCGGATTTCTCGGATCATCTTCGGCAAGTGCCGGCGGCTGCACGTCATAACTTCTGCGCCAAAGCTGCACTTGGGCGGCACCATATTTTTCCGTCGTTTCGCTCTTATTGAGACCCTGCAGCGCACCGTAATGACGCTCATTCAGCCGATAATCTTTCACGACCGGAATCCACGCCAGATCCAATTCATCCAGCACCGTCTGCGCCGTATGAATCGCGCGCTTTAAAACGGATGTGTAGCAAATATCAAAGGAAAAGCCGTTCGCGGCCAAAAGTTTCCCCGCCTCATGCGCCTCGGAAAATCCTTTCTCCGCCAAATCCACATCCGTCCAACCGCAAAATAAATTCTTCTGATTCCATTCGCTCTCTCCGTGGCGAATCACAACCAATGTGTACATATGATGCCTCCTTTATGAAATGTACATAACTGCTGCTTTACTTTTGCTTCATTTTCGATGATGCTTTGAGCTATGAGCCGTGAGCATTAAAATGTGTCGCCTTTCGGCGACGATTTTATTGTAATCGGCGCCTTCGGCGCCTTGCGCTGCGCGCGGCTTTGCCGGCGAAGCACTTTAGCGCCGATTAGGACATCATGCCGCGCAGCGCACAAGTTTTAGCCCATAGCCCATAGCCCACAGCCCATAGCCCACAGCCCATGCCCCACAGCGCCGGCACTCAATTCGCACCAAGCCGAACCCCACTTATTCGCGCTTGAAATGATCGTACCCACCGCGCCGAATTTTCACGCGTGCTCCGTTTCTCTCCAAAAACACCTCTCCACGGCCGCTATAGACCGTGCCGATTGCCACGGCGCCGACTTTCTCTTGCACTTCTTTAAAAGCGAGCGGATCCATCGTGCCCAAAAGCGCATAATCCTCACCGCCATACAAAGCGTAATCGACGGGATTTTTGCCGTAGCGAGCGGCCGCGCGCCTCGTTTCCTCCGAAATCGGAAATAAAGTTTCATTCAAAACCAAATTCACATCGGACGCCTTTGCGATTTCGCGCGCCTCGCCCGCGATGCCGTCCGTCACATCATTCAGAGAATGCACGCCGGCTTTTCGCAAAATGCCGGCCGCCGCGACCAACGCCTCCGGTCGCTTGTGTCGATTCACAGCATGAGGAAACATTGCACTCTCTCCTGCCGAAATCGCATCCAAGCCCGCCGCCGATTCACCGACTGTCCCGACGAGAAATACCGTGTCACATTCTTTCGCGCCGCCTCTTGTCACCGCAGAGCCTTTTGGCACTTCGCCGACGACCGTCCCCGTCAAAATGACACCCTGCCGCGAGCCCGTCACGTCACCGCCCAAAAGATTTACGCCGTATTTTCGGCACGCCATGCGCACCCCGTCATAACAGCGCACCATCCATTCCGTATACAAATCGTCCGGGAGCGACGCCGAAATCACGAGTTGCTTCGGCACCGCCCCCATCGCCGCCATATCGCTGAAATTGGCGATACAAAGTCTCCATCCCACATCTTCGGCCCCCATCGTCTCGGACGTAAAATGAATGCCTTCTACCATCGTATCCGTCGAAATGACCTGGTCAAACCCATCCGTTGCACGATACACCGCGCCGTCATCACCCGCGCCCAAAATGACGGATTCCGATCGATAGATGAGATTTTCGCAGATTTTATCAATCAGGCCGAATTCGCCCACCTCGCCGACCGTCTGCCACATCAAATCGGTCATACAATCGTGACGCCTCTTTGTGCCAAATCCGCGACGGATTTTTCGTGATCCGCCTCACTGACCCGGCCGAGGCCTTCCGTCAAAAGCGTCACCGCATGCCCCGCCGCCAAAAGCGAAAGCACCGTTTCCCGCACGCAATATTCCGAGGCAATCCCACCGACATACACATGCGCGGACACCGTTTCCGAAAGCACGAGCCCCGTTTCCGTCTTCCCGGCGAACGCCGAATATTCTTCGACGTCATCTGCGATACCTTTCAGAAAAACATTTCCCGGGTGCGGCCTGTTTTCTTCTTTTTCGATTTTCGAAAATTCTTCCGAAAGCGCGGCGCCCCTCGTCCCCGCCACGCAATGCACCGGCCAAATTCCGCCGTTTTCCGTAAACGAACCGTTCGTGGGATTGTGCCAATCCGACGTATAGAGAACGCGCACGTCATGCGCATTCGCAAAGGAAACCAAAAACGATACGGCTTCTTTTGCGTGTGCGCAGGCAAGCGACCCGTCGATAAAATCATATTGCGAGTCCACAATCACCAAATCATCCATCCCGTTTCCTCCTTTTTACAAATTTCGTTACTTCTTTGTATTGTACCAGTTTTCCCCCAATCCGTACAAGACTTTTCAAAAAATCATGCGCAAGGCGCCTCCTGCGGCGCATCCACGCATCCGCGCATCCGCGCACATTTTTCCCTTGCACCAAATCTTATTTATTTGTATACTATTACGTATGCGTAAAACGACAAAATTCACACAGTAAGGAGATGGCATTCTTGGATCTTATCGGCGCCGTTATTTCATTTTTAAATGTAGGCTTCTTTTCCGGCATCGTGTCCCGCTTCACCGGCGCGAACATGACCGTCCTCATTCTCGCTTCGCTTCTCTACCTGGGCGGGCGCCCCGTCGAAATCGTCGGCATCATGATGACCTACCTCGTCTTCATGCGCCTCACCATGTACACGCAGGATCATCGCATCAATTACAAAGAACTCAAAATTTTCACCGGATGGAAACTGTGGCTCCTCGGCATTTTGGTACTCCTGTGTCTTCTCATTTATCCCTTTGCGGCCCTCGCACTCTTCCTCGCATTCTTCCTCACCGAACTCATGGCGCGCGTCTATGAGGAAACGGATCCCAAAGATCGGCTCCCGGTCTCGACACTTGCGACCTATGCAGGCATTGCCGGCGCCATCACCACCGGCTGCTTCGCCGCGACCATGCTCATTCCGGAAGAATATTATTACGGCATTTCCGCGGCCGCGATACTCGCCGTCGCCGCGTTCTTCTGGTGGATCGGCCAGGATCGCAAACGCCTCGCCGGCTCCTGGGACAACGTCATCATGGGAAGCTTCATCCCCGCCGGCCTCTTCGGCCTCGACCTCTCCGATTGGCTGGAAGACATGCGCCGCCACGGGAAACAGAGCAAACTGGCAAAAAGTCTGCCCTTCATCTACCTTCCGGCTTTCTACATCGCCTTCATTGCGGGAAATGTCTTCTTCGGCATCTTCTCTTTCTCCGGCCTGATTCTCACTTTCTTCTCGGCCCTCTCCATCCGCCTCTTCGGCTACTACCAAATGTCCGGCAAAGGAAGAACGAATCTCGTCTCCCTGGCCGTCGTCATTCTTGCGGCCGTCTGCCTCCTCCTCACCGCCCCCACACCGACCGGCATCAGCGAAGTCATAGACGTCTTCCTCCCGAGCCAACCGGCAATCAATGTGTGGGAATTGATAAAATAAGAAACGGAAACTCTGAAAACGCTCTCCTATGTGGAGGGCGTTTTTTACGTGAATGCGTTGATGCGCGCATATTCCTGTTTTAATCGGCGCGAAGCGCCACCTGAGTCTCGGCTCCCCTTTCAGTGGAGCCGAGACTCATTTAGCTTAGCGCTCCCAAAATCCGCACTCGGGAGCGCCTCGTGGGCGCGATGACGGACTTTGGGTGCTGCACTTACAACGACTGCATCGAAAGCCGAGCGACGTAAGATTGCCCGACCGTTATAAATTTGCCGATGCCGCGTGTATCGCGAGGCAGGCGCGCCATCCCGCGCAAGCGGGAGCCCCGCTCCGCAAGAGCGGAAATCCCACGCAAGTGGGATAAACAAATGCCGCACTACCGCGACACGCAAAAAAGCTTTCCTCAAACGAGAAAAGCTTTTCATAAAAATTTTTATGAAAATTTTTATTCGAAAAATTTCGCCGCCGCCATCACCAGATACGCCGTATCTTTGACCCCCGCCGTCTCATACGACGAATGCATCGAAAGCTGCGGAAGCCCGATATCGACGGAAGGAAGAGAAACGTGTGTATTTGAAATGTTTCCCAAAGTCGATCCGCCCGGCTTATCACTCCGATTCGTATACGTCTGAATCGGAATATTCGCGCCTTCGCAAAGGAGACGGAATTTCGCCGCGCTGTACCCGTCGGTGCAATATTTCTGTTGCGCGTTGAATTTCAAAACAATCCCACCGTTTAAGACCGGGCGATGCACGGCGTCTGCCTCTTCGGGGCGATTGGGATGCACCGCATGCGCATTGTCGACGGAAATCATGAAACTTCGAGCCAGCATGGAAAGAAGCTTGGCCGTACTTTTTCCGAGCCCTTCGGCGATGCGGGTGAGCGTATCGGAGAGAAATGTCGAGCCGGCGCCCTCGCGCGTTCCGCTTCCGACTTCTTCGTGATCGAAAAGGGCGAAAACGGAAATATGTTTCTCCTTTTTCCCCATCGTATATCCGCGGAATGCACCGAATGCACCTTGCAGATCATCAAGCCTGGGCGCACTCACAAATTCATCTTCCGCGCCCCAAATCGTCCCCGGGGTCAGGGAAACAAGAGATAAATCATATCCTAAAATATCTTCTTTGCGCGAGCGGGCTTCGGCCGCGATGACATCCATGAAACCGATTTTCCCGTCCGCCATGCCGTAGAGCGGCAGCATATCTTTCGAAATATTCCACGCTCGGCCGCCATTCGCTTCGCGGTCCATATGAATCGCAAGCGTCGGAATCAAAAGCAGCGGTTTCCCCGTCGCGATAAGTTGCGGGCGTATCGTTTCCCCGTCGCGCACCATGACACGCCCCGCAACGCCGAGCGGACGATCGAGCCACGTCCCCATAAGCATAGCGCCGTAGCCTTCGATATTGAGACGCACATAGCGCTCATCTCGCATTTCCGGATTTTCTTTAATGCGAAACGTCGGCGAATCGCCGTGCGCGGCAATGATATGAAAATCGGACGCACCTTCGGGGACAGAGAACGCCATGACCGCGCTCCCGCCCCGCATCACCACATATTTATGCCCCGGCGAAATCTCCCAATCATCCTCCTCGCGGAGCTCAATCGCCCCATCATACACAAACGCCGTTTTGATCGCAAAAGCGGCATGAAACGGCGTCGGTGCTTTAGAGATGAAATGGAGTAAATCGCGGGAAATATCCTGAAACGGATTTCCTTTCGTTTCCATCATCGATTATTTCTTTTTCTTGGCCATCGTCATATTGTAGACACGCTGCGCCATTTCGCCGCGTTCGCGGACGACGGGATTGGGCGAATCGATCGGCAGCGGATTGAAAGACGTGGAATAATGCAATTTCTTCGTGCGCTGTTCCATGCGTTTTACCTGAATCGTGCGCGCCGTCACATCGTAGACATACGTATATTCATTCGTGCCGTCTTTAATTTTTTCCGTAGCGTAGAACGTGCACGTCTCATGCCCATTCTTATCGACCTTGACCTCAACTTCGGACATATTGATCGTCAGTGCGTCATTGTACTGCCAATCTTTGGCGGAAACAGAAAAACATGCGCAGGTCGCGGCTGCCGCGATGCCGAGCGCGATCAATGTTTTCTTCATATTTTCTCTCTCTTTCCGGAGGAATCCCCCTGCAATTTTGAAACACATACAATATCACATGCCGTCATTATAACATATTTTTTCAAATGATGGAAAACGGGAAACGGGCGCCGTAAATTCTCTTTCCGAAAGACGGGAAAGTGCGCCTTCCGTTTTCGGAAACACAATCCGCGCCGCAATGAGGCATTGTCCGGAAAGGCCGAGGCGGCGTGAGAGTGCGATGCTTTCTTTCGTGCCGTATTTCACGTCCCCCAAAATCGGATGACCGATGCCGGCCATGTGTGCGCGGATTTGATGCGCGCGCCCCGTCACAAGATGCACTTCGATATCGGAAACAATTTCTCCTGCGATTTCCTTCGTTTCCAATAAACGATACTCCGTCACCGCAAGCCGTGCGCCGTCCGTTTCCTTTGAAACGATACGCGCGAGATTTTTCGTTTCATCTTTCACGAGCCCCGTTTCGATTCGCCCCGATTCCGGCATTTCACCGAAGACACACGCCCGGTAAAATTTTGGAATCGTCCGCGCGGCGAGCATGTCCGAAAGCGCCGAAAGTGCGCGAGATGTTTTTCCGCAAAGGACGAGTCCTTCCGTATTGCGGTCCAGGCGATGGCACGCCGAGGGCCGCACGCCTTCCGACTCTCCGAGATATAAAAGGAGGCAATCATCCAGCGAGAGCACGCCCGCCGCGCCGCCCTGCACCGGCATCCCCGCCGGTTTGTCGAAAATCAAAACATCCGCGTCTTCGTATACGATCCGCGCCGCAAAATCCGCCGGAAGCCGCCCGTGCGCCGCCGTTTCCGCCCCGGAAAATTTCGCAAATGTCTCATCGGAAAGCCAAAACCGCACGACGTCGCCCGCGCAAAGCGTTTCCTTTCCCGTACATTTCTTCCCATTACAATCAATCGTCTTCTTCCGAAATGCTTTATACAAAAAGCCGCGCGGCGCCTCGGATAATATTTTCTCGGCAAAGCGCAACACCCTCTGTCCTTCATTTTTCTCGGAAATCAGAAATTCTTTCATACCTCGCTCCTTTAAGGAACCGCCGATTAAATTAAAAATCTGATTTTGCGGCATAATCGGATAATAATTTAATCAATGCTTCCGTTAAAAATAATTTCACAATTTCATTCTATCACATTCTTCGCACCTTTTTTTCCGTGTTCTTTTTTCTCCACCGCGATATACTTCAATCATCAGGTGAGTGAAGAAACGCACAGCCACTCATATGTATCTACCGAAAGGAAAAACTTGTGACATTGTCGTTATCACAAAGTTTTCGGTCGGCGCATGAAAATGCAATGCCATCAATGTCTCACAAGAATTTTCCGAGAAAAAGTTTCCAAACTTTCTCCTTGGACGAAAACTTTCTTGTCGAGATCGTTCATGTTTCTTGCAATCCGGGTAAAATCGACGGATGGTTCCGTTTCGACACGATTTTACCATGAGCTCACCTGAATTCACAAAGACACGTACAGCTATTTTCCGCTATGAAGCTCTCTGTTTCAGGTTGTGTCTTGTCTGAAAGAGTTGTGAATTTTTCATAACTCTTTTTTCTACCCCTATTTTCAAAAAGGAGGTCTCTCATGTTACAGGCTCTTAAAGAAGAAACTAATAAAACGCGCACAGAAAACGGCGCCGCGTCCCTTCGTTCTACGGGATCGGACTGCCTCGATCTTTTTGCCGTCATCGGAAGTCTGCGCCACGAAGAGGCCTCTCGCATTGAAACAAAATTTTTACGCGCGTTTGCCGAAGATCCCACGACGGCGCTTCGTATTCTGTTCTTTACCCGCGACATCAAGGAAGGACTCGGCGAGCGCCGTATCGCAAGAATTCTGTACCGCTTTGCGGCCCATCACTGCCCCGCTGCCCTTTTAAAAAATATTTCCCACATCTCGCTTCTCGGACGATACGATGATCTACTCACCCTTCTCCATACGCCGCTGGAAAACGATGCCATTGCACTCATAAAAAAACAACTTGACCAAGATCTCATCGCCGCCTCCCAAGAAAAATCCGTTTCCTTACTCGGAAAATGGCTGCCCTCGGCCAATACTTCCTCCCCCGAAACCGTCCGCGCCGCCAAACATCTTCAAAAAGCGCTGAAGCTTTCGGCTGCCGACTACCGAAAAACTCTTTCCCTTCTTCGCCGACGTATACGCATCATCGAAAACAATCTTCGCGAAAAAGATTACACGTTCGATTACGAAACCATCCCCGGCTGCGCACTCTACAAATATCGTGATGCCTTTTGGCGAAACGATGAAACACACTACGATGATTTCCTTCAACGCGCGGCCGCCGGAAAAGCGAAAATAAATACGGCCACACTCTATCCCTACGATTTCATCCACACCATTCGCCACACCGAAAACATCGGTGCCGATACTAAAGAGCGCGCCTCTCTGGATACCATGTGGAACCGGCTTCCCGATTTCACGCAGAAAGAAAATGCGCTTGTCGTCGTCGACGATTCCGCCTCCATGTATTACGGCTGCCATTCAGCTGCCGACCCCATCGACATCGCCATTTCCCTTGCCATTTATTACGCCGAAAGAAATAAAGGACACTTTCACAATTATTATCTTTCCTTCTCCGAAAGACCGGAACTTTTGAAAATCCAAGGCGCCGACCTCTATGAAAAAGTGCGCTGCATTCTCTCTCACAATGAAATCGCCAATACAAATCTGGCTGCTGTCTTCGATCTCATTTTAGACGCCGCCATTCATCATCACATTCCGCAAGAAGAATTTCCGAAAACACTCTATCTCATTTCCGATATGGAATTTGACGCCGTCGTCCGAAATGCAGATGAAACGAATTTTGAATACGCCAAAGAACGCTTTACCGCCTGCGGCTATCGACTGCCGCACATTGTCTTTTGGAACGTAAATGCCCGCAACGAACAAGTTCCGGTCAAACAAAATGAGGAAAACGTGACGCTTGTCTCCGGCATAAGCCCCCATCTTTTCCAATTTATCACAAGCGAAAACAAAACTCCTTACGATTTCATGATGAAAACGCTGTCATCGGAGCGATATCGAGAAATCACCGCCTGATTTGCCCTTTACTTTCATATTACTTAAATCAAACGCAGTTGAAAAGGACTGTGAAATCAACCAAAACGGTTTCACAGTCCTTTTTATGATGCAGAAACTCTTTTTTTATTTATCGAAATCCTCCGTCACAATTTTCACCGGAATCGAAAGAGATCGCAATATTTCACAAACCTCCCTCTTCGTATCCGCCGTACTGTGCACAACGCAAAGCGCCCGCGCCGGATCCAATGTCGTCAAAATGCCTAAATACTCGTAACTTTCCAAAATCCGATTCACATAATTCACGTCGTGGGGATTGATGATGAAATACACACTGTCGGGTTCGCGTTGGGAAATAATCATGATGGACTCCTTTGGGGGAAAATGCGTAGATGCGTTGATGCGCGGATGCGTTGATGCGCTTCAGGTGTCGCTTTGGAAAAGTGCAGAGTGCAAAGTGCAGAAAGAAATCGGTGTCGCTTCGCGACGATTCCTGTTTTAATCTGCACTTGGGAGCGCCTCGTGGGCGCGATAAAGGATTATGGGCGCCACACTTACAGCGCCCGCTTTCCAAGCTGAGCGTCGTAAGATTGCCCGACCGTTATAAATTTGCCGATGCCGCGTGTATCGCGCGGCAGGCGCAGGGGCGTTCGGATGCGTCTTGCGATTTTAAGTGGTACGCAAGGATAGATATCTCAGAAGGAAAATGCCACGGAAGGCGTAAGCATTTAAAATCGAGCATCCGAACGCCCCGGAGCGCAGGCAAATTTATTTCGGTCGGTGGTTTCTTTCTTTGGTTCGTTTCTTTCTTTTCCGGAAAAGAAAGAAATGAACACGGCGCGCCGAAGGCGCGCCATCCCGCGCAGCGGGATAAAAGCGATAGCGTCATTCCGCGTAGCGGAATAAACAAATGGCGCCATTCCGCGCAGCGGGATAAACAAATGTCGCACTACCGCAGCGCGATCACAAAGAATAATTTAAAAAATTTTATATTTTTCGCCTTTATATTTTTCGCCGTAAAATACTATACGGCGGAATGAACGTTTCCGTTTTCATTTTCAATATTTCCAGCGCGTGCGGCGCATTCTCCGTCGACTCTCCCGCTTCATTTGTAAGCGCCCCGATGACAATCGGAAACACATCTCCCGAAGGCGCAAGGCACTCCGCCGTTTCCCCGACAGCAAAACGATTCCGCTGCTCGACGGTTGCGGTCTTTGTTTCCGCGTCATACGAAAGTACAAGCGCAATAAAATCATAGGGCTGCTCGGGTTGCGATTTTACGTAATTTTGCGCCGCCTCGCCGGGCGCGGAAAGAGCAAATCCCGTAGTATACGGCCGATGCGACACTTTTTCGAGCTCCGCGCGCGCCGTTTCCTCCGTGCGTCCCTCATAATAGGCGTCGATCGCGCGCCGATACGCCGCCGTCACCGCCGCGACATAATACACACTCTTCATGCGCCCCTCGATTTTAAGACTCGCCGCCCCCGCGCGAATGAGAGCGGGTATTTCCTCAATCAGGCACAGATCTTTGGAATTTAAAATGTATGACCCGTTTTCATCCTCTGTCACCGGCCAATACTGCCCGGGGCGCGTCTCCTCGACGAGCTGATATCGGAAACGGCACGCCTGAATACACTCACCGCGATTGGATTGGCGCAGCCCGCCCGAAAAGAAATTGGAAAGCAGGCACCGCCCCGACCAGGAAATACACATCGCGCCGTGCACGAAATATTCAAGCTCAATATCGACTTTGCGCCGGATATCGGCCAGTTCGGCTATGGAAACTTCCCGCGCCAGCACGATACGCGTAGCCCCCATTTCCTTCCACACGGCGGCCGCGGCGGAATTGGCGCATGAGGCCTGCGTGGAAACGTGGAGTGCTAAATGCGGCGCCGCTTTTTTGGCGATCGCAAACACGCCCAAATCGGACACCAGCGCCGCATCGACGCCGATTTCTTCCAAGAAACGAAAATATTCCGAAAGACCGTCCAAATCGGTTTCACGCGGAATAATATTGGCCGTCACATACACCTTTTTCCCGTTTCGGTGCACAAAGGAAACGGCCTGGCGCATCTCCTCGGGCGAAAAATTTCCCCCATACGCGCGAAGACCGAATTGTTTCCCGGCCAAATACACGGCATCGGCGCCGTAGCGTATCGCTGTTTTGAGTTTTTCGGGATTGCCCGCAGGGGCAAGAAGTTCGATTTTTTTCATTGGTGATCCTTTGTATAAGAAATGGAGAATGGGGAATGGGCGCATTCGGCAGTAGTGCGACATTTGTACGCGAGACTTTGAGACGAAAGACTATCAGACTATAAGACGTCAGACGCGCGCTTCGATACGGCCCCTGCCTACGGCTGACGGCTTTAAGAGGTGTCGCCTGCGGCGACGATTCCTGTTGGAAAAGTGATGGGCGATGAGTGATGCGTGATGGGCTTCAGGATGCGCTTCGCGCATATTCCTGTTTTAATCGGCGCAAGGCGCCTCGCCGGCTCCGCCGGCATAAAAA
>CAVHIJ010000021.1:0-17511 GCA_963635945.1 bacterium | reverse complement strand
GTGTAGAGGGCGTGGATGGTCTTGTGCTCTGTGTCGTCCCCTTCTGCGACGCCGTAGGTGCCTTCGGCGATTTTGCGCTCGAAAAAAGCGGATTGCGTCGCGACTTCCGTATCGACGGTGTGCGCTTTGAAGGCGGATAAATATTCTTCGTGGAGGAAACGCAGTGTCTCATCGATGTCCATGTCGCCGTAAAGGTAAAGATAGGAATTCGACGGATGGTAGAAACGGCGGTGGAATTCGCAAAATTCGCGGAAGGTGAGCGCCGGAATCACTTCGGGATCGCCGCCGGATTCGACGCTGTAGGTCGTGTCCGGGAAAAGGGCTGCCATCGCGCAATCTTCCATGACGGCTTCGGGCTCGGAGAGGGCGCCTTGCATTTCGTTGTAGACGACGCCGTTGTAGGTGAGCTCGCCGTCTCTTGTTTCCAATTCGTAATGCCAACCTTCCTGCGCGAGGATTTGCGGATTTTTCAGGCATTCGGGATAAAATACGGCGTCCAGATAGACGTCCATCAGGTTTCTGAAATCTTTTTTATTGCGGCTGGCGACGGGATACATGGTCTTGTCCGGCCAGGTGATTGCATTCAAAAATGTATTGAGGGAGCCTTTGGCCAGCTCGACGAAAGGTTCCTTCAGCGGGAATTTCCGCGAGCCGCAAAGGGTGGAATGCTCCATGATGTGCGGCGTGCCTTTGGAATTATCCGGCGTGGTACGAAACGCGATGTAAAATACGTTGTTATCGTCCGGCGCGTCCAAATATAAAAGGCGCGCCCCCGAGCCCCTGTGATGCAAAAGGTAGGCATCGGCATTGACTTCGGGAATCGGAGACAGCTGGGTCACGGTGAATCCGTGCACGATTTGTCCGATTTTAAATTTCATAATGACTCCTTTTTTCATTCCGTGGGTATAAAAAAACACAAGAGGGCAGCGCGCTCCTCTTGTGTGTAAAAATTAGCGATTCGAAGAAGCGGCACCGAAGAATTCTTCGTGAATAATGCGAACTGCTTTGGACATATCCGCTTTCTTGATAAGGCAGGAAATGCTGATTTCCGAAGTGCTGATGATATCGATATTCACACCGGCGCGGCCCAGCGCTCCGAACATTCTCGCGGCGACGCCCGGCGCTCCGATCATACCGGCGCCGACGATGGAAACTTTCGCCACTTCCGTCGAATAGAGGACGCCCGGGACTTCTCCGGCGACTTCCATCTTGGAAAGGATTCTTTGTACATCATCGAGATCATTGCTGTCGATAGTGAAAATGATATCCGTCTTATTATCATCCGATTCGCGCACGCTCTGCACGATCATATCGACGCTCACGTGATTTTCGGACATCGCATTGAAAATGCGGTACGCTACGCCGGGAATATTGGCGACACCGAGAACCGCGACTTTGGCCACATGGGAATCCTGTGCGACACCGCGCACCGCTTGGGAAACTTTACTCATGATACACTCCTCTCGAATAATCGTGCCCGGTACATTTTCAAATGTCGAACGTACATGAATCGGGATATGATACCGAATGCCCATTTCGACGCTTCTGGGTTGCATGACGCCGGCGCCCAAACGTGCCATTTCCAGCATTTCTTCATTGGTGATTTCATCGATTTTGTGCGCATCCGGCACATGACGCGGATCGGCCGAATACACGCCGTCCACATCGGTGAAAATTTCGCACATATCCGCGCGCATCGCACCCGCCAGCGCGACTGCCGTCGCATCGCTGCCACCACGGCCGAGAGTGATAATTTCTCCTTCGGGCGTCAAACCCTGGAAACCGGCGACAATGACGACTTTCCCTTCGCGCAGTTCTTTGAAAACGCGCTCCGGCTGCACATCTTCGATATCGGCTTTTCCGAAGCCGCCGTCGGCCATGATTCCCGCCTGCGGACCGGTGAGCGATACGGCCGGCTGCCCCAGCGATTGAAATGTCATCGCCATAAGCGCAATGGACATCTGCTCACCTGTCGCGAGAAGCATATCCAATTCACGACCGAAATGATCCGTAGTCACCTGCCCGGCCAAATCGAGCAAATTATCCGTCGTATCCCCCATCGCGGACACGACAATCACGACGCTGTCCTCCGGCTTTTTCTCCGCCAAGACACGATTTGCGATATTTCTCATTTTCTCCGGTGTGGCGACCGAGCTCCCACCGAATTTTTTTACATACAGAGCCAAATCAATCCCTCATTCTTTATCAATACCGCTGCAAAAGTTTACATGCATTTGAATACATTTTATCATGACAAAGGCGTACTGTAAATAAATTCATATATATAGAAATCGAGGGAAGAGTGAAGGGGGGAAAGTGCATAGTGCATAGCTAAGCGGAGCGCTGCGCGGCTTTTTTTATGCCGCCGAAGGCGGCGAGGCGCGCTCGGCTTTCTGGGCGGCCGACGGCTGACGGCTAACGGCCGACGGCTTTTACCGGTGTGCGCTTCGCGCACGTATTTTTTTATATCGCCGATATCGCTGCGCTTATCGGCTTGGCCGCGCGCAGCGCGAGGCGCTTTAGCGCCGATTATAACAGGATCGTCGCCGCAGGCGACACCGCTTAATGCTGTCAGCCGTAAGCGGTAGCCGCCCCCGGGAATTCGACTGAGCGCGCGTCTTTCGTCTGACCGTCTGACCGTCTTTCGTCTCAAAGTCTCGCGCACAAATGTCGCACTTCAGCTTCACGCGTCTTTCCCCTTCACTCTTCCCTCTTCCCCAACACAAAAGCCGAGAAACGAAATGTCTCACATCGTTTCTCGGCTTTTCACTGCACTGTGCACTATTCCTTCATTCCATCCACATACAGCATATTATCTCTGCGCACCAAATTGTACATGAGCGCATTGATGACGGAGGCTACGATCGGGCTGCCGCCTTTTGTGCCCCGCACAGTGATGTACGGGACTTTCGCTTTTTGGATGAGATATTCTTTCGATTCGGCCGCGCCGACGAAACCGACGGGGATGCCGATGATGAGAGCGGGGCGGATTTCTTCTTCGAGCGTCATGCGGATGATTTCAAAAAGAGCCGTGGGCGCGTTTCCAATCGCGACAATCGAGCCGTTTAGCTTTTCTCCGAAAGAGTGAATCGCTTCCATGGAGCGCGACACATCTTTTTCTTTCGCGCTTTTGGCGACTTCCGGATCGGCGATGCGGCAATAGACGTTTCCGCCCAGCGTTTCCAAAGCTTTTTTATTGATGCCCGTCGCGACCATGGTGACGTCGGTAAAAATGTCGCAGCCGCCGCGGAGCGCTTCGATCCCGCTTGCGATCGCGCCTTCCGACGTCCGGATGAGATGGCCGTATTCCACGTCCCCGGAGGCGTGAATCATACGTGAATACACGGTGATTTCTTCCGGCGTCAAATCCAAATCTTTGATAAAAGGATAAATGAGTTCCATACTGTTTTCTTCGATGGCTCTCGGATTTTTAATGAAATTCATACTGTTCCTCCATATATCTCACCGCTTCTTCCGGGTCCGTAAGGACTATGCCGGAAACGGGTGCTTTCGGTTTTTCTATGACGACAATGTGAATGCCCGCGTCGACTGCGGCGGAAAGTTTCGTATCGCTTCCGCCGACCGTCCCGCTGTTTTTCGTGACCATGACGTCGATGGCGTAATCGCGGATCATCGCGCGGTTCATTTCGTAGGAAAAAGGCCCTTGGATTGCCAAAATTTGTTTCGGCAAAAGTCCCATTGCCTCGCATTCGGCAAGGACGCCGGACATCGGAAGGACGCGCGCCCAAATGTCTTTTCCGGAAAGCGCGGGCGACGTGACGAAGGTTTTGAGCGTCTTGGAGCCTGTCGTGAGAAGGATTTTATGTCCCAAACGCCCGGCGATGTCCGCCGCTTCCGCTTCATCGGCCGCGATATGCAATTTCTCATATTTCGGCAAAGTGACGCCCGGCCGCTCGTAGCGGATATAGGAAACGCCTGTCTCGGCAGCCGCTTCCCGCGCCGTCTCGGAGACAATCGCCGCGTAGGGATGGCTCGCATCCAGAATAGCGGTGATGCCCGTTTTTTGGATTTCGGACACCATGTCCTCTTTCGTGAAACGCCCGACTTCGACTTCGATGCCCTCATGCATCGCCAGTTTCTTTCCGTACATGCTCACGACCGTCAGCAAAATGTCCGGCGCCCCGTTTCCTTTTTCTTTTCTTTTTTTAAACGAATCGGCGAGGTGCGCCGCAATTTCCCGGCCGTCCTTCGTCCCGGCGATAATCCAAATCACAGCCGATACCCGCGCGGCGTAATCATACGATCGCCATCGATATAGGTGCGGCTGTTTCCGATAATGACCGTCGATTGCATATCCACATGCTGCGCCGGAAGCTGGGCAAGCGTCGTCACGGTGAAATTCATCCCCGGGCGCCCCGCTTTTCGCACAATGCCGACGGGCGTCTCTGGTTTCCGATATTCGAGCACGATTTCACGGATCTGATCCAAATAATCGGCGCGCTCCCGGCTCTTCGGATTGTAGAGCGCGATCACGAAATCGCCCTCGGCCGCCAGACGCGCGCGTTTCTTGATCAAATCCCACGGCGTCATGAGATCCGAAAGAGAAATCACGGCATAATCGTGCATGAGAGGCGCCCCGAGAGCCGCCGCCGAGGTATTGGCCGCCGTGAGTCCCGGAATAATTTCCGCTTCCGGCCGTTTCTCTTGCGGCAATTTCCCGATGAGCTCCAGCACAAGCCCCGCCATGCCGTACACGCCGGGATCGCCGGACGAGACGACGGCGACGCGTTTCCCTTCCGCGGCCAGCTCCACCGCTTTCCGGCAGCGATCGACCTCTTGGCGCATCCCGTTTCCCACAATTTCCTTATCCGCAATCAAATCGCGAATAATGGAAATATACGTATTGTACCCGACGATAATCTCCGAATCCTCAATGGCTTTCGCGGCTTTCGGCGTCATTTCCTCCGCATGTCCGGGCCCGATTCCGACGACGCGGACGATCCCGCGGCAATCGCCACCGTCACGGACGGAAATTTCGTTTTCGCAAGAAGTGTCCTTCCCATCGACGCTTCCGCAATGGCTGCTGTTTCGCATACATTCCCCACTCCAATCTTCTTCAAAACAAATTCGGAAACGGCCAATTGCCGCGCTTCCGCCACTTTCAAAAGTTCCTCGGCTTTATGAAAATGTATCGGAATTCCGATATGACGGGAAAAATCCAAAAGTCCTTCCTCGTCTTTTTTAATATCCACACTGGCAAGCGATTTCACCTGCCATACGGAAACGCCCGCCATGGCAAGCGCTTTATGAAACGCATCGGAAACGAGCGCTTCCGGTGTCCCCCGCCGGCAGCCGATGCCGACGAATATATGTTTCGGCCGCAAATACACATGAGGACAGGAAACGGGCAAATTTTCTTCCGTCACGACGGCACACGCCGCCAATTTTTTCGTTTCCGCTTCCGTATAGGGACGGGCCGCAATCCCCGTTTCCGAAAATTTCTTTACGGTCTCTTTTGCCCCGTCGCAGGACATATCGACGAAAACGGCGAAATCTTTCCCGGCGGCAAGCGCCGCATTGACGGGTTTCAAAGCTTCGACGGGCTCGACCCGCATATGAAACATGCGCGCTATATCGTCGGGCGCCCTTTTCCCGTGCACATCCGTCGCCGTCGTAATCACGGGCTCGGCGCCGACGACAATCGCGATTTCCCGCGCCCAGGCATTCGCCCCGCCCAAATGCCCCGAAAGGAGCGAAATGCAATGGTTTCCGCCCTCGTCCATGACGAGCACCGCGGGATCCGTCGTCTTGCTCGCGACATGAGGCGCGACGGCGCGGACGACAATCCCCGCCGCCATGATGTAGAGGAGCCCGTCGTAGGCGGAAAAAATATTCTCCGTCAAATCGAGCGTCTTATCAAAGAGAATCGCGTCTTTCCCGCTTTCGGCGCCCCGCCGCTCATAAGCCGTCCCGCCCGGACATACGGCGAGAATTTTTTGCCCCAATGCGGCGCCCGTTTCCGAAACGGAAATCACGGCATATTTCATGTTTCATCCGTCCCTTTGCGGAACATTGTCGTAAATTTGCTGTCGTACAATTTCGAGAGCGAATAATCCGAATCCAGCACGTGGGAGACGACGATCATCGCCTGGCGCGCGACTCCGGCGTCTTTGATAATCCCTGGAATCGTTTCTATAGTCCCGCGGAAAATGCGCTGATCCGGCCAAGTCGCGCGCTCCACGATAGCGACCGGCGTATCTTTTGCGTATCCGCCTTCGACGAGCTCGGACATGACGTCCTCAATCGCCTGCACGGAAAGGAAAATGCACATCGTGGCTCCGTGCTGCGCGAGAAGTTTCAATTTTTCTTTCGGCGGCATCGGTGTGCGCCCTTCCATACGCGTGATGATGATCGTCTGCGACACGTCGGGAAGCGTATATTCCTGCTTCAAAGCCGCCGCCGTCGCCAAGAAAGACGAGACGCCCGGGATAACCTCGAAATCATCGATACCTGCCGCCAAAAGGCCGTCCATTTGCTCCTGAATGGCACCGTAAATCGCCGGATCTCCCGTGTGCACGCGCGCCACCGTTTTCCCGGCGCGCACGGCAGACAGCGTCACCTCCAGCACCTCATCCAAATTCATCGTGGCGCTGTTGTAGATCGCGGCATCTTTTTTCGCATATTGTAAAATGTCCGGATTCACTAAAGAACCGGCGTAAATGACGACATCGGCCTCGGAAATGAGACGCCGACCTTTGACGGTAATGAGCTCGGCATCGCCCGGACCCGCTCCGATAAAATACACTTTTGCCATGTCAAATCTCCTCTTTTTGAATGGAATTTTCCCTGTATGAAATTGAAAAACAATCGGCGTTAATCACCTTTTAATCGCCGTAAAAATAAAAACCGGACTCATGGGATTGTACAAATGATAATGTCCCAGCTTTCGAAGTCGATTCACCTGCATTTGAAATCCCTCGAAATCGTAATCCCTTGCGGAAAATTCTCGCACGATTTCTTCCGTCGTTTCCACTGTGACGGCGGTCATGACAATTCGCCCGCCGACCGCAAGTTTCCCATCCGCCGCATCCAAAATGTCATGCAAATTTCCGCTGCTCCCGCCGATCAAGACGACATCTGTCTTCGGTACATCCGCCATCGCCTCAGGCGCCGTCCCGCATATCGTTTCTATATTGGAAACGCCGAATTTTTTCGCATTTTCGGAAATAAGGGAAATCCCTTCCTCATTGCGCTCAATCGCATAGACGCGGCCGCGCGGCGCACACATTGCCGCTTCGATCGAAAGCGAGCCTGTCCCGGCGCCGACGTCGCACACGATATCCGTTTCCGAAATTTGTGCTTTCACCATGACCATCGCGCGGATTTCCGCTTTTGTCATCGGCACGTTTCCGCGGATAAACTCCTCGTCGGCAATCCCTATCCGATTCATCCCATCACCGCCAATACCGCTTCACCGAATCCGGGAAGCTCTGCGATCTCGGCAAGAGTCCCGGAAAAAATATTTTGATTCTCATACGAAAGATGCTCGCCGGCCGCCGCACGCGTCTGCTCCGGCCATCCGCGCTCCATCAAAAGCTTGGCGATGAAAGCCGGATTGTGCTCCGCATCCGTCAAAAATGCCAAACGTTTCCCTTTTGTATACGTCAATTTTTCCGCCGCCGGCTTTCGCCCGTGAAACGACAGCCAATCGCCGCCCTGCCACGATTCGCCCGCTTCGCAAAAGAGCATTTGCACGGAGGAAATGCCCGGAATCACCTCGATATTTGTTTCCGGAAATTTCGCTTTCAGCCACGGAAGGAGCGAATAGAAACCGGGATCGCCGCTCACCATGACGACGACATCGTCCGTCGTGATTTTTTCGGAAATCCAATCGGCCAAATCCGAAAGTTTCCCCGTAATGGAATACGTTTCCTGCTCATCGCTTGCAAAATCCGAAAGCGCACGGCGCCCGCCGACCAAAAATTTTGCATCTTCTATCGCCGAAAGCGCGCGCGGCAAAATGTACTCACGGCTTCCGGGACCGATTCCCGCCACGATTAATCGATGTGCCATGCTTCCTCCTCCGAAAGTTTACGCGCCGCAGGCGACACGGCGACGACATTTCCTTCCATCGTCACGAAAATCACGCCGACTTCGGCTTTATCGAAAACATAGCGCCGACAGCGTTCCTCCGCGCGCACGGCCATTGCGGGATATATCGCTTCCAAATGCTCGCGGCGGATGATGTCCGTCCCCGCATCCGTCGTCGTGCACGCCAAAAGCTCCCTCACTACGGAAGGAGTCGCGCCGCAGGCCGCCGCCCACGCCGCCATGGTTTCCATGCGTCCGTCACTGCAACGATTGTACGTATGAAACGAACCGGAGGCCACTTTGAGAAGTTTCCCCATATGCCCGATGAGAAGAATGCGCGTAAAGCCCATCGAGACGGCCGTTTCCAGCATAAAACCGATGAAATTGCTCGTCTCCGCCATCGCATCCCTCGGCATACCGAGCTTTTCCGCCGCATGCTCGCCGATCCGTCCGGGCACCAAAATGACCGTCCGGAAACCCTGCGCGCGGATGACGGAAAGCTGCGGGACAAGCGATCGTTTGTACGCATCTTCGCTCATCGGTTTCACGATACCCGTCGTGCCGATGATGGAAATGCCGCCGATGACGCCCATCGCGGGATTCAGCGTCTGCTTGGCGAGCTCCTCACCTTCGGGGACGGAAATCGTGACGACGACACCGCGCCCGTCCGTCACCGTTTCCTCATACACTTTACGCATCATGATTTGCGGACCGGGATTGATCGCCGGTTTCCCGACTGCGACCTGAAGGCCCGGTTTCGTCACCGTGCCGACGCCCTTTCCGGCTTTGAGTTCCAGTCCGGCTGTTTCCCTGTACCGGACCGAAACGACGATCGGCGTCCCGTGCGTCACATCCAAATCGTCTCCGCCGTCTTTCAGCGCCGTCGCCATCCCCGTGCCCTCCTCGGCGCAAGCCGATTCGATCGGCACCGTAATCGGCGTATTTTGCGGCGAAAGCACCGTGACTTCTTTCGGAAATTTCCCGGCCAGAGCAAGGAGAGCCGCTTTCATCGCGGCCGCCGCCGTCGCTCCCGTCGTGTGCCCGCAGCGCATGGGTTTTTGTATATCCGTATCCATCACCGATAATTCGTGAATTGCAATTCCACGGGCAAATCCTGATCTTTCAGGAAACGAATCGTCGCTTGCAAATCATCCTTGTCTTTTCCGGAAACGCGCAGCTCATCGCCGTTGATTTTCGCCTGCACTTTGATGCCGGAAGCTTTCACGCGTTTTACGATATCTTTGGCCAAATCGGCCGAAATACCGTTTTTGAGCGTAATCTGCTGCCTGCACATGCCGCCCGCCGCCGCTTCTTTTTTGCCTTCTTCGAGATTTTTGAGAGAAATCCCGCGCTTCACGAGTTTCCCATTCAAAATTTCTTTGACAAGGCGCAATTTGAATTCGTCATCGGCCAAAACAGTGATCACATCACCCGCCAAATCGACGCGGCTCTTGCTGCCTTTGAAATCGTAGCGCGTCCCGATTTCCTTGGCCGCCTGATTCACGGCATTTAGAGCCTCGGCCAAATCCGTCCGACACACCACGTCGAAAGAATAATCTTTCGCCATACTCTCCCTCCTTTTCTGTGAAACTATTCATTATTATACCTTGTATGAGAAAAATGTGCAAAAACGGCTGACTGGACACGGGAAAAGAGGGAAGCGGGAAGAGGAAAGAGAACGTGCTCGGCCTTACACTCTTTTCGTGCCGAAGACGGAAGACTGTCAGACGCAAGACATGAGGCAAAAATCGGAGCGCTGCGCGGCATTTTTCAGAAAATGCGGCGTAGCCGCCACCTGATAAGCCGTATGCATCCGCTCTTATGCGACTCACAGCTATAGCGCAATAAAAAAGATGTCGCAAGGCGACACCTGTTTTTCCTCTTTCCCCTTCACTCTTCACTCTTCCCTCACATATAGAAGTAGAACGCCGAAAAGACCGCGAAAGCGAAACGATAATACGCAAATCCCGTGAGCGTGGAGCGATTGAGAAATTTGAGGAACCAGAGAATGGAAATGTACGCGACGACAAATGACGTGACAAAACCGACGGCCAGCACCCCGAAATCGGAGAAAGAAAGCGAATTCCAAGATTTCAGCAAATCATACGTCACCGCAAGGAACATCAGCGGCACGGCCATGATGAAGGAAAAATCCGCGGACGCCTTGCGCGAGACACCGAGGAAAAGAGCGCCTGCGATCGTGCTGCCGCTTCTCGAAAATCCGGGCCAGAGCGAAAGGCACTGGAAAAGACCGATCTGAAGCGCTTTGCGCGCGGAAATGTCATCCACATCCGTCACGACAAATTTCCGTTTCATCTTTTCGGCGACCATCATAAAAACGCCGCCGGCAATAAGCCCGATAATCACCGTCAATGGTCCGAAAAGATAATTTTTGATGAGCCCGTGGCAAAGAAGCCCCATGAGGCAGGCCGGAAACATCGCAATCGCAATATTGAAAGGCGACGCGCCCCGATTGGAGAACCAATTTTTCCGCGGCAGCATCGCGATAAATTTATTTTTATACACGACGACGACGGAAAGAATCGCACCCAGCTGAATGAAAATATCGAAGACGTCGGCCAGCGGCCCTTCGAATCCGAGCATATGCCCGATGATAATCATATGTCCCGTGGAAGAAACAGGCAAATATTCCGTGAGCCCTTCCACAATGCCGACGACGACGGCACAAAAATATTCGTACATGCTATGTCCTTCTTTTTCGGAAACCGAGAAAACTCCCTTTTTGTTACGTTCTCTATTCTATCACATCTGTCGAGAGACTCTAACAATATTTCACACATTTTTCGTGAAACAATTAATGAAAGATATGCGTTGATGCGTTGATGCGTTGATGCGGTCAGGATGCGCTTCGCGCATATTCTGTTTTATGCCGCCGAAAGCGGCCGTGCGCGCGCAGCTTTGGCAAGAGCCGACGGCTTACGGCTGACAGCTGACGGCTTTTACAGGTGTGCGCTTCGCGCACGTATTTTTATATTGCCGATGTCGCTACGCTTATCGGCTTGGCCGCGCGCAGCGCGAGGCGCCATCGGCGCCGATTATAACAAAATCGTCGCCGCAGGCGACACCTCTTAAAGCCGTATGCCGTAAGCCGTCAGCCGTAAGCATCCGCTCTTATGTAGCACAAAACCGACAGCGCTACCCCCTTCCCAAAACAAAAAAGCCGAGAAACGAACTGTCTCGTATCGTTTCTCGGCTTTTCTATGCACTATGCACTGATATCACATCAGTCCGTAATCGACAAGCATCTTCTTAATATGCGAAAGCTCGGCTTCATTCGGTTCGACCATCGGCAGACGGAATTTTCCGCCGGGAAGTCCCAGGAGATTCACGGCCGTCTTGATCGGAATCGGGCTCGTGATGAAGAAAATATCCTTATTGACCGGATAGGTTTTCTTGTGAAGCGCGAAGGATTTTTCGATATCGCCTTTCCGGAAGGCATCGATCATGGCGAGCATGTCTTCGCCGATGATGTGAGCGGAAACGGAAACGACGCCCGCGCCGCCGGCTGCCAGTATCGGATAGGTGAAGGAATCGTCGCCGCTGTAAATCATGAAATCATCGGGGAGAAGAATTTTTTCCTGCGTCACATGATCCCAGTTCCCGGTCGCGTCTTTAATCGCGACGATATTCGGGCACGCATCCACGAGGCGTTTCACGGTCGCCGGCTGAATGCTGACATTCGTGCGTCCCGGGACGTCGTAGAGCATGACCGGAATGTCGATGGCATTCGCAATCGCTTTGAAATGTTGAAACATGCCTTCCTGCGTCGGTTTCACGTAGAACGGCACGATGGCAAGAATCGCATCCACGCCCGTTTCCTGTACTTTCTTCGCAAAGGCACAGGAAGCGACGGTATCGATGCCGCCGGCGTTCCCGATGATCGGTACTTTTTTGCCGGTAGCACGAGCCCCGACTTCATCGACCATCAAATTGTAAAGCTTTAATTTTTCTTCTTCGGACATCGTCGCGCCTTCGCCGGTCGTCGCACCGATCAGAAGGCCTTCCGTCCCGTGATCAATCAAATGTTTCGCCAAAGCGACCGCCGCTTCGTAATCGACGGCACCCGTTTCCGTAAACGGCGTAATCATCGCCGTAATGACACGACCTAAGTAAACCATTGTGATATCTCCTTTCGTGCTTTTCACTTATTGCAAATATATCGAAATGGGCATGGGGGATGGGGCATGGGGCATGAGATTCAGGTGTCGCCTTCGGCGACATTTTTTTATAATCGGCGCTTCGCGCCTCGCCGGCATAAAAAGGAATTGTCGGCGAAGCCGACACCTCTTTCCCCTTCCCTCTTTACTCTTTACTCTTTACTCTTTACTCTTAAAACATTTCCTTCTCAATCATATATTCCGCGATTTGCATGGCATTCAGCGCCGCGCCTTTGCGGATTTGGTCGCCGCAGGCCCAGAGATTGATCGCATTTTCGCATACGGTGTCTTTGCGGATGCGCCCGACCAATACATCATTTTTATCCGAGGTGTCGAGCGGCATCGGATAGAGCTGCTCGGCCGGATTGTCTTTGACGCCGGCGCCCGGAAACGCATCAATTGCCGCTTTCACATCCGCCACCGCAAGCGGTTTTTCCGTTTCAATGTAAATCGATTCGGCGTGGCTCCGGATGACCGGCACGCGCACCGCAGTCGGCGTGATGCCGATGGTGTCGTCGTGGAAAATTTTATGCGTTTCATTCACCATCTTCATTTCTTCCTTCGTGTAATCGGTATCGAGGAAGACGTCGATTTGCGGAATGAGATTGTATGCGATTTGATAATGTTTCGGAAGGCCGCTGCTGGGAAGAATTTTCGGTTCATACGCTTCGCCCTTGGCAAGCGCTTCCGTTTCCCCGTAGAGCTCGTCGATGCCTTCTTTGCCGGCGCCGGATACCGCCTGATAGGTGGAAACGATGATACGGCGAATCGGCGAAAGATCGTGAATCGGTTTCAAAGCCATCAGCATGATGATGGTCGAGCAATTCGGATTCGCGATGATGCCGTGATGTTTTCCGATATCTTCCGGATTGATTTCCGGGATGACGAGCGGGACATCGGGATCCATGCGGAATGTGCTCGAATTATCAATGACGACGGCGCCGCGTTTCACGGCTTCCGGCGCAAGCGTCTTGCTGATGCTGCCGCCCGCGAAAAGCGCGATATCGATATTTTCAAAGGATTCGGGTTTCGCTTCCTCCACTTCGTATTCTTTGCCGCACACCGTGAGTTTCCTGCCCGCCGAACGGGACGATGCCAACAGTTTCAATTCGGCAAATGGAAATTGTCTTTCTTCGATCAGGCGGATAAATTCCTGCCCGACGGCGCCGGTCGCGCCCAGAATGGCCACACGCGGAAGTTTACTCATGATACACCTCAAATTTCAAATTCAATCCAAATAATGTTCCAGCCCGTATGTCAGCCCCGTATGAGCCGCCACCTTTTTGCAGGCAAGCATGACGCCCGGCATGAAGCTCTTTCTGTCGAGCGAATCGTGGCGGAGCGTCAAAATTTCGCCGTAGCCGCCGAAGATGACTTCCTGGTGAGCGACGAAACCGGGAAGACGCACGCTGTGCACCGTAATGCCTTCCACTTTCGCGCCGCGCGCACCCGGAATGCTTTCCTTCGTCTTATCTTCATCCGCAGCGGTTACTCTGGCCGCCGCCATTTTTTCGGCGGTGAGTTTGGCCGTGCCCGACGGCGCATCGTATTTTTTATTGTGATGAAGCTCGATAATTTCCGCATTCGGCAGATATTTGGAAATTTTTTCGCTCATTTCCATCAAAAGCACCGCGCCCAGAGAGAAATTCGGCGCGACGAGGACATTGGCACCCGTTTTGGCGGAAATGTCGGCCAGCACATCGCGCTCATCGGCCGTGAGCCCGGTCGTGCCGATGACCATATGCACCCCGGCTCCCAAGACCGTCTTCGCATTTTCGAAAATGACGGATGGGCTCGTGAAATCCACGACCACATCCGGTTTTTCCTTTGCAAACGCCGCTTCGAGCGATTCGGAAATCACAATCCCCTTCTCGCCGATTTCGCAGACGATGCCCACATCTTTCCCCGCATGAAACGGATCTACCGCACCGCAAAGTTCCAAACCGTCTTCCGCATACACACTGCGGACGACTTCGCTGCCCATACGCCCGCCGGCGCCGTTCACCAATACACGAATCATAAAAAGGCCTCCCATCACAAATGATTTTGTTTTATTTCTTCCTAAATTACACTAAAAATACCGTATCGTCAATCGAAAACGGCATTTTTATACTTGCAAGTTTTCTATATGCTATATCGATTTCTTCGATATGAAACTTTTTTATTATCAAAGTTTCCGAATTAGAAACGGAAACAAAATGCCCGTTTCAACCGTCGGCGCAAACGGCGCGGCGCAAATCTCTCGCCGATTGGATGGCGCTTTCGGACGGCGGCCGGTTTCCGGAAATCATCCACGCCATATCGAGAATGCCTTCCTCTTCCGAAAGAAGCACCGCCGAGGACGCCGTGCGCTCCCCCTCCACCGCTTTGTGGATGGAGTAATGCCGATCCGCAATCCCCGCCGTCTGCGGCATGTGTGTGATGCAAAGGAGCTGCACCCGTTTCGACAAGCGGCGGATTTTTTTCGCCACGCGAAGCGCCGCCCCGCCGCTGATGCCCGTATCGATTTCATCGAAGACGAGCGTCTGGCAGGAAAAAAGATCCGACAAAATATCTTCGATTGCCAAAGAAATGCGGGAAATTTCCCCGCCGGAAGCGACTTGGCGCATCGGCCGAAGCGGCTCCCCCGGATTGGCGGAAAAATAAAAATCCATATCGGAAGCACCGGTGGGCGTCGGCCCGTCCGGATCGGCGACGCGAAGCTCCATCACCGCATGATCCATGCACATATCGTGAAGAGACGCCGTGATTTTTTCGCAAAGCACCTTCCCCTTTTCGCGGCGAAGGACATTCAGCTCTTTCGCCCTCTTCGTCACTTCGGAAGCCATTTGCTCCGCTTTCTTTTTGAGCTCGTCCTCGTCATAGACCAGCTCATGCAACCGATCGTACTCCGCGCGCGCTGTTTCCATGTATTTTAAAACATCGGAAAGCGTCGGTCCGTATTTGATTTTGAGCTGGGACAAAAGCTCATCCCGATCCTGGAGCTGCGCCAATTCCTCTTCGGAAAATTCCGCATCCGCCGCATACGATTCCAATTCGGACATCGCATCTTCCACCGAATACAGCGCACTTTCGAGCGATTCGGCAATCGATTTCATTGCCTCATCGTAGCGAACGATTCCGGAAACGGCGCTTGCGGCATCGGCAAGCTCACTCTGCGCGCCGCGGTCCCCGTTCAAAGCTTCCAGCGCGCGCGCGACTTCCGTATAAATACGCTCATGATTTTCCATCACGCGAAGGCGCGCGGCAAGCGTTTCATCCTCCGTCGTATCATGAATATCCGCATTCTCGATCTGCTCGATTTCCCATTGCAAAATATCCAGGCGCCGCTCATTTTCCTGTTTCCCTTTTTTGAGCTCATCCAACGTCCGGCACAGCGTGCGATATTCCCCATACATGTCCGCATATTCTTTTGCCGCCGTCGTAAGCGTGTCATCCGACCGATCGATCAGATAGCGACAAAATTCCGACGACAAAAGCTCGGCATTGTCGTTCTGCTCATGAAGTTTCACCAAGAAACGACCGAGACGCTCCAATTGTTTCACCGTACAGACGGCGCCGTTGATCATACACATGCCGCGCCCCGCCCGATTCATTTTACGGGAAATGATGATCGCGCCGTCTTCCGGCTCAAATCCCATTTCATCCAAGAGCGGCAAGATCGCAGCATCGGCCGTAAAAATTCCTTCCACGCGGAAAAAATCCTTCCCGTTTCGGATGAGATCCACCGACGCGCGGCGCCCGAGCAAAATGGCAAGAGCATCCATCAATATGGATTTCCCGGAGCCCGTTTCCCCCGTGAAGACCGTCGCGCCTTCGGAAAATTCGATTTCGGTATCCTCAATAATGGCAAAATTGACGATATGAAGCCTTTCAAGCATGACCGGCCTCCGTTTCTTACGCTTTCAACTGACTTTGAATTTTCTTCACAAAATCCGGCACTTCTTCCGGCGTCCGAATGACAATCAAAATCGTATCGTCGCCGGCGACCGTCCCCACAATGGCAGGATCTTCGGAATGATCAAATGTGAAAGCCACCGACTGCGCCGAGCCCGGAATCGTATGAATGACGACAAGATTGAGACTCGAATCGATTTTCGTCACCGCTTCGCGGAAAAGGACGGAAACGTGATTTTGGCTCATCATCCGATTATTCCCTTCCGAAAGCGCATAGCGATACCGCCCACCGCCATACGGCACCTTGGCGAGCATGAGCTCTTTGATATCGCGCGATACCGTCGCCTGCGTCACGACGATGCCCTCGCGCTGCAAAGCAAGCGTCAGCTCCTCCTGCGTTTCAATCACCTGATTTTGAATAATTTCCTTGATTTTCATAATTCTGTAACGCTTCATGGTACTCCTCCGCCGAATAACGCGTTGCATAATTTGCATATATATACATTTTAACAGAAAAAAATTTTTTGTACAGAGAAAGAAGGAGGAAACATTTTTCCGTTTTGGCTTTATACCACATTTCAAAAAAGCGGTGCGTTGATGCGAGAAGCGTTGATGCGCGGATGTGCTTCACGCCAATTACAACAGAAACCGTCGCCGCAGGCGACACCTCTCATCGATAAGCGCCGCGACATCGATGCCATATAAAAATCCATCGCCGCCGGGCGACACCTTGCCGTCGACCGTCAGCCGTCAGCCGTCGGCAAGGATCCGGCCGAGCGCGCGTCTTTCGTCTGACAGTCTGACGTCTTATATGCATTTTGCACTTTGCACTTGCAACAAAAAAACTCCCCGAAGGGAGTTCTCACTTTCAATGCATAAGCAATCTGCGCCCCGCCGTTTCATCCGAATTGCCGTTGCGTCATTGTCCCGTACTTCGGCGATGACGAGGGCGGAAAGCGCGTCATGAGAGACCCGGAAACGGGAAAGACCGTGACCACTCCGGCAATGACTTTCAAGGAATGGAAAGAGAAGTACGGAGGCAAGGAGCGCGAGAAAGGTGTAGGGCGAAAATACGCCGATAAAAACACGGTCGTATCGCCGGACGTAAAAACAAGCGCATATCGGCGTAAGTTTAGTAATCTCGGCGAAACGGCAAAGGTGGAAAGAGAGATTTTCAAGCAAGCTCGGGATATGCTAAAACATCGCTCCGGAACGGATTGCGAAGATTTAGTATTTATTGATACGTTGACGGGGAAAATCACGGCTGAGCGTGACTGTAACATGAACGGGACGGTAAGATGCCCCCGAAGGATGTTAGAATGGATTGCGGCAAGACCGGCATGCACGGTTGTCGGGATTCACAATCACCCACATAGCACGTTTC
>CAVHIJ010000020.1:0-17582 GCA_963635945.1 bacterium | reverse complement strand
CCAGATAAAAATCGCGCGATCTTTCGGCAAAAGTGCCGCCGTTTCCTCACTCACGAAGAAACCGGCGTCCGGCTCTTTTTCGGCCCATTCTTTTAAAATCGTTTCTACCTTTTTTACATCGCCCGCATACACCGTCATGGGGGCATTGGGCGCGTAATGGCGATATTTCATACCGGGCGCTTTCGGCGGCTGCTTCGTCGCCGTTTTTCCCGAAATCGCGGGATCGACGGAAACGGGCGCAAATCGTTCCAGCATTTCTATCGTAATGCCGCCCGGGCGATACAGCGTGATGCCGTCCCCCTCGCAGGCGATAATCGTCGATTCGAGACCGACTGCGCACGGGCCGCCATCAATAATGGCATCAATCCGTCCGCCCAAATCGCGCAGCACATCTTCGGCCGTCGTGGGGCTCGGTTTCCCGGAAATATTCGCCGAAGGCCCCGCCATGGGGACCCCCGCTTCCCGAATGAGCGCACGCGTCGCCGCATGAGCCGGGCAGCGTATTGCGACCGTCAAAAGCCCGCCGCACGTTTCCGAAGGAATGATATCTTTTTTCGGAAACACAATTGTGAGCGGCCCCGGCCAAAATGTTTCCATAAGTTTCTTTTGAAGCGGCGTCACGCTTTGCACGAGTGCGGAAACTTCCGACGCATCGGCCACATGCACAATGAGCGGATTATCCGAAGGCCGCCCTTTGGCTGCATAAATTTTTCGCGCCGATTCCGCCGAAAGCGCGTTTCCGCCCAGACCGTAGACCGTCTCCGTCGGAAAGGCGACAAGCCCTCCTTCGCGGAGAATCCGTCCCATTTCTTTTATTTTTTCGGAAAAATCTTCTTCTTCCGCCGAAACCGTGACTGTATTCATGCCTCGCTCCTCCTCACGCACACGGCGCGCGCGATGCCGCCGTAATCACGAAGCACAGAGCTGTCCGCCCAGGCGGGATTTCCAAAAAAGAGGTTTTGCACTGCATCTGCCTGCCCAATGCCGACTTCCATGGCCAAAAGTCCGCCGGCTTTCACATGCGCGGCCGCGTCTTTTGCCAAAATCCGATAAAAATCGAGCCCATCTTCGCCGCCGTCCAAAGCCATGTGCGGTTCGCGGCGCACTTCCGGGGCAAGCGTTTCTATCACCGCCCGCGGAATGTACGGCGGATTCGTCAAAATCACGTCGAACGTTTCTTCCGGCGAAAGCGCCTTCAAAAAATCACCCTCACGCCATTCGATCCGCTTGGAAACGCCGGCCGTTTCCCCGTTTCCTCTTGCAACGGCCAAAGCCTCCGGCGAAATATCCACCGCAACCCCTTTGGCTTCTTTGCAAAATGAAAGAAAGGAAACGGCAATCGCACCGCTTCCCGTACCCAAATCGAGCATGGAAATATCCGGGAGATTGCGATAGTTTCCGATAATCGCCTCCAACCACGCTTCCGTATCGGGCCGCGGTACCAGGACGTGCTCATTCACATGAAACGTAATACCCATGAATTCGCGTTTCCCGACCAAAACGGCCGTGCAAAAACCGGCCACTCTCTTTTGAATCAAGACTTTGAAAGCCGCGAGCTCTTCCGCATTCACGATCTGATTGAAATCCGTGTAGAGAAAAATCCGCGATTTTCCGAGAACGTACCCCAATAAAATTTCCGAATCGAGACGCGGCTCTTCGATCCCGTGGCGCGCGAAATAATCCTGCGTCCACGCGAGCAGTCTTCGTATCGTCCAAACGTCAGCCTCTGCCATGTTCTGCCTCTTTCATTCTCCGCGCCATGTCTTCTTCCATGAGCCCGTCCAAAATTTCATCCATATTTCCTGCCAGGAAGGAATCCAATTTATAAATCGTCTGCCCCGTACGGTGATCCGTCACGCGCCCTTGCGGAAAATTGTACGTGCGAATCCGCTCCGAGCGATCGCCGCTCCCGACTTGGCCCTTTCGATCCGCCGCCGTCTTGGCTTCTTGCGATTCGGTCGCTTCCGCATAAAGGCGCGATTTCAATATGCGAAGCGCTTTTTCTTTATTTTGCAATTGGCTTCGCTCATTTTGACACGTCACGACCATGCCCGTCGGCAAATGCGTGATGCGAATCGCCGACGACGTCTTATTGATGTGCTGGCCGCCCGCGCCGGACGAACGGTACACATCAATCCGCAAATCGTCGCGATTCACTTCGATATCCACATCTTCGGCTTCCGGCAAAATCGCGACCGTCACCGCCGATGTATGCACGCGCCCCTGGCTTTCCGTATCGGGCACACGCTGCACGCGATGCACGCCGGACTCGAATTTCAAAACGGAATACGCATTTTTCCCGCGAATCATACACGTGACTTCTTTGAAACCGCCGAGCTCCGTCTCGCCGGCATCGGCGATATCCGCCGTCCAGCCTCTTTTCTCCGCGAATTTCAAATACATCTTGAGCAAATCCGCCGCAAAAAGCGCCGCTTCCTCGCCGCCTGTCCCCGCGCGAATTTCCAAAATGACATTTTTCCCGTCATTGGGATCTTTCGGGCAGAGAAGCATGTGCAATTTCTTATCCAAATCGGAAAGCAACGTTTCCTTTTCGCGCAAATCCTCTTTCGCAAGATCGTGAAGCTCGGCCTCGGCTTTATTTCCCAAAATAGAAACGTCTTCCTCGATCGCCGCTTTCGTTTCTTTATATGCGCGATACGCCTGCACGGTCTCTTCCAATTCTGCGTGCTCTTTGGAAAGCGCGCGAAACTTTTCCTGATTGCCGATGACATCGGGATCCGAGAGCTCGATTTCAATTCCCAAAAAGCGTGATTCTATACTGTCCAAACGATCGATTTGCATGGGTGATAAGTGTCCTTACGTGATAAAAACTTTGTGCAACATTTGTGCGAAAGCTATGGGCTATGGGCCGTGGGCTTTTGACCGGTGTCGCCTTGCGGCGACTTATTTTTATAATCGGCACCAAAGGCGCCTCGCCGCCGAAGGCGGCAAAGCCGCGCGCAGCGCAAGCGAGCATAGCGAGCGATTATAAAAATGCCGCGCAGCGCACCGATTAAAGCCCATAGCTCATAGCCCACAGCCCACGGCATTCTTTCCTATGGTGCACTCATTCCGTCATCACACATTATATCAAAAAAACGGCAATAAAAAAGCAGGGCATTGCGCCCTGTTTCTTATTCTGCCGACTTCTTGCCGTAACGCCGATTGAATTTTTCAATGCGGCCGCGAGCCTGACCGAAACGCTGCTGTCCCGTGTAGAACGGATGCGATTTGCTGCTGATATCGATATTAATCAGCGGATATTCGTTTCCGTCTTCCCAGACGACCGTCTGATTGGAGGTCGCGGTGGAGCGGGTCAGGAAGGAATAATTCGCGCCGGTATCGCGGAACACGACAGGATGATAATCCGGATGGATATCCTTCTTCACTGTTTGCACCTCATTTCACTACCAAAGATAAATCGAAAATATTATACACGAAACCTTTCACTTTGTCCAACAGAAAAATCTATTGTATAATGAAAAAAATTTCGGAAACGTTTTTTTGCTTTTTCGGGAGTTTCTATGCATCAATATCTCACATATATCGGCGGTTTCCCCATTCGTTTCTACGGCATCTTTTTCGCGCTCGGCATTTTGTCCGGCTGCATCGTCGCATATTTTCTTTTGAAAAAAGACGGGCGCGGCTGGGAGGAACACATGTGGGATCTCGGACTCGTCATCGCTTTTTCCGGCATTTTGGGCGGGCGGCTTTGGGATGTTTTCTTCTTCGATTGGGAATATTACGGCGATCATCTCACGGAGCTTTTTAACGTGTGGCAGGGCGGCATGGCGATTCAGGGCGGCCTCATTTTCGCAAGTTTCGCCGCTTTTATCTATTTGAAACGACACAAAATTCCCGTGCTTCCTTTTGCGGACGTCGTCGCGCCCGCCGTCATTCTGGGGCAAAGCGTCGGCCGCATTGCCAATTTCATGAACGGCGATGCGTTCGGGCATCCGACGGGCGGAAATTTCGGTCTTCTCTATCCGGAGACGACTCTGGCGTATCACACGTACGGCGCCGCACCGCTTTGGCCGGCGGAAGTCTGGGAATGCCAGGGCGATCTTCTCATTTTCGTCGCACTTCTTCTTTTTTCCTGCGGGAAACATACAAAAGGCGCGGTCTTTTGCCTCTACGTCATGCTCTACAGCGCGCTGCGTTTCTTCTTGGAGTATTTCCGCGGCGATTACGACACGCTCCTCTTCGGGCTCAAAAGTGCGCAGCTCACAAGCATCACGGCTTTCACCGTCGCCGCGCTCGTGTGGATGTATTTGGCATGGAGGGAACGCATCGCGCAATAAGCGTATACTTAAAAGAAATATTTTGCACTAAAAGCGTATATCTGTTATAATACGCGTGTAGCAATATTGTTTCTTTATTCCTTTATAAATCCACCGTTTCATTCTTTGAAAGGAGTCGGCAGTATGATTACAGAGCAGGAAATTTTTCTGACGGATCCCGCGGAAAAATCGCGCGTCGTCGAGTTTCTGAAAGGATTCGATCTCACATTCACCGGGAACATCGATTACACCATGGGGCTTTTCGATGACGGACGCCTCATCGCGACGGGATCTCTCGGCGGCCGTGTCATGCGCGATATCGCCATTTCTTCCGATTACCAGAAGAAAGGCCTCACGCACCGCATCATCCGCAATTTGGAAGCGGAATCGCATCGCCGCGGCATCACGAGCAATCAGATTTATACGAAACCGAAAAACGTCCCGGTCTTCGAACATATGGGATTCTCCTGTGTGGCCGTCGCCGAACCGTATGCGGCGCTTCTCGAAAAGGGCCAGAATACGCTCGATGAATATTTGACGCGTATCCGCACGCTTCTGGGCACCGGCGAAGGCATCAATCGCGGCGCCATTGTCATGAATTGCAATCCTTTCACGCTGGGACATCGCTCGCTTGTCGAATATGCAGTCAATAATTGCGACGAAGTCATCGTCTTTGCCGTCCAGGAAGACCGCTCCATTTTCCCATTCTCCGATCGGTTCTCCCTCATCAAGCAGGGCGTCCACGATATGAAAACGGTCCGCATCGTTTCCGGCGGCGATTTCATTATTTCGAACGCGACCTTCCCGACGTATTTCATCAAAGGCACGGAAGAACTCGCGGCACAGACAAAGCTCGATGCGACGATTTTCGCCGAACGCATTGCGCCGGCGCTCAATATCACCGTCCGTTTTGTGGGCGAGGAACCGACAGACAAGACGACCCTTGCTTACAATGCGGCGATGAGCGAAGTTTTTGCGGAAAACGGCATCGATCTCAAAATCGTACCGCGCGAAGCGAAGGGCGATCAGATTGTCTCTGCTTCCACCGTCCGCCGCGCACTTGCCGATGACGATTGGGAAACGGTACGCCGCATGGTGCCGCGCACAACGCTCACCTATCTCGAAGGCGAAGATGGCCGGCGAGTCATCCACAAAATCAAAATGCTCGCTCAGATGAATGAGAAAATTTAAAAAATACTTGCAAGAAAAAACCGTCCGAGTCATTCGGACGGCTTTTTCTTTAGGCTATGCGTTGATGCGCGGATGCGTTGATGCGATGCAGGTGTCGCCTTCGGCGACGATATTTTAATATCCCTGTTCTTTATCAATCAGATTTTCAAGAGTCTCTTCTTTGGAGAAGGCTATAAAATTTTTTTCGAGAAGCGTGAGGACGCGTTCCCAGAAATCGGGGATGAAGCTTGCGACATGCGGGGTGATGATGACATTTTCCATCGCCCAGAACGGATGATCTTCGGGAAGCGGCTCCGTCGAAAAGACATCGAGACCGGCGCCGGAAATTTTTCCCGTTTCCAAAGCGGAAAGAAGCGCCGCTTCGTCGACGACGGAGGCGCGTGCGATATTGATGAAAAATGCACCGTCTTTCATGGCGGCAAATGTTTTATCATCGAAGAAACCGTTCGTCGCAGGCGTCGTGGGAAGCGCTGCGACGACGACATCTGCCGCAGGAAGGACGGAAAGCAAATTTTCGGACGTGACCGTCACATCGGCAAGCGGATCTTCCGTCGGATGATTGCGAACGGCAATGATTTTCATACCGAATACTTTTGCGCGCTCGGCAATGGCGCGACCGATACCGCCGAAGCCGGCCAAAAGCATCGTTTCCCCGTCGAGCATCCGATTTTTCGGCCGTTTCCAAATGCGCGCTTCTTTTTGCCGTGTGACCTGCGGAATTTTGTGATACCATGCGAGCAAAATCGCCATAGCGTGCTCGGAAACGGATTTATCGTGCACGCCGTGAGAATTGGTAAGGAGAATCGGGCGCGTCATCATGGACGGCGTGAGCAATCTTTCGACGCCGTCGGAAAGGGAATGCACCCAGTGAATATTTTTCCCTTCGGCGAGAAGCGGCTCGACATTTTGGAAACCCCAGAGCGCAATCGCATCGGCATCGGCGACATGACCGGCCGCCTCTTTCACGGACGCATACGCTTCGACGACACTTCCCGGCACAAGCGCTGCCATCGCCGAAAGTCTCTCCGGCGCCACTTTATTGATAATGACAAGTTTCATGGCAATCTCCTTTCGTTTCAAATCTTTTTCTTTCATTATAGCATAAAAAATCTCGCCGAAGGCGACACCTGCATCGCATCAACGCATCAACTCATCCGCGCATAACCCAAAGAAAAAACCGCCCGATTGGACGGTTTTCTTTATATAAGCATTTCTCAAATCATCCCATTTGCTCTTTCGATATTCTTGCGAATTGTCTCGCAACAGGATTTGAACTCGGCGAGTTCGGTTTCCGGAAGTTCATATTCCATGACTTCTTCGACGCCGTTTCCGCCGATGACGGCCGGGCAGCCGGCGAAAATGCCGGATTCGCCGTATTCGCCGTCGAGCGGGACGCTGCAGGAGAAAATGCGTTTTTCATCGTGCAGGACACAGCGCGCGAGTGCGACCGCCGTGGAGCAAATGCCGTATTCCGTGCAGAATTTTCCGCTGTATGTCACCCAGCCCGCTTTAATGGTTTTTTCACGAATTTCATCTTTATTGAAATGAAAACGCGGATCTTTTTCGACCTGAGCCAGGGGTTTCCCACCAAAGGAAACGAGAGACCACGGAATCATTTGCGCATTTCCGTGCTCACCCATCATGTACGCGACGAAGGAATGATGCTCGATGCCCGTCTGCTGCGCAATGGCGGACACGAGGCGCGACGTATCGAGGCAAGTCCCCGTCCCGAAGACGTGACCTTTCGGAAGTCCCGCACGTTCGGCAATCATCTGCGTGATGACATCGCACGGATTTGTAATATTGATGAAAATGCCTTTGAAACCGGCCGCCACGACTTTCGGCACGTAATCGGTGACTTGTTTCACGGAATTCATCATTTCATCGTCACGATTTCCCGTCGCACAGAGGGTGATATCCCCGACGGCATTGATAATGATATCGCAATCGGCGAGTTCTTCATAGCTTGCGATTTGATAATCGACGCGATGCGGCATGAAATTCACGGCATCCATGAGATCCTGGCGTTCGCTGACGACCTTTTCTTTTTTCACGTCACAAATTTTTACAATATCTGCCGTGCCCGTCATTCCGAGCGTAAAGGCTACATGCGCTCCCACATGCCCGGCGCCCACGACGCCGACAATCACTTTCTTTTTTTTCATAGTGGTCTCCTCCCTGTTTTTACTCGCAAAGGAAACGGAGTCTCGGTTTCCTCTGTATAAAAAAAGAACCGGAGCGTATCCGATTCTTTTCTGCCAAAAATTTTGCGATTATTTCAAACGCAGACCCAATTTCTGTCCGATGGCTCTGTAGCGTTCGATATCGGTGCGACGAAGATACGCGAGCATATTCCGACGCTGGCCGACGAGTTTCAGCAGGCCGCGGCGGGAATGATGATCTTTTTTGTGTTCTTTCAGATGTTCGGTAAGAAGAACAATTCTCTTCGTAAGTAGGGCAATCTGGACTTCCGGGGATCCGGTGTCGCCTTCGCTCTTGCCGTAAGCGGCAATGATTTCTTTCTTCTGTTCAACGGTAAGCATAATATTCCTCCTAATTGGGAAAATAGCCGTATCTCAGTACCGCGTCGGAGTTTCGCCGGCCCGGGAAACGGTTTAAAAACTGTGCCATTATACTATGTTTTGCGACACTTTGCAAGATTGACTTTGTGCAACATTTGGTTAAAAGGCATGAGGGATGGGGCATGGGGGATGAGATTCAGGATGCGCTTCGCGCATATCATATCTTATGCCGCCGAAGGCGGCGAGGCGCGTAAGCGTCGATTATAAAAAATGCCGCGCAGTGTACCGATTAAAACCCACGGTTCACAGCCAACGGCTCATGGCTTCAGCTCAAATGTTGCAGAAAAGGCAAGCGCAAAAAAGGGCGCAAAAAAGGCGAGGCTCTCTCCCCGCCCTAAATTTCTTTAATTGGAAAGAAGGACTCGGTCGCTGACGTCGGCGGATGTTTCCTCAAATTTTTTGAGAAGCATTTCGATGGTGAGCGTCTTCTTTTCTTCCGGCGTATAATCGGCGATGATGCGGCCGCTATTCATCATGATGAGGCGATTGCCGTAGCGGATCGCATCACGCATATTGTGCGTAATCATGAGCGCCGTCAGATGCTGCTCGCGGATGATACCGTCTGTCGCCTGCATGACTTTTTCGGCCGTTTTCGGGTCGAGTGCCGCCGTCGGTTCATCGAGAAGAAGAATATCCGGTTTTTTAAGCGTCGCCATGAGGAGCGTGACCGCCTGGCGCTGCCCGCCGGAGAAAAGTCCGATGCGCGATTTCAGCCGATCTTCCAGACCGAGATCGAGACGTTTCAAAAGATTTTTGAAATTTTCCGTGTCCCCTTTACCGAAAGCCCAGCGAAGGCGCCGGGATTCGCCGCGACGGGATGCAATGATAAGATTTTCTTCCAACTGCATGCCGGCCGCCGTCCCTTTCATCGGATCCTGGAAAACGCGGCCGATGTATTTCGCCCGTTTATGCTCGGACGTACGCGTGATATCTTTTCCGTCGAGTTCGATTGTACCGGTATCCAGGGGAAATACTCCGGCAATCGAATTCAAAAGAGTGGATTTGCCCGCGCCGTTTCCTCCGATGACCGTGCAAAAATCACCGTCGTTCAAAGTGAGCGACACATCGATCAAGGCTTTCTTTTCATTTTGCGTGCCTTTGAAAAAGGTCTTACTGATATGTGTGACTTTCAGCATGTTCAGCCCGCCTTTCCCATTTGCAAATTTTCTTTTATCATCGGAAGCGCCAACGCAATCATGACGAGGACGGCCGTGAAAAGTTTCAAGTCGTTCGGCGGCATGCCCATGAAGAGGACCGTCGCGATGACGATACGATAAATGACCGAGCCAATGATGACGGCGACGAGCGATTCTTTGAAAGAATTCACGCCCAGGATGACTTCGCCGATGATGACGGAAGCCAGCCCGATGACGATGGTCCCAATGCCCATGCCGACATCGGCAAAGCCGTTATTCTGTGCGACAAGCGCACCGCAAAGACCGATGAGCGCATTGGAAATACAAAGCCCCAGAATAATCATGCTGTCCGTATTCACACCCTGGGAGCGCATCATTTGCACATTATAGCCCGTCGCGCGAATGCACATGCCGAGCTCGGTCCCGAAGAACCAATAAATCGCCAAAATGATAAGAACGACGATCACCGCCGGCAGGATAAAAGCCGAAGCGCCCTGCCCCGTTCCGAAAAGTTTCCCCGTAAGAGAAAAGACCGTATCCGTGCGCAGAAGAGAAATATTCGCCTTCCCCATGATGTGCAAATTGATGGAGTACAGCGCAATCATGCTGAGGATCCCGGCCAGAATCGCCGGAATTTTCAGTTTCGTATACAGGACACCGGAAACGGCACCCGCAATGACGCCGCCGGCAGCCCCCATCAAAAGAGACAACCAGGGCGAGCCGCCCGCCGCGATCATCGTCGCAGCAATGGCCCCACCCAGCGGGAAACTCCCTTCACAAGTCATATCCGGCACATCCAGCACGCGGAATGAGAGAAACACACCGAGCGCCAGAATCGACCACATCAGCCCCTGCGCCACAGTGGATACAGCCAAATCAAACATTTTTACTAACTCCTTAAATCACTTCGGCCCGATCAAGAACGGACTGCGGAATCAAAATTCCCAGGAAATTCATTTCCTCCCGATTGATGTAGAGCTTCGATTGATCCGCTCCCACCACCGGGATATCTTTTACTTTTTTCTTTCCTTCCAAAATATCGGCCGCCATATGGCCCGCACCCACGCCGATATCGTAGAAACTGATCGACTCGGAAGCAAAAGCGCCGCCCTTCACATGGCCGACCTCCGCGCCGTATACGGGAATTTTCCCCTTATGTGCAATCGCCATCAAATTCGGAATCGAAGACGCCACGACATTATCCGTCGGAATGAAAATCGCATCGACCTCGCCCACGAAAGCTTCCGCCACCTGCTGCACGTCATTCACCGAATTCACCGTGAGCTCCTTGACGGAAATTCCGAAAGGTTCGCACTCTTTTCTGAGACGCTCGGCCTGAATCACCGAATTGATTTCGCTCGAATTGTACAAAATACCGATTGTCTTGATATTCGGCTGAATCTCGCGAATGAGCGCCACCTGCTTATCCAAAGGACCGCGATCGTGCGTGCCCGTCACATTTCCGTCCGGTTTTGCTTCCGATGCCATGAGCTTCGCATTTTCGAAATCCGCAATCGCCGTGCACACAATCGGAATATCCTTCGTGGCATTGGCCATCGACTGCGCCGCCGGCGTCGAAATCGCGGCAATCAAATTGTACTTTCCGGAAACGAAACGATTTGCGATCGTCTGCAAATTCGATTGATCGCCCTGCGCATTTTGCTGATCGATTTCGACCTTGTCCAAAAGCCCGCGCTGTTTCAAAGCATCAACAAAGCCCTTGTTCGAATCGTCAAGGGCCGGGTGCTGTACGATTTGCACAATCCCGACTTTCATCTTACCCGATGCGGTATTCCCTTTCGAATCGCTTCCGCAACCCGCCATGAACCCGCAAGCCATGAGACCTGCCAAACCTGCAGCCAAAAATTTGTTCAGTTTTCTTGCTTCCATTCTACTCATCCTCCCGGATAAAAAACTCTATACGGCCAAACCTACAAAATTGTCTCGGGTGTTCCATATCCCGATTGAGAAACCATTCTCCTACCGGAGCCTAAAAGCCCCGCGCCGTATAATGTCACAATTTTACACCAAAATTTTTCAAAAAGCAACACAAAGAAAATATTTTTTTACCAAAGAAAAAACAAGGCATGAGACATGAAATCAGGATGCACTTTGCACTTTGCACTGTTTTTACCCCACATTCACCGTGCCGTTTTTCAGGCGGACGAATTCGCCCGTTTGCTGTTCTTTTCCGATTTCTTCGGCGATGCGCATCGTCTGCTCGTGGCAGGTGAAAAGGAAAATTTGCGTTTCCTTTCCGAGTTCCATGAGGAAACGGAGTGTCTCGCGCTGACGCGTTTCGTCGAAGCGGACGAAGATATCATCAAGGACGATGGGAAGGGGCTCGAGCTGCTCACCGAAGGAAAGTGCCATCGCAAGGCGCAGTGCCAAATAGACTTGATCACCCGTCCCGGAAGACCAAATTTTCGCATCTTTCCTATTGTGAAGCGCATCGACGGTGCTGATTTTTTTGCCGTCTTCGCTCACTTCAAGGCCGTAGCGACCCTGCGTCATTTTGCGCAGGAAATCATTCGCCGCCGCCAAAATTTTCGGCCGCTCGCCGCTTTCATATTTCATTTGCGCTTTTTCGAGGAAGTGCTCGGCATAGACGTAGGTGAGCCAATCGGAGAGGGAGGCGCGCAGATCCGTTTCCGTCTGATTCTGCTCCTGCAACACTTTCGTGATGGCTTCGTCATTGGCCAGGCGCCGAATTTCCGTTTCCACGGAGCCTTCTTCTTTCCGAAGCTCGGCGAGCACTTTCTCGTCTTCTTCCGTCTCCGCCTGAATCGCGCCGTGTTTTTCATTCCATTCGTCGTATTCGCCCGTGCCGAGAAGCGTCCAGAGCCGCGCGAATTCTTCGTCGCTGCCGGCATAGAGGCGGATATCTTTTTGTACCGTCTCCCAATCACGCTGCAAGGCGTCGTGCTGCTCATAGGCCGTCACGCGCTCGGCAAATTCCTCCGCCGTCGTCGCGCCCACGCTGTCGAAAAGAAGCTTCATCGCCGATTGGGAAGCGTCCCATTGCCGGCGATTGCTTTCCATTTCTTTTTCGTACCCTTCGTGCTGACGATTTTTCTCCGAAATCGTCTGCCATTCGAGGAGCCGTTTCCGATTTTCTTTATAAATATCCTCAATCGTCTCCGGCGTCACGGAAAGATCCGTCCCCGTCTTGGAGACGACGGAAAGTGCGCGTTTTTCGAAATCGCGGAGGCGTTCATTCGTCCGATCCAGGCGGACGGCGATAATATTTCCCGCGCCCTTGGCCGCATAAATCGTCTGCCATTCTTCCTGCAAAGCGGAGAGATCGTCGGCGGAAACGGAGGGCAGATGATTCGTTTCCAGCCATTTCGCCCAATCGGCATCCGCTTCGGCCTTCGCCGCTTCGAGCGTCTTGCCTTCTTCTTCCCATTTTACATGCTCGCGGCGCTGGCGCTCAATCGATTCGCGTTTCCACGAAAGCGCTTGCGAGGCCGCCAATGCTTTATAAAATTCGCCGCGTTTCTGCTGCATACCGTTGCGGAAAACGCCCAAATCTTCTTCTTTTTCCGGTATCGGCACCGGGAGTTTTTCGGCGATGTCGGCCACTTTCGCTTCGATATCGCTAAGCTCCGCAAAGAGGCGTGCCATGCGTTTTGCCTTTTTCCCGGCCATGTGATGATTGATGAAAAGGGAAACGAGCGAAAGCGCCGCCGCGCCGCCCGCCGCATAGAGTGCGATAAAGCCCGCCGCCGCGGTGTAAAACGCATAGAGCGCGCCCACACCAGCCAGCATCAGAATGACGCCGAGGAAGAACCACAGCGTGAAATACGAATCTTTTTTCTCGGAAAGCGCTTTATATTCATCGCTCCGTTTTTTCCGATCGTGCACCAAGGTCTCGGCCGCCGTCGCCGCTTCCTCGGCCGCGCGCCAATCCTCTTCGGACACCACATCCGGCTCCTCGCCCGCCGTTTCATCCGTTTCCACATCCGGCTCGCGTTTCGCCCAGAAATGATATTCATTATTGCGCACGGAAACGCCCTGCGCGAGGCGTCTGCCGTCATCCCAATCGACGGCTCTGTACTTTTCGTCGGGCGAAAGTCTCGTCTGCCAAAGCGGGAGCGTCAGCCCCATCGCGGAAAAATTCTCCCGCCAGGTATTCTGTTCTTCCGTCAATTCCGCCGCTTCCTCGATCGTCGCATGCCAGCGCCCTAAATCCCGATAGAGAGATTCGAGCGTGTCGGCTGCCGACGCCCACGGAATGACCTCTTCCATAGTCCTAGGCGTATGCTCCGCCAATTTCTTTTCCAATTCCGCCTTTTGCTCATGCAAAATTTCCATCCGATTCATGAGCTGATTCCATTGATCTTTGCCGTTTTGCGGGAAATGCTTCACCTGCTCCGACAAATCCAATTTGCGGCGGATTTCGCGCGCACGCACGTAATAATTCCACGCACCGAGACGCTTTTCGAGAGACCGCATCTCCTCTTTATTCGCACGGATGCGCTCCTCGCGCTCTCCGATTTCCTTCTTGATTTCCGCCTGGCGATTCCGGAATTCCGAAAACTTCTCCTCATCGCAAGTCAGATTCGAAAGCGCCGCATCAAGCTCCCGTTTCTTCTCCAAAAGTGTGTTGATACGTCGTTTCCCGGATGTCGAAGGCAGCAGTAATTGCTCTTTCCGTTTCCCGAAATCGCGCCGCGCCTCCGCCAGCGCATCGCCGCCCGAAAGGAGGAAGAAACGACTGCGCACTTCCTCTTTGGCAAGGAAACCGGCGCCTTGCAAATCTTCCAGCCCCACGGCGAAAATTTTCTCGTACATGGAGCGGTCGAGCCCATGCCACCACGTGGCGCCCAAATCTTCATGAATTTCACGGCCCGCGGCGTCTTCGTACCGACTTTCTTTTTCCATGCGGTGCACGCGATACGCCTCACCCGTCTCCCGGCGAAGCCCCATATTTCCTTCCCGACCGCGCCATTCGCCGCGCGGATATCCGAAAAGCATGTCCCGTATGAAACGGAGCATCGTCGTCTTGCCGCTTTCATTCTCGCCCATGACGACAATCAGCCGATCCGTCGCCGGCTGCCACGAAATTTGCCGATAAATGCCGTAACGCAAAAGCTGCATATCAGTGATTTTCATCGTTGCCCTCCTCGATCAGCTTCTCCGCGCCCAAAAGCTCCGCCCTTTTAAAAGCCTCCAGCATCATCTCTTTGTCGATCATGCCGAAAAGTGACGGAAGCTTTACCATTTCGGGTTGGATTTTCGCCAATTCGGAAAGTGTATTCCATAATTCTTCATCGGATAAACCGGCCGCTTCATCATAAGCGCGAAGGAAATCCCCGCAGCCGTCGGGCAAGTTTCTCCGCCCTTCCAAATCGAGCTCCGATTGTGTCCTGTCCTCTATCGAAGCATAATATGTGAAAACGTGACGGAATTGTTCCCGCTCATTCAATGCCTGAAACAGATATTCGCGCCCGGATTCGGATGCAATCACGCGGTGCAAGGGGCCGCGCCCCGTGAAAATGAGACGCACAATATTCGGGCGATTCGTTTCCGATTTAAGCGTCGCCCGCACTTTGCGAATTTCGGCCAAGAGCGCTTCCGCATGCTCGAATTTCGAAATATCGAAAGCAAGATCCACCCAGCGAATCATATCCGTCGCGCGGAAGGTCAAAGAAACGGTGCCGAATGTCCCCACATCGACGAGATAGCAACCGCGGGGACCCGTTTCCCGAGCGTCTAATCCCTGCGTATTTCCCGGATAGACGATGAAAGGATTTTCCGAAAGTACGGCGCGCGTATGCTGATGTCCGAGCGCCCAATAATCCATGTGCGCACGGCGCAAATCGTCCGTAGAACACGGCGCGTAGAGCGAATCCGCGTTTCCTATTTCCGTATGAAGCATCCCGATGGCAAAGCCATCGTCCGGCTCGCGCACAAAAGTTTCCGCCAAATTTTCCCGCACATGCTGTGTCGCAAAGCTCCGCCCGTACACGGTCGCCACGCGCTCTCCGTCCACAAAAAGCGGCACCGCTTCCGTACGCTCCGAAGAGAAAATGTGCACCGTATCCGGCAGCGGTATATCCGCCCGCCATGCGTCATCCGGATCGTGATTGCCGTGCACGATAAAAACGCGGATACCCGATTGCGCCGCCCGATACATCTCGCGCGCAAACGCCATCTGCGCCGCCAAACTGTGATGCGAATCATTGTACACATCGCCGGAAATCAAAACCGCATCCGTGTGCGCTTCGATCGCCATATCGATGACCTGCTCGAAAGCGCGAAACGTCGCCTTGCCGATAGCCTCCGTCCAAGGCCCCACATCGCCGGACCGAAGTCCCGCAAAAGGTTCGCCCAAATGCAAATCCGCGCAATGAATAAAAGAAAAACGCTTGCCCATGAAGCTAAGCCTCCGTGCCGCGCCCGCCGGCGCCGCCCAAATCTGACAGAATTCCAACCGATTTATTTATATTTAATATATTGTACCACAGATTAATAGGGAATGGGAAAAGAGGAAAATGGACAAGGGGGAAGAGGAAAATAAAAACAAAAAAGACCCGAATATCATCGGATCTTTATCGGCGCTGGTGGGACTACTGTGGCTCGAACACAGGACCTCTTCGATGTGAGCGAAGCGCTCTAACCAACTGAGCTATAGCCCCATGCCAAAAGTATATCACGCGCCCTCAAAAAAAGCAAACGCGCGCGTCACAACACCCACACGTTTCCTTCATGAATCCCGCGGAACTCCGTCGGGAATTCGGGGAAAATTCTGTTGAAATCGGAAAGAAGATCGAGATAGCACACCGCTTCTTTTGTGAAACGGGTACCCGGGAAGACGACGGGAATGCCGGGCGGATAGGCGCCCGCACATTCGACGGCGATACGGCCGACCGCTTTTTTGAGCGGCACGAGACGTGCCTTTCCGGAAACGAAGCCATCACGCGCTTCCCGCGGCGTCAATTTCATTTTCGGCGCCGCTTCGAAACACTGCGTTTCCAAATCCCAAAAATCGTAAAGTGTCAGGAAATCAAGCATCACGCCGCCCAAGACGGAAAGTGTCCCGCCGCTCAAATTTTCATCCCGCACCTGCGGAAAAATGTCCGAAATCGGGACGTACGTATCCATCGCGGTTTCGAAATCGCAAAGCGCCGCGAGAAGTGTCTCATATTGTTCCTCCGTATCCGCCGGTGAAATCAGAAAAAGCACGCCCTGCGGCGACGATTTTTCCGGCACAATGCCACGCTTTTGCAAATACGCATCCAAAATGCCGCCGTAAATCCCCGCGGGCCGCGTTTCCAAAAAGATTTTGCACGGGTCCGGCCGATACAGATCCTCCGTCCCCTCGCCGAAGTTTTCCGCCGAAAACGGGCGCAGATGATGCAGGCGCGTTTCCATTTCTTTTTTGAGAAAACGTCCCTTCTCCGCGGCTTCTTCCCAGATCGCCTCCCCCGCTTCCCCGTGAATCGCCGCATTCATTTCAAGCCCGGCGAAAAGCGGTGCGGACGGCGACGTCGACACATGTGCCGAAAAAGTCGCCTCAAGCACATCGGGGAGAAGCCGCCGCTTTTCCTCCGCCAAATGCGCATCGCGAATGTGAAGCTGCGACGTCTGCGTGAAACCGGCGAGCTGCTTATGCACCGATTGCGTGACCAAAATCCCCGGCGCGTCTTCCGAAAGCGGCATGAGAAGCGGCGAAAAATCTTTCATTTCCGCCAAAAATGCTTCGTATCCGCCCCATGCCGCATCGAATAAAATATAATCGCAAAGCGGCCCCACCGTTTCCGAAATTTTCCGCGGCGAAAGGAAAACGCCGTCATATGTCACGAGCGGAAAGCACGCGAGACGATACGGCCGCTTTTTCTTCGTTTTCTTTCCGGAAACGCGCGCCGCCTGCCTCCGAAGGTATTTTTCCGTAAGGCATGCGGGCGGCGTACCGATGACGACTCCCGCCTCATTTCGCAGCACGGGAAGAAACACGGCGCGCGCTCCCGTTTCCGCTATCGCCTGCACCATGGATTGATGATTGTGCCCCGCCATGAGAACCGTATCGCCCGGTGATAAAAGCGCCGCACAGGCGATGCGATTGGCCGCCGACGTCCCGCCCAAAACGAAAATTGTTTTATCCGCATGAAAAACGCACGCCGCCAGCACTTCCGCCTCGCCGCCGAGGCCTTCGTGCGCATTCACGTTTCCGATTGCATCATCCGAATCGGAAATATCCGCCGCAAAAAAATTCTCCGAAAGCGCCTCGCAAAAAATTTTCCCCGCTTCCGTCTTCCGATATAATTCCCCCGCGCGATGACCCGGCGTCGCAAAAGACACCGGCCGCTTTCCCGCCTGCGTCAAAAGCGCCCGCGTAAAAGGCGGCAATTTTGAAATTTCCCGAAAATCCATCTTAACCTCCGAAA